>JALFIR010000006.1:0-113438 GCA_022776215.1 Solobacterium sp. | reverse complement strand
AGAAAATAATAAAAGACTCCTGAGGCAAAGAAGATTACACCATTGGAATTATCGATTTTATCAAACCATTCTACATCATTTAGATTACAAGGAATATTATATTCACGTTCACCAGACGGTAACAATTCATTTCTTACTTTGATCACATCAGGAAAATCAAGATTATATATCTTGCATTTACCATTATCACAATTTCTTCCAGTATTATCTAAGCCACAACCAAGATTGACTATTGATGCGTATGGATGATTTTTTAAATAATCTTTTATCTCATAAATCATATCACTTTGTCTTGCAGCTACTTCTAGGGCACCAAAACGTTGCATAAGACTCTTTGATTTCTTTTCTACTTCTGAAAAATCATAATCAATTTGACTAATCAAATCTACAGCAGTCTTATCATAATAAATATTAGGATATAGACTAGAACAAATCTTTCTAGAATATAGAGGAATGATCAATGTCTCTTGGACACTATCTTTCTTAATCTTATATTTCATATACTCACCTAGTTAGTCATTGCTAACTATAATTAGTTTATTTTCAATTGTATTTATTGTCAATATTCTTTTCTTTCGGCTCATTCGCAATCTTGCAATCTGTCAACATATCTAGAATTTCTTTATCACTCATATCGTGCTTAACATTTTCTAGTACTTCGTTTAATAACGTGCGATTCTCTTTGCCTTTCTTAATTATTCACAGCAAACACGCAATAAAAAAGTCACTTCAATCGAAATGACTTTCATTTATAAATTAATCCATATCCTCGAAAGCTTCTAAGCCTTTCTTACCTGCAACCTTTTGATCACCATGCTTAACTTGAGACATAGTGAAATAAGATGCTAATACAAATATTGCAGAATAGATAAATAATACTTTATAAGAAATAAGTCTCATTAAAGTTCCTGCACATACCGGAGTGATAATTTGAGCAGCCATAGAAGCTGTATAGTAATAACCAGTAAACTTACCAATATCACTGCCCTTACACATTTCAACAACCATCGGAAGTGAATTAACATTGATACTTGCCCACGCAAGGCCTACAAGGGCGAAACATATATACATTACAAAATTGATATGATCAAAGATAGTTGTTAAGACAAAACCCATCACAAACATTGAAGCCAACAAGATAATACCAAATAGAATACACTTTTTTCTTCCTACCTTAGAAGCTAAATTACCAACCGGAATATAAGAAACAATAGCACCAGCTGTAGCTACTAGTAAACAAGTACTAGCACCACCAAGGCCTGCTCCCATAACCTTAGAAACATAAGTTGTAAACCAAGTTGTTACACCATTATAGCCCATAAACCAAAGGGCGATAGAAGCTAACAAGAAGCCTAAAGATCTTTTAACTTCAGGAGGCAACTTTTCATCACCACTGCCATCATCAACAGCTAAGTCCCATTCAGGATGTTGCTTCTCAAGCTCTAAGTTTTCTTGTCTTAATTTAGGTTCCTTAATTGTTAAGAATAGGATGCCAACACAAATAAACATTAGTGCCGAAATCAAGATAAACAATATTTGATAATTAACATGATCAACACCAGCAGTCTTAGCATGTGGATACAAGATACTAGCTAAAGCTAAATAGATAATGCCACCAATAGCACCCATTAAATTAATGATTGCATTAGCCTTAGATCTTAAAGGATTAGGCGTAACATCAGGCATTAAAGCTACAGCAGGAGAACGATAAGTTCCCATCGCAATTAGTAAGAAACCAAGCACAATAATAAATGAAATAAGTTTAAAAGTAGTTGGTTCACCATAGTAGGCATTATCAATAATTGGCAAGAAGTTCATTAAGATAACAGCCAAACCAGTACCAAATAAGATAAATGGCATACGCTTACCGATATTAGTTTCTGCCTTATCAGACAAAAAACCAAATAGAGGTAATAAGAATAAGGCCAAGACATTATCAAGAGCCATGATCATGCCAGACAACGTTTCATTTAAATGAAAAGTGTTGGTTAGGATTAGTGGAACAATGCCATCATACATCTGCCAGAAAGCACAGATGGACATGAAAGCTAAGCCCACTAAAATCGTTCTTTTGTAGTTTAATTTCATATTATCCCCCTATCTACAACAAAGACGCAAATATCCTTAACACGCTCATCAAAAAGTTTTTCACAAGAGAAAAACGAGCATGTTTAATTTCCACTGAATCTTCTAATGCATTTAAGAAATCCTTTTTAATATCCATTATCTTCTTACTCTTATACAAAAGGACTGCATTCTCAAAATGAAGATATAAAGAACGATAATCAAGATTAATAGTACCAACAACACTTGAAATATCATCACTCACAAATACTTTCGCATGCACGAAACCAGGTCTATATTCATAGATCTTAACACCACCCTTGATTAATTGGTCATAATATGATTCGCCAATATCATGAATTATCTTTTTATCAGCAACACCAGGGACAATAATCTTAACATCTACACCTTTTTTAGCGGTATGAATAAGACAATTAATCATTTCTTCATCAATAATCAAATAAGGAGTCATGATATAAACATAATCTTGAGCCCTATTTAAAATATCCATATAAACACTCTGTGCCGTTAATTCAAAGTCTAGAGGTGTCTCACTATAAGGGACGATAAAACCATCCTTAACCTTCTCTCTATGCTCTACCATGAAGTTTCTATAATCCTCGTCCTCATGTCTTAGGGCATTCCAGTTAGTTAAGAAAGTTACTAACATTGAATCTACTGCCTTACCCTTAATTCTAATGATATTATCTAACCACTTACCATGAACAACTTTCTTGTTGATATATTCATCAGCCAAATTAACACCACCACTAAAAGCCACCTTACCATCAATAATTAAAATCTTACGATGATCACGATTATTCATAATAGTACTTAAAATTGGCGTTACCTTATTAAAAGTAACCGCCTTAATACCATAAGATTCAAGTATATTAGCATACGATTTAGGTAAAGTATGTAAAGAACCCATATCATCATACATAACTCTACACTCAACACCTTCTTTAACCTTTTCTTTTAGAATATCCAAAATAGAATTAAACATAATTCCTTCTTCAATAATAAAATATTCCATAAAGATATACTTTTTGGCCTTCTTAAGCTCACTCAACAAAACAGGAAAACCCTTTTCACCAGGACTATAATAATCAAAATTATTATTGTAGTAGATGGGAAAATTACTATTCTTTAGAAACATAAAATCTTGATAATATGTAGGAAACTCCTTCTTTAAATCCTCTAATACTTCATCATCCTGATTAAGGAAAGTTACCGCCTTCTTTTCTTCCTTAACAATCGACTTAAAAGTTCTATTAATAAACAAATTAAAATAAGTCAAAAGAAAGACAAAAGTAGCTGGTACTGGAAATAAAATAATTAAAAAAATCCAAGTTATATCACTAGATAAATGCTTAGAAGTTCTAATGATATTTAAGACCACTATTACTGCTAGTATATGTAAAAAAACTTCAATAAAAACAAATTTAGAAGTCAAATAATTAAATAACAAGACCCCTAAAGCTAGTTCACCAAGAACCATGAACACCAAAGTAATGATACGGCCTAAAACACTTTTCATTATATTTATGATATAAAAAAGTCATCACCTTAGGCAATGACTTATTTGTATTTTTGAGTATCTAAAATTGTATTAGCTCTACTTATTTGTTCCTTGCTAGGAGGTAAAACACCATCCAAACGATATTTAATACCCAAGGCCTCCCATTTATGAACACCAAGAGTATGATAAGGAAGAATCTCAACCCTTTTCACATTAGATAAAGAATCAATAAATTCCTTAGTCCTAGTTAAAGAATCCTCATCATCATTAATACCAGGAACAAGAACATGTCTAATCCAAATAGGCTTATTCTTCTTATCCAAATACCTAAACATCTCTAAAATATTAGTATTTGGCTTACCAGTAAGTTCAATATGTTTCTCATTATCAATATGCTTAATATCTATCAAAAGTAAATCAGTAAGTTCTAATAACTTATCAAACTTTTCCATGAACTCAATATTGTTTAAATCAAAAGGTTGACCACAAGTATCAATACAAGTATTAACACCATCTTCCTTACATAAAGTAAATAGATCAATCAGGAAATCAAGTTGTAATAAGGGTTCACCACCAGAAACAGTAATACCACCACCATTTCGCCAGTAAGACTTGCATCTAATAGCCCTATCAAAAACTTCCTTAGCACTTGCATTCCCTTCGCCTGTCTTCCAAGTGTCTGGATTATGACAATATGCACAACGCATATTGCAACCTTGCATAAAAACAATATAGCGAACCCCTGGCCCATCAACTGAGCCAAAGGATTCGCATGAATGAATAAGACCTAAATTGTTATTACATGTGGTCATGACAAGTTCTACTGATAACATCTAGTTGTTGTTCACGAGTCAAGTCAATGAACTTAACAGCATAACCAGAAACTCTAATTGTGAAGTTTGCATATTCTGGTTTTTCTGGATGTTCCATAGCATCTTTTAACTTTTCTACACCGAACACGTTAACATTCAAGTGGTGAGCACCTCTATCGAAGTAACCATCTAATACGTTAACTAAGTTATTAACTCTTTCATCCTCACTATGACCTAGTGCATCAGGGTTAATAGTTTGTGTATTTGAAATACCATCAAGAGCATATTCATAAGGTAACTTAGCAACTGAATTTAATGAAGAAATTAAACCATTCTTTTCAGCACCATAAGCTGGGTTAGCACCTGGAGATAAAGGTTCACCAGCCTTTCTACCATCAGGTAAAGAACCTGTAGCCTTACCATAAACAACATTTGAAGTGATAGTAAGAATTGAAGTAGTAGCCTCAGAATTTCTATAAGTATGGTTTTCCTTAACCTTCTCTAAGAAAGTCTTTAATAACCAAATAGCGATATCATCTGCTCTATCATCATCATTACCGTATCTTGGGAAATCACCCTCAACTTCATAATCAACTACAAGACCATCTTCATCTCTAATTGTCTTAACCTTAGCATATTTAATAGCACTTAATGAGTCAACAACATGACTGAAACCTGCAATACCAGTAGCGAAAGTTCTTCTTACTTCAGTATCAATTAAAGCCATTTGAGCTGCTTCATAATAGTACTTATCATGCATATAGTGGATTAAGTTTAATGTATTTACATATAACTTAGCCAACCAGCCCATCATTAAGTCATACTTTTCCATTACTTCATCGAAATTTAAGTATTCAGAAGTAATTGGTTGATAGATAGGACCAACTTGCATCTTAGTCTTTTCATCCTTACCACCATTGATAGCGTAAAGAAGACACTTAGCTAAGTTAGCTCTAGCACCAAAGAATTGCATTTCCTTACCAGTTTGAGTAGCACTTACACAACAACAAATTGCATAGTCATCACCCCAAACAACACGCATTACATCATCATTTTCATATTGAATAGAACTTGTATCTACTGAAATCTTAGCTGCATACTTCTTAAAGCCTTCAGGAAGTCTTGAAGTATATAAAACAGTAACATTTGGTTCAGGAGAAGGTCCCATATTCTCTAAAGTATGTAAGAAACGGAAGTCAGTCTTAGTAACCATACTTCTGCCATCTACACCAGCACCAGCTAAATCAAGTGTTGCCCATACTGGGTCACCAGAGAATAATTGGTTATAACTTTCAATTCTAGCGAACTTAACCATTCTAAACTTCATAGTTAAATGGTCAACGATCTCTTGGATTTCAGATTCAGTATACTTACCACTAGCTAAGTCTCTTTCAAAATAGATATCTAAGAAAGTAGCAATTCTACCTACTGACATAGCAGCACCATTTTGAGTCTTAATCGCAGCTAAATAACCAAAGTATAGCCATTGAGCAGCTTCATATGAATCCTTTGCAGGTAAAGAAATATCGAAACCATAGCTTAAAGCCATTTCCTTCATAGCCTTTAAAGCCTTAATTTGCTTAGCAATTTCTTCCTTTTGACGACAAACGATTTCATCCATTAAACCGCCACCGTATTCATCTAAATCATTTTGTTTACATTCGATTAGATAATCAATACCGTATAAGGCGATTCTTCTATAGTCACCAACGATTCTACCTCTACCATAAGTATCAGGTAAACCTGTAATAATCTTATTATGTCTTGCAGTCTTCATTTCCTTTGTATAACAAGAGAAAACTGCATCAGAGTGAGTTGTGTGATACTTAGTAAAAATATCATGTAACTCTTGGCTTGGTTCATAACCATACATTTGACAGCTTTGTTCAGCCATACGAATACCACCATAAGGCATAAATGCTCTCTTTAATGGCTTATCAGTTTGTAAACCAACAACCTTTTCTAAATCTTTATCAAGATATGCAGCACCATAAGCAGTAATACCACTTACTACTTCAGTTTCCATATCAAGCACGCCACCCTTGGCTCTTTCTTCCTTTTGTAAAATTTGTAATTCGCCCCATAGCTTATCAGTTGCCTCTGTTGCACCAGCTAAGAAACTTTCATCACCATCATATGGCTTGTAGTTAGTTTGAATGAAATCCCTTACATCAATTTCATTGCACCACTTGCCACTTTTAAATCCGCTCCACTGTTCTTTCATACTACCTCTTTCTTTATTTATAACGACCTTCGTCGTTTTACGTCCTTTATTCTAATATTTTTGCACTAATTTAGCAACAAAAATGCACAAAGAATACAAAATTTTGTATAAGCTCTATTTCTTCTTTACAACATAAGCTAAACCAAAGCTATTTGGACCCAAATGAGAACCAATAACAGCACCAATCATATGCTTATTAAACTCATGAATTTCAACGCCTACATTAGCTAATTTTTCAACCAACTTTAACGCATTACCAATGCTAGGTGTATATAAGGCACATATTGGAAATCTTTCATCTAATCTTTCATTAACTAACTTTAAAACCAATTCCTCAATTGCGCTCTTAGTACCCCTTGGCTTTGAAAACAAGGATACTTTGCCTTCATCATCTAAAGTAACAAGTGGTTTAAATTTCAATAAGTTACCAACCTTATGAGCAACCACATTGACTCTACCACCTTTGGCTAAATAATCTAGATTATCAGCACCAGCCATAACCCTAACTCTAGTCTTTAGTTCCTCTAATGTAGTAACGATATCGTTATAACTAACCCCTTCATCTCTCATCCTACAAGCTTCGTTAACCAAATATCTTTCACCACATGAACAACTTAAAGAATCTATAAAATAACAATTATCAATCTCAACCATATTCTTGATCATAACCGCATTATCATAAGTACCTGAAATCTTAGAAGACAAGAAAATACCAATTACCTCATCATTATTCTTTTTTGCTTCTTCTAATATTTCCATAAGCTCACTAGGAGATGGTTGCGAAGTGATTGGAAAAGATGGACTACTTACCAACAAATCAAAAAACTCTTCTTTAGATATATCCTTTTCCTCCTTATATGTCTTTCCTTCAAAAGTCACATTAAGAGAAATCATGTCAACGTTAAGCTCTTTAGCTTGAGCTAATGTAATATCACTAGCACTATCTGTAATAATTTTTAACATATCTACATATTACTATATAAAAAAAATAAACTCACGTTTATTTTTTTAACCAACAAGCATATAAGGTAAAGTCACTATCAACAATCATCGTATCTAGATTAGCTCTAATATTACAATTTTCATCGAGTGCCCAATAATCAAATTCATAACCCTCTCTTGTAGGATTATCTACTTCAACCTTCTCGCCATATTCATATCGCTTAGATTCAATATAAGAGCCACCCAAAGAATTAAAATCTACTTTGAAACCATTATTAGTCAAACCAATAACGACACAAATAACGATTGCCACAAATAATACACCGATAATCTTATCAAGAGTCTTTACTGAAATCTTTACTTTTGAATAAAGACCTCTTAGTTGTAATGGCGAGCTATTAGGCTCGCCATTATTATTAGATTCGGTTTTTTTAATTTCCTTATCTTCCATTATTTCTTAGTTAGATATTTACGCATATCAATAGCACAAGCAATCAAAATAATTAAACCCTTAATGATATAAAGCATATTTTGATTTACTGCTAAGAAGTTAAGAGCAACGAAAATTAATTGAAGTAGTACAACACCGATAAATAATCCAGAAATCTTACCAGTACCACCAACGAATGATACACCACCGATTACACAAGCAGAAATTGCATCTGCTTCATAGTTTAGACCTGTATTAGCAGTAGCACTACCAACTCTGGCAGCATCGATAAATCCGGCTAATGAATACATAACACCAGCAAGAACGAATACTAAGATGATTGTCTTTTCAACGTTAACACCAGATACTTCAGCAGCAGTCTTGTTAGAACCTACCGCGAACATATTCTTACCAAATTCAGTCTTGTTCCAAATAACCCACATTACAATTAAGAAGATTAATGAGTATAGAACATATTTAGGAACAGCAACTGTACCAATCTTGAACAATGGACCAGCAATCAAATTCTTATATGGTTCAATCATACCTGATAATGTTTGACCATTGTTTGTACCAGACATCATATAAACAAGGATAATACCATAAGTAATTAATTGAGTTGATAATGTAACGATATATGGGTGTAAGCTAAACTTCGCAACAGAGAAACCATTTACGAAACCAATAGCAGCACCAATCAAAACAACAATCAATAATACAACTGGAATAGGTAATGCTTGTGTCATATTTGGCCAAATCTTAGAAGATGTAGTCAATAATGAAGCAGTAACAACAGCAGATAAACCAACAATTCTACCAGCAGAAATATCGGTACCAGCCAAAACAATACAACCACCAACACCTAAAGCAATTGGAAGCTTAGATGCAGTCAATGAGATTACGTTAACGATTGAAGCAGTGCCCAAGAAAGCAGGTCTTTTAATCGCAACATATACAATTACCAATGCAATGATAATGAACATCGCATTGTTGAATAAAAAGTCTACAAGCTTTTTAGAATCAAATTTGTTATTCTTTTCAGACATTAGTGTCATCCCCCTAATTTATGCATATTTAGCAGCAAGAGTCATAATCTCTTCCTGTGTAGCAGTCTTAGCATCAACTTCACCTGCTAAACGACCACCACTCATTACCAAGATTCTATCGCATACGCCTAATAGTTCAGCCATTTCTGAAGATACCATTAGTACACATTTTCCTTGCTTAGCCAAATTAATAATCAATTCATAGATTTCATACTTAGCACCAACGTCGATACCTCTTGTTGGTTCATCTAGTAGTAGAACATCTGGCTCTGTTAATAGCCATCTTGCGATAATAACTTTCTGTTGGTTACCACCTGATAAAGACTCAATTCTTGTCTTTTGGTTTGGAGTCTTTGTCTTTAGGGAGTCAATACCCCACTGTGTAGCATCATACATCTTCTTATCATTCAAGAATGGACCATTCATATACTTATCTAGCGAAGAAATACAAGTATTAGCTTGGATATCACGGATACCGAAGATACCAGTAGCTCTTCTTTCTTCTGTAACTAGAGCGAAACCATTTTTAATTGATTCACGAGGATTCTTATTCTTTACAAGCTTACCATCAAGATAAATCTCGCCACTCTTTCTTGTCGCATTACCGAAGATATTTTCAAGTAATTCTGTACGACCACTTGCATCAAGTCCAGCAATGCCTAAGATCTCGCCTCTATTTGCCTTAAATGAAACATCCTTTAATTTAGAATATTCAGCAGTAAGACCCTTTACTTCAAGAAGAGGTTCACCAATAACATTGTCCTTAACTGGATATACATTAGTAAGCTCTCTACCCACCATCAACTTAATAATTTCATTAGTTGTTAAATCTTTTGCGTCTTTTGTAGTTATGTATTTACCATCACGCATGATAGTTACTTCATCTGAAATTCTCAAGATTTCATCCATCTTATGAGAAATATAGATGATACCACAACCCTTTGCCTTCAATTGATTGATAATCTTAAATAAGTGTTCAACCTCAACTTCAGTCAAAGAAGATGTTGGTTCATCAAATACGATAACTTTAGAATTATATGATACTGCCTTAGCAATCTCGACCATTTGTCTTTGAGATACAGGCATTGTTGACATAACTGTTTTAGGATCAACATTAACTTCCAATTGATCAAAAATTTCTTTTGTGGCCTTATACATTTTCTTCTCACTTGTAAATAGTGGGAAGCCATCAACCTTAGGATAACGACCTAGCCACATGTTATCCATTACATTTCTTTTTAAAGCTTGATTAAGTTCTTGGTGTACCATCGCTACACCGTGTTCCAAAGCTTCTTTGGAATCCTTAAAGTCTACTTCTTCACCCTCTAGATAGATATGACCGCTATCCTTGTGGTAAACAGAGAATAAACATTTCATCAAAGTAGATTTCCCGGCACCATTCTCACCCATAAGAGCATGTACTGTACCTGCCTTAACAGTTAGTTGTACATCATCTAGTGCCTTAACACCTGGGAATGACTTACTGATATGTTCCATTCTAAGCAATACATCATTTGCCATAAAATTTAGTCCCCTTTATGTTAGTTAAATATAATAGTAGCCACGCCGTTAGCGTGGCTACTTAGTAAAATCAGTTAAGCTAAATTATTTAGTATAAGCTGAATAAGGAATGTTAACTCTCCATGTACCAACTGCTTCGTATTCAGCAGGAATGTTAGTAACTGGAGCTTCACCAGCGATTAAATTGCTAGCAGTTAAGCAAACAACCTTAGCCATACCTTCACCATCTTGTTTTACTGTACCAGTCATGTTACCAGCATCGATAGCGTCTTTTGCAGCTTGGATAGCATCAACACCGAATACTGGAATAGTAGTACCATTACCATCGTTATAACCATGGCCTTGTAATGATTGGATAGCACCTAGAGCCATACCATCATTGTTAGCGATGATTAATTCAGGCATATTGTTGTTAGCTTCGTTATATTGAGCTAATACTGTTTCTAAATGATTGAATGCAGCTTCTTGAGACCAAGTACCGTTAGCATCTACTAAGTATTGAGTAGTAGCCTTTTCATCATAGTAAGCTAATTCAGGCTTGCCAGCTTCTTTTAACATAGCGTTTGCATCTTCAACTGAGAATTGAGTTCTAGCGATAGCTTCTGTATTACCTTCTTGACCCTTTAACATAACGTAAGAAATCTTACCATCTTTGTTTAGATCTAATGCATCATAGTTAGCTAGTAAGTAATCACCAATAATCTTACCTTCGTAGTGACCAGCTTGTTCATAGTCAGTACCAACGAATGCAGAACCATATTCATTTAATAATGCTTCAGCTTCAGCATCATCAGCAGAAATTGATCTATTGAAGAATACAACCTTTGCATCAGCAGCCTTAGCAGCTTCTAAGATAGCCTTAGTAGTATCAACAGAGTTAGATTCAACTTGGTTTACAACTAACACCTTAACACCAGCAGCTAAAGCAGTAGTGATTTGGTTTGTTTGATCTGTTTGGTTACCGTTACCATCATAGTCCTTGTAAGAAATACCAGCAGCCTTAAATTCATTATTTAAAGCAGCACGTACAGTTGACAAATAGTCATCAGCGAATGTGTACCAGAATACTGCAACTTGTTCTACATCACTACCACCAGTAGTAGCACCACCATTGTCGTCGTTACCACCACCACAAGCAGCCAATGTAAAGATCATTGCAATACTAAGTAAGACAGTTAAAATTTTTTTCATTTGTTCTCCTCTTTTGTACCTTTAGTACCTAAATTTTGTAAGCTCTATACACCCCAAGTCTGTGCAAGCGCTTCCATCGCATATAATTATACAAGATATTTTTTTCAATTGTAAGTGCTTTACTCATCAACTCGTTTTTTTGGTTAACACATTCTTACAAAAACCGTATAAAATGGTTAATTCTTTGATGATTTACTTTCTGAAAAGAATTTCAAAAACAAAAAGGTGTACCACTACACCTCAAATATTCCATTCTTAATCATAATTGGTTTTAACACCTTAAGCTTAGTCATTGGACCAATCTTTAACTTAGCCACAAACCTAGACGCATAAGGTCTATTCTCATCATGTACAAAGGCAATCTTCATAATCTTAAGCTTATACTTTAGACACATATTATAAAACTCAGGAAATCTCTCCGCAGGATATAAAGTATAAACCTCACCATTATCCTTCATATTCTTCCTAAAAGCCTTAAACATATCATCTAGTGGCAAAGTCTCCTCAAACATCGCCGTCTTATAAAACTTATTACTTCTTACATTACCCATCTCAAAGAAAGGTGGATTACAAATCACTACATCAACAGGATCGATATCCAAATCCTGAATCCTTGAATTAATAAGTTCATAATCATTTGTATATCTTCTTAAATTATCATTTGCCAATTCAAGTGGCTCCTTAAAAATATCCACCCCAATCAAATGACCCGCATTATGATAATGAGCATACAAAAGTAAAGCACCATTATTAGTGCCCAAATCCAAAACCGTCTTCTTCTTTAAAGGCTCTAAAAACATGCCCAAAGCCGCAGTATCTGAATTAACCTTAAACATTTCAGAATCCTGTTCAATCTCATAATTAATAAATTTCAAATAATCATTCTGTCTCATCATCGTAATCCTTTGACAACTCAAAATAGAAAGTTGACCCCTCACCTACTTTAGAAACTACGCCATACTTAGCGCCATGAGCCTCTAAAATAGCCTTCGCAATAGCCAAACCCAATCCAGTTGAATTTTCATTCCTTCTAAAATTCTTATCAATCTTGTAATAGCGATCCCAAATATAAGGAAGTTCTTTCTCACTTATACCATCACCCTCATCTTTAACCTCAAAATACAAGCTATCTACACTATCCCTAATAGAAACATAAATAGTCGAATTTTCATCCGAATGCTTAATCGCATTAGAAAGATAATTGTATATCACTTCCGATATCTTTGTCTCATCACCATAAACAATTACACTCTTAAGATCCTTCTTTAGGGTGATATTTTTTTCCTTCATTAAGCCAGACAACAGTTTACATACATTTGTAATAGACTTCTCAATATCAAAATTAGACTTATTCAAATTAATAAAACCAGCCTGAAGTTTTGAATACTCTTGCATATCATTAATAAGCTTAGTCAAATATTCTGTCTCATCAATAATGACATCCAAATGTTGATCCCTCTTAATTGGATCATCACCTGAAATATCCTTAATCATCTCCGCATAAGACCTAATTAAAGTAATCGGTGTCCTTAAATCATGAGACACATTCGCAAGTAAATCCTTTCTAAGCTCATCAATCTTTGAAAGCTTCTCAGTCGCATCATCAAGGGTACTAGCTAACGCATTAATCTCACTATAAGACTCTTTATCACTCTTAAAACTTACATGATAATCGCCATCTGCTAGTTTACTAGCCTGTTTTTGCATATTAACAATCGGAGAAGTAATCTTATTTGCCAACAAGAAAGAAACAATCAAAGCCAAGACGACTATAAACATAGCTAAAACCAAGTATTGTTTCAAAATAAAATCGACATATGAATCAAGCAATTCTAATGGTGCATTAACCAAAAGATAATAATTAGCCAAATTAATAGAAACCTTCTTACCATACAATAGCATCTCCAAATCCGTAGTAGGAGATGTTAAAGTCTCACTTATCACATTATATTCATTCAATTTATCAACAAGCTTAGTACCATCATCATAAACAACTAAATCATCACCATTGATATTAATAGGCTCATCAAAAACACATAACTCGCCCAAAGAATCAGCACTATAAACCCTTCTACCATTTTGATTATAAATAATAGCACAAACATTATTATTATTCACAAGCCTATCAGTCTTTAAGATAGACGCCTCACTTGGCTTATTAACCAAAAGCTCATTCTCAATTGTCGAAACAAGGGTATCAATCATCTTAATACGATTCTCACGATAATAAGGCTTAATCAAAGCCACCAACAAAAAGCCTAATAGCACCAGCATTAAACAAGAAAAAAATAAAAAATATAGCCAGGTCTTAAACTTTATGCCCTTAAAATTAAATCGCAAACTTGTAACCCAATCCTCTTTCTGTACAAATCAAATCACGATACTCGCCAAGATTTTTCCTAAGCATCTTCACATGAGTATCCACGGAACGATCACCCTCAATATAATCCATCTTCCAAACTGCTCGAGATATTTTATCACGTGACAAAACAATATTCTTATTATCAATAAAATAAAACAACAATTCCTTTTCCTTAGGAGTCAAATTAACCCTATCTTTATCAATATAAACTTCACGGGCATCAAAATCACAAACCAAACCCTTATAAATAAACTTCTCATTCTCGTGTTTATTATGTCTTGCCATAATGGCCTTAATTCTAGCCATCAACTCCTTAGGAGAAAAAGGCTTAGTCACATAATCATCAACACCCATATTAAAACTAAAAAGCTTATCATCTTCTTCCTGTCTTGCACTAAGCATAATAATCGGTGTATCCTTGACTTCCTTAATCTTCTTACAAGCCTCAAAGCCATCCATAACCGGCATCATAATATCCAAGATAATACAATCGTAATCAGTAGCTAAAGCCATATTAACAGCACTCTTGCCATCACTTGCCTCATCACAAACATAACCATTAACCAAAGCATACTCTTTAACTACTTCACGAATTCTAATCTCATCATCAACTATTAATATCTTCATCAATACAACACCATCTTTCTTACAAGAAGCGAATACTCTCTCTCCTTCTTACCCTCAAAATAAACATAATGAGCCTTATTTAAACCCTCTATATATTGATCATAAATATTAGGCATAACCGCCAACGAAATAGAAGCACTCTCATCATTGACATCCACAAAACACATCCTTTGTCCCTTCTTAGTCCTAATCTGTTTGATACGCACAATCTGACCAAAACCACAGGCACTACCCATCTTTATCTCACTAATAGAAGGAACACTTATATGATACTTTTGTTTAACTCTCTCGATTGGATCAAACTTAAAATAAAAGCCCAAAACTTCCTTTTCCTTAGAAGCCAAAACCATCATATCATCAGGATGATTTTCAATAATTGGCGCATCATCACCACCAAACAAATTCAAACCATTGGTAGAATTAGCATATTGAATAACCCTACTTAAATTAAGAGCCATTGAATATCTGCTCAAACCAAACTCATCAAAAGCACCAGACGCAATCAAACTAGTCAAAGCCTTAATATCCACGCCTTCTTCAGTTAACTTACAAATCGCATCAACATAAGACGTAAAAGGCTTAGCTTCCATAATCTTAGAAACATTAGCACTACCAACATCCTTACAAATACTTAAAGGCAACAAAATCTTATCATCAACTATTTGATACTCATTAGTTGACTTATTAATAGATAAACCGAGTAAACCAATATTTCTGCCCCTTATCTCCTTGATATAAGCATAAGTCTTTTCACTAGCACCAATCGCACCATTAAGTAAAGCCTTATAAAAATACAAAGGATAATTAGCCTTCAAATAAGCCATGCGATAAGCCACCAAGCCATAAGCGATTGAATGTGACTTATTAAAACCATAATTCGCAAAACGCAATATCAATTCATACAACTCATTAGCCAAACTTATATCATAGCCATTTTTTAAACAACCATCTATAAACTCAGGCTTAAGCTTTTCTAGTTCCTTAGCCTTCTTTTTAGACATCGCCCTTCTTAAAACATCAGCCTTACCATAAGAAAAGTTTGCTAGCTTACGCGCAATTGACATAATCTGTTCTTGATAAACAATAATCCCATAGGTCTCTTTTAAAATAGGCTCTAATTCTTTGGTTAAATACTTAATCCTATCTCTATGAGCACGATTCTCTAAAAATGCAGGAATATTCTCCATAGGACCTGGTCTAAACAAAGCTATCATCATCGATAATTCTTCAAAAGAATTAGGACGCATCCTTCTAGCCAAATTCTGCATACCATTAGACTCTAATTGGAAAACACCCAACAAATTCACATTAGAAATCAATTCAAAAGTCTTCTTGTCGTTCAAAGGAATCCTATTAATATCAAACTTAGGATTAATATCATCCATAATTTCCGCAATAATGCCAAGATTTCTTAACCCCAAGAAATCCATCTTAATTAAACCCAAGTCCTCAAGATACTCAGCACTATATTGGGTAGAATCCAAATCACTTTCTATCGAAATCATTGGAACCACATCAGATAAAACGTTCTTAGAAAAGACAATACCAGCCGCATGGGTAGACTCATGACGAGGATTACCCTCAAGCTTTAAAGCTATCTCAAACAAGAATTGATACTTCTTATCACTATTGATCTTTTGATTAAACAAAGGAATTGTATTATAAGCATCCATCAGGGAAGTGTTCAAACTATTAGGAATAAGCTTAGCGATACTATCAGTCTCCACCGTTGTATACTTTAAAACTCTTGCTACATCCCTTAAGACCTGCTTAGTCTTTAAAGTACCATATGTAATAATATGACCCACATGATCCTTACCATACTTCTCTTTAACATAAGCAACCACCTCATCCCTTCTATCATCTGGGAAGTCAGTATCAATATCCGGCATTGAAATTCGCTCAGGATTTAAAAATCTTTCAAACAACAAACCATACTTAATCGGATCAATCTCCGTAATACCAAGACAATACGAAACCAAAGAACCAGCAGCACTACCTCTACCAGGACCAACCATAATTCCCTTTTTCTTCGCATACAAGATAAAGTCATAGACAATCAAAAAGTAATCCTCAAAATGCATCTTAATAATGACATCAAGCTCATATTGAAGCCTACTTATATATTCATTAGTCAAACGATTCTTAAGCCTTCTCTTTAAGCCTTCTTTACACAAAGCACTTAAATAATCTTTTGAAGAAACATCATTAGGTGTCTTAAATTCAGGCAAAGAAGTCCTAAAAGCCATCTTCACATTACAATTATTAGCTAAAATATCGCAGTTCTTAAATTCGTCATCAAAGTCAAAAACATCCTTAATCTGACGATCCTTTTCATAATAAGCATTCTCTTCTAATGTCCTCTTATCCCTTATGCATTTTAAAACCTCATAAGCGATATAATCATCCTCTTCAATATAAAGAGTTGTAGACATCTTTATAATCTTTATCTTATTCTCATTTAATAAAGGCCTTAATTCATCATCTCTTCTTACATTACCAGCCATGTCTGAGTCTAAGAAAGCCACCAAATGATCGCCAAATATTTCCTTTTCTTTCTTAATACTATTATTGATATCTTCACTATCAAAATAAGGAACATCCTCTGACTTAATCACCACAAAATTATGATCACGATACTTATTAAAAGTATCTAAATCAAGCACCTTATCAGCACTTGTATTAACACAAGTTGATAGTCGCATAAGATTTTGAAAACCAAAATCATCTTTAGCATACAAAATAACACTAACGATTCTATCAACGTTAACATCCACTTCAAGCCCAATAACCGGCTTAATATTTTCTTTTAAACATTCATTATAAAAACTCATTGCCCCAGACAAGACATTCTTATCAACAAGGCCAATAGAAGAATACCCCTTCTCCTTAGCCTTTTTAACCATTCTTGGAATCGTGCACATACTCGAAAGTAAACTATATACACTTCTTACATAAAGTAGACTAGCCATACATCAATTATACAAAAAAATAATTGACTCATGCGTTATATAGAAATACAATAAGAATACCCCCAGGGGGTATGGAGAATATTTATGGAAAAAACATACGAAGTCAAAGGAATGACCTGTGTTATATGCAAAGCCAATGTTGAAAAAGCTTTAAACAAGACAAGTGGTGTCAACAATGCTGTAGTTAATCTTCTAGACAACGAAGTTACTGTAGACTTTGATGAAACCAAAGTAAATGAAACAACATTAGAAGAAGTAGTAGATAAGGCAGGTTACAAATTATTACTAAACAAGGAAAAGAAACTTAATAAAGATAAATTATATTTAATTATCTCTATTATCTTATCCATTATCCTAATGTGTCTATCAATGATAAAAATGGACAATAGTATCGACCCTGATATAATGGTTGGCATTAGTCTAAACCAATTATTTCAAATGATATTAGCCTCAATAGTCATAGTAATTAATATCCACACCTTCAAATCAGGCTTCAAGGCATTATCATCATTAAGCCCTAACATGGACTCCCTTGTTGCCCTATCAAGTGCTGTCTCATTTATCTATTCAATCTATGCCCTATATAAGATAAATTTAGGCGATACTTCTTATCATCTATATTTTGAAACAGCAGCCATGACGATTACTATTGTCAAATTAGGCAAATATATCGAAGGTAACACGAAAGCTAAGACTACTAAAATCATTAGAGGCTTGACCACTTTAATACCTATGAATGCTCACTTATTAAAAGATGGCAAGGAAGAATTAATATCTATCAACGATTTAAAAAGGAATGATATTGTCATCATCAAACCAGGAGAATCAGTACCAAGAGATGGCGTAATCATAAATGGTAGCTCATCAATCGATGAATCAATGATTACTGGTGAATCTTTACCAGTAAATAAGACAGTTGGTGATGAGGTAATTGGAGGAACCATCAATACCTTAGGTACTATCAATGTACAAGTAACCAAGAGTGCCAGTACTACGGTTCTTTCTAAGATTATTAATCTAACAAAGAAAGCAAGTAATGAAAAGATACCTGTTGAAAGATTTGCGGACAATATCTCTAAATACTTTGTGTTTACAGTAATTGGCATCTCACTTATTACCTTTATAATCTGGATGATTATCAGTAAAAACATGGAACTAAGTCTTAACTTTGCCCTATCAGTACTAGTAATCAGCTGTCCTTGCGCCCTAGGACTAGCAACACCTGCTGCCATTGCGGTAGCCACTGGAAGAAGTGCTCAACAAGGAATTCTAATCAAAAAACCAGAAATCTTAGAAGTAGCTGGTAAGTTAGATATAGTCATCTTTGATAAGACAGGTACTCTAACTCAAAATAAATTAAATGTAGTAGAAACAAAAATCATTGATGATGAATTTATTAATTATTTATCTTCGATTGAAAAGACTCAAAACCACCCTATTGCCAAAGCGATAGTAGATAAATATCCAAATGGTAATATTTCTTTTGATTCAATTACTTTTATACCAGGACTTGGCGTTAAAGCCATCAAAGGTGATGATATCTACTTAGTAGGCAATAGTAAATTAGTCAACATCGAAGAGAACAACTATTCATCTATTGCCCTAAGCAAAAACGATGAATTAATGGGTATTGTCTATTTAAGTGATATTCTAAGAGACACTTCTAAGATAGCTATAGAGAATCTAAAGAAAAGAAATATCAATCCGATTATGTGCACTGGTGATAATAAGATAGCCGCTACTAAAATAGCTAACTTATTAAAGATTAAAGACTATAAGTATGAAGTAAAACCAGAAGACAAGAACGAATTAGTCTTAAGCCAAAAAGGAATAACGGCTATGGTTGGTGATGGTGTTAATGATTCTATTGCCCTATCAGCAGCTGATGTTTCTATCACTATTAAAAACGCCAGTGATATAGCTAGTGCTAGTTCTGATGTCATCTTAATGAAAAACGATTTAAATGATATTTCATTTCTTTATGATTTGAGCAAGAAAACTTTTAGAATCATCAAAGAAAACCTATTCTGGGCACTTGGCTACAATACAGTATGTATTCCTATTGCGGCAGGACTTTTCTATAATAGTTATGGGCTAAAATTAAATCCCATGATTGGAGCTATTTCCATGTGGGTATCATCAATGTTTGTGTTAGCTAATGCGCTAAGAATATATAATGTAAAGAAAGAGGAAATTAAACTTATGAACAAAACTGTATTAATTGAAGGAATGATGTGTAAAAACTGTGTTAAGCATGTACTAGATGCCTTAACAGGTTTAGGATGTGACGCCACTGTTAGTCTAGAGGATAAGAAGGCTTATATTAAAAATACTTCACTAGATGATGAAACAATCAAGGATACAATTGAAGAATTAGGTTACGAAGTCAAGGATATTATTAATGACTAAAGATAAAGATAAGATAAAAAAGTATCTTAATATCGCAAGAGGTCAACTTGATGGGATAATAAAGATGATTGACGAAGATCGCTATTGTCTAGATGTATCAGACCAATTATCCGCAACAAGATCATTACTTAAAAAAACTAATAATTTGATTCTTAAAAATCATATTGATAATTGTGTAAGAGAAGGCATCTTGGCAGGCGATGAGTCAAAGGTAGATGAAATCATAAAAGCATTGGAGAAACAAGTATGACAACAAGAAGAGAAACAACAAGACCCATCAATGTTGGTGGTGTTCAAATAGGTGGCCAAAACAAAGTAGTCATTCAATCAATGACTAACACTAAAACCAAGGATGTACAAGCAACTGTTAAACAAATTAAAGAATTAGAAGAAGCAGGATGCGACATTGTAAGAGTCGCTATTCTAGAATTAGAAGATGCCAAGGCAATTAAAGAAATCAAAAAAGAAATCAGCATCCCTATCGTATCTGATATTCACTTTAATCCTGATTTTGCGATAGCTGCCATCAACAGTGGTACTGATAAGATTAGATTAAATCCAGGTAATATTGAAAACGAAGACAAGATTGTAGAAATCGTTAACCTATGTAAGGAAAGACATATACCGATTAGAATCGGCATAAATGGTGGTTCTTTAAACAAAAAGTACAAACACTCAGAAGAAGCGATGATTGAAAGTGCAAAAGACCATTTAAGAATCTTAGAAGCCAATGACTTTCACGATATCTGCCTATCATTTAAATCATCAGACCCAATTGAATGTATCAACGCCTATAAATTAGCTAGTAAAGAATTCAATTATCCTTTACATCTAGGTGTTACTGAAGCTGGTGGTCTTATCGATAGTGCCATCAAATCATCATTAGCCCTAGGCAATCTATTATTAGATGGTATTGGTGATACTATTAGAATTTCTATCAGTGATGATCCAGTTAAGGAAATCATGGTAGCTAAAAAACTTTTAAGAAACTGCGGTCTTAAGAAAGATGTTGCCAATTTAATTTCTTGCCCAACTTGTGGCCGTATCCAATATGATATGTTGCCTATCGTTAAAGAAATGGAAAAATATCTTGAAAATGTTCACAAAGACATCAACGTTGCCATCATGGGTTGCCCAGTTAATGGACCTTTGGAAGCTAAACGTGCCGATATTGGTGTAGCTGGTGGTAAGGATTGTGCGCTTCTTATTAAGAAAGGTGAAATCATTAGATCAATACCACAAGAAGATGTTGTCAGAGTCTTAAAAGAAGAAATAGAAAAATTATAAGGTGATGAATAAATCACCTTTTATTTAACTAAAATCTCTTCTTACAAATCTCACAACACCCATTATTCTTACAGGTAAGTCAACAATTTCCTGCTTAGTAAAAAACCTTGACTCATATTCAGGATTGCTAGCCTCAAGAATCATCAAATCGTTCTTATAATAGACTTTCTTAAGAGTTACTTCATCGCCAACAAGTACAACCGCAATTTGACCAGAACTTACAGTATCAGACTTAGCTACATAAACCAAATCACCATCATAGATGTGAGAACCTATCATTGAATCGCCACAAATTCTTACAAAATAATCCCCTCTATTGGCATCAGCTTGTCCAAGTTCTACATACCCTTCTATATTTTCATCAGCCAACAAATCGTAACCAGCCTTCACAAAACCGGCAATTGGTTTAATCCTTTCTTCTTGCATGATGACAGTTTCGATATCATAATCTAAAACCTTAGATAACTTCTCAATCGTACCTTTTTTAAGCATAGTACTCTCTCCATTAAGCCAACGATAATAAGTTGATAAAGACACACCAAGCTCCTTAGCTACTTCATTATGGTTTTTTTCATTATCAGTTTCATACTGTATCAAAAGTTCTTTTAATCTCATATCTAGAATTTATCATATATTTAGGAATAATTAAATAATGGTTTTTTATTTTTTCCCAAATCTTACTTGTTTTGGTAATTTACTTTCTTATAATAAAGACATGCAGAGATTATATTTATGTATCGACCTTAAATCTTTTTACGCTTCTGTTGAATGTGCTGAAAGAGGACTAGATCCTTTTAAAATAAATTTAGTTGTAGCTGATCCTACAAGGGGTGGAGGTGCCATCACTCTAGCAGCTACCCCAGCAATTAAAAAGTTAGGAGTTAAAAGTAGAGGTCGTGTTTTTGAAATACCCAAGAATATTGAATATATCATTGCCCCACCCAGAATGTCTTTATATATGGAATATTCAGCCTTAATCTATAAGATTATTCTTAAATATATCAGTAAAGAAGATGTCTATGTTTATTCTATTGATGAATGTTTTATCGATGTTACACCTTATCTTAATTTATATAAACTAAAGGTTAAGGATATTGCCAAACTGATTATCAACGATATCTATAAGACCACTTCAATTACCGCAACCTGTGGTATAGGAACTAATATGTTTTTATGTAAAGTGGCCCTAGATATTTGTGCTAAACATAAAAGCGATAATATTGCCTACTTAGATGAGGATGTTTTTAAACAAACATTATGGCATCATCAACCTTTAACGGACTTTTGGATGGTAGGACCAGGAACGGTTAAAAGATTAGCTTCCATTGGGGTTTATGACTTATATGGTGTTACCCAAACACCAGAAAATGTCTTATATAAGCTCTTTGGCATCAATGCCAAGGCTTTAATAGACCATGCCTATGGGAAAGAGGATACTTGTATCAGTGATATCAAGACTTATAAGCCTAAGGCTAATTCGATATCTAATTCTCAAATTCTTTTTGAAGACTACAACTATAAGGATGCCTACACCGTCTTAAAGGAAATGGTAGAGGCTAATGTCTTAGAACTAACTAGTAAACATGTAGTTACTAATCATATATCCTTATATATCGGCTATTCTAAGGATGTAATAAAAGCAAGTTCTGGTAGTAACAAGATTAGTAATACCACTAATTCTTATAAGATTTTATTAAATGAATTCACCCTACTTTACAAAAGAATAATTAATACTAATTATCCAATAAGAAAGATAGGAATTAGTTTTGGTAACTTAAAAGATGAATATTATGCCGAATATGATTTATTTACTGATATTGAAGAGATTGAAAAGGAACATAAATCACAAGAAGCTATGGTTTATATTAAACAAAAATATGGTAAGAATGCCGTATTAACAGGAACCAGTTATTTAGATAAGGCAACTGGTAGAAAGAGAAATAAATTGATTGGAGGGCATAATGCCTAGAGCGGAAATTTTTATGGCTTTCGATGCCTTGAATGGTTATCGAGAGCTTCTTGAGAAACAGGAAGAAGTGGTCGTTGAAAAAAGAATCTTGGACTATGAAGATTATGAGATATTAAATCGTACTATAAATGAAATTGAAATAGGTAACAACATCTCTGTTATCTATTTCGACAATGGCAAGTACTACAAAAAGGAAGGACGTTTGTCCAAGCTTAATTACGATACTAAGATGTTACAAATTGTTAAACAAAAGATTTTATTTAAGAATATTGTTGAATTAAAGATTATTGATCAAGATTAACATCTAACCACTCAAAAGGAACCCATACTTTAGTCTTTTGGTTCATAAATTCTAATTCAACTAGGCAATTACGATTCTTTTTAGAATATTCGATAATATAACCTTCCATTTCTTTAAGTGGTCCATCAACAAGGACAACCTTGCCATCAACTTTTTTAGCTTTTGAAACAGGCAAGAAACCTTCGTTTTCTAAAACCCACTTAGCATATTCTAAGTCACTACCCATTAGTTTTCCATTATTATTCTTATAAGAAAGAAGCTTATAAGAATAATAATTAGACTTAATCTCAAATGGTTTTTTATCATTTGGCATATATAAAAAGACATAGCTAGATAGCATAAGTTCTTCTACATCATATTTTTGACCATTCTTAGAGCGATGTGCCATTTTAAGCATTGGTGTTGCAATAAGATATTCATATTCTTTATTTAATTCATTAGCTAATTTCTTTTCTTGTCCCGTCATTGTAAAAAGACAATAAGCATCATACCCGTTAGCTACTAAATTAATTTTTCTTTGTTTAAGCTCGTCTGAAAATCCCTGCATATAAAATAATTCTATATTAAATAAGAGTAAATTCACAAAAATGTTATAATTTTATTCATGCTTAAAGAATTTATTAAATATTACAAACCCTACAAATTACTATTTATATCAGACATGTTGGCATCACTATTGATCTCATTAAGTGCCATGGTATATCCGATTATTACAAGAAACATGCTTAATGATTTCATTCCTAATTCAAAGTATGATTTAATCATTAAATTTGGCATTATCTTACTTGTAATCTATATCATTAGAGCTTTGCTTAAATACTTTGTTCAATTCTATGGACATGTAATGGGTGTAAGGATTCAATCTGACATGCGTAAGGAATTATTTGGGAAGATTCAAAGATTACCTTATTCATATTTTGATAACCATGAGACAGGAGCTATCATGTCTAATTTAACTAATGATATCTTTGAAATATCAGAGTTAGCTCACCATGGTCCTGAAAATGTCATCATGTGTACTTTGATGATTATCTTGTCTTTTATTTACTTGGCAACTATCAATTTAAATCTTACTTTGATTATCTTTGCCTCAGTACCTTTCTTGTTCTTTATTTCAATGAATCTTAGAAAAAAGATAAGAGAGGCATCTAGAAAATCCAAGATTGCGATGTCAGGTATCAACGCTGGTATCTCATCTTCCATCAGTGGCATTAGAGTTACTAAGGCTTTTAATAATAGCGAACTAGAAATGAAAAAGTTTGATGGCTACAACAAAGATTTTATTGAAGCTAGAAAATTACACTTCAAGAGCTTTGCGACATTTAACTCAAGCACATCATTTATTACTGATTTGTTCAATGTTATTTGTTTAATATCAGGTGGTATCTTCTTATATAAGGGGTTGATTACCTTTGGTGACTATTCAACATTTATTGTCTCAATTAACTTGTTTATCACACCAGTTACTACCCTAGTTCAATTCACTGAACAATTAGAAGAAGGCATTGCTGGTTTTGAAAAATTTGAAAAAGTTATGTTTGAAAAAGAAGAAATAGACCTACCTTCCGCAAAAGACTATAAGGATTTAAATGGTGATATTGAATTCAAAAACGTATGTTTCAAATACGATAGTAATGAAGTATTAGATGGTATCTCATTCAAGGTTAAGAAAGGTCAAACCGTTGCCCTAGTTGGCGAAAGCGGTGGTGGTAAGACAACCATTTGTCATTTACTTCCTCGTTTCTACAACATTGATTCAGGTTCGATTGAAATCGATGATAAGAATATAAGTGATATCACGATGGACTGTTTAAGAAGAAACATCGGCATTGTCCAACAAGATGTCTTCTTATTCTCGGGAACATTTAAGGAAAATATTGCCTATGGTAACTTAGAAGCTAGCATGGATGAAATAATAGAAGCTAGTAAGAAAGCTAATATCTATGATTACATTATGTCCTTACCACATGGCTTTGATACTCAAATTGGTGAAAGAGGTGTAAGGCTATCGGGTGGTCAGAAACAAAGATTATCTATCGCTAGAGTCTTCTTAAAGAACCCACCTATTCTACTTCTTGATGAAGCAACCAGTGCCTTAGATAATACAACTGAGATCATGATCCAAGAAGCATTAGATACTTTAAAGGAAGGAAGAACTACAATCGTAGTAGCCCATAGACTATCTACCATAAAGAATGCCGATAATATTTTAGTTATTGAACATGGTAAAGTTAAAGAAAGTGGTACTCATGAAAAGCTTATGAATATCGAAAATGGTACTTATAAGGAACTTTATGTGTCTCAATTTAGAGATATATAGTACATTTTGAAGAGAATTTAAATATTCTCTTTATAATTTGTTAAAAAAAATATATAATTGAAAAGTATAGAGGTTGAAAACATATGAACGAAAAAGGAATTGAATTAAAGAACGAGCTTATTGCTAAAGCTGAAGAACTAGCAAACAAAGAAGATGGCATCACTTCTCAAGAAGTTGAAGCTCTTAAGAAGAGATGGAGAAAAGCTAGTAGCGAAGAAGAATCTTTAGCTGAAAAAGAGCTTAATGATAAATTTGACGGCTTCATGTCAGCTATCGCTCCAAAAGTAACTGACATGTTATTATCTGCTGAAGAAAAGAAGAATGACATCATCAAGGAAGCAAAGGAAATTTCTACAAAGAGCTATAAGGAAGCTACATTAAAGATGAACGAACTTATGGATAGATGGAAAGCTTCTGGTAGAACTGGTGATAAGGAAAAGGATGATGCTTTATGGGCTGAATTCAAGGCTGCTAGAGATGAATTCTATGCAAACAAGAAGGCTTACTTTGAAAACTTAAAGGAATCATTCGCTAAGAATAAAGAAGAAAAAGAAAGATTAGTTGAAGAAGCTATCAAGGCTAACGAATTAACTAATTTCAAGGAAATCTCTGCTAAGATGGATGAACTAATGGAAGCTTGGAAGCAATTAGGTTCAGCTGGTAAGGAACATGAAGAAGAATTATGGGCTAAGTTCTCTGAACAAAGAAAGATTTTCTTCAAGAATAGAAAAGAATACTACAAGGGCTTAAAGGAAACTTATGCTGAAAGAACTGAAGCTAAGAAGGCTATCATTGCTGAAGCTAAGCAATACCTTGCAAGATCTGAATTCACCGATGAAGAAATTGCTTCTGTTAAGGAATTAAGAACTAAGTGGAAAGAAGTTGGTTCTGCTGGTAGAGAAAATGAAGATACTCTATGGGAAGAATTCAATGGTATTGTCAATAAATATTATGACAATATGCGTTTCTACCGTAACAACAGATAATCATTCAAACCTAGCATCTGTTAGGTTTTTTATTTGGTCAAAATAAAAGATGTGTTACAAACACACCTTCTACATTAATTGTAATATATAGAACTTAAGATAATCAGTTTGATTAGAACTCAATAATATTGGATGATCTTTACCTTGTTGACTATATGAAATCTGCTTAAGAACCATATTATTTTCCTTAGCTGCCTCTAGCAACATCTTCACAAATAAATCTTCATTCATAAAATGTGAACAACTACAAGTAACCAAATAGCCGCCCTTACCTAAAAGGCTCATTGCCTTAGAATTAATACGCTTATAACCATTAAAAGCTGCCATAATTGTAGAACGTGATTTAGTAAAGGCAGGTGGATCTAGAATAATCAAATCATATTCTCTTTTCTTTACTTTATCCAAATAATCAAAGACATCAGCCTTAACATAAGTAACCTTATCTTGTAGATTATTCAATTCAGCATTTCTTCTTGACTGTTCAATAGCTAAAGGTGAAATATCAACAGAAACTACCTTATCAGCACCATTGATGGCACAGTTTAAGCCAAAAGAACCAGTATGAGTGAAACAGTCTAGTACCCTTTTGCCCTTGGCAATTCTACCAACTAATTCTCTATTAAATCTTTGATCTAAGAAAAAACCAGTCTTTTGACCATCAACATAGTCAACATAATACTTAATACCATTTTCAGTAATGATTGTTTCCTTGTTGTTGATATCAAAATCACTGCTTGCATAATAATAGTCCTTATATAATTCTAATCCATCTAGAGCTCTAGAATTAACATCATTACGCTCATAGATAGCATCAATCACATAACCCTTTTCTTTAAATACTTCTAGAAGTGCTCTAAAGATTAAATCTTTTCTTCTTTCGATACCGAATGTTGTTACTTGAGTAACTAGTATATTATTATACTTATCTACTGTTAAACCAGGAAAACCATCAGTCTCACCAAAGATAATACGACACGCATCAATCTTATCTAAGACAGTTAAACGATAATCGATTGCATAAATGACTCTTCTTTTAAAGAAGTCATAGTCAAAGACATCATTGGCATTCTTAGAAAAGATTCTAACTCTAATCTTAGAAACATCAGAAATAAAACCAGTTCCTAAGTATTTACCTTTCTTAGATAAAACATCAACAATATCACCATTCTCATGTTCCTTAGAATAAGAGATTATCTCATTCTCATATACCCAGTTATTACCAGACTCAATAAAGTCTTCACCCTTTTCAGTTATGGTTATAACAGGATAATTACGTTTATTTTCCTTCATCATCTAATCCTTTCAAATAATCTATTAAATCGCTAAAAGAGCCTTCTAATCCACTATATGGATGTTTCTCACTTCTGATAGCGCAATCATTTACTAAATAAACATCGATACCTAAATTCTTACAAGGATATGCGTCCTCATGTTCATCATTGCCTATCATTAAACATTCTGAAGGTGAAACATTATACTTATCTAATAATACTTGATAATATCTAGTATCAGGTTTAATGAAATATTGGTCCTCATAGGCTGTAATATAATCAAAGTCCAATTCACTTAAGCCTACAAAAGACAATCTAGTCTTTTGGGCGACAAGAGGAAATAAGGGGTTAGTCGCAAGCACCACGTGTTTAGCTTTACTATGCGCAATATCTACCGCTTCCTTAGCCAATGGATTAGGTGATGTAAAACTAATAGCCTTCTTAAAACCATTGGCATAGAAGTAATCACAGACCTTTTCAAAGTAACCCTTGTCCAACTTAGTCTTTTCTTCAAAATCCTTCCAGAAAGCCTCCCTATTAGACATAGAACCATTTGATAGAGCCATCGCCCTAACACCAGACCAAATAGACTTCACAAAAGAATCGGCATCAATCTTATCAGCTACTTCCTTACATAATAAGTAAAAGTAACCCTTCACAAAAGTATCCTGTTCCATAGGCAACAAGGTACCATCCATATCAAACATTATTAATTTATATTTCATATTGAACCTTTCACTAAATATTTATTCAAATAAGCTCCTATAAAAAAGAAATAGAAAAAGAAATTAAAATACATCATAAGCACTACAATAGTAGCCAATGACCCATACATTGAAAAACTCAAATAATTATTAACTAAATAGTTGAAAACCTTAGAAAATAATTGACATACAATCGTCGAAAAAATAGCACCAGGAATAACCTCTCTAATCTTATTCTTCTTAGCGGGCAAATAAGCATAAAGAATCATAAACGCAATAAAGAAACCAATTAAAGTAATCAGCATCTTATAGTTAACTAAAACCGCTAAAACATTAATAAATTTAATATTAAAATCACTTAAATAATCATGTAATGTTTCACCAAACAAAGATAATAACGAAATAAAGATGATTACTACAATAGCTACTGCAGTATCTAAGGTACCAATTAATCTAACTAAGAAATAATTCTTCTTTTCAAAATAATCATTGATATCATTTAAACCATTTCTAATTGAAACCATAGCCTTTGAAGCAGTCCAGAACATAATCAAAAGTGATAATGGCAAGACGGCAGCTGTCTTTGAATAGACTTCATCAATAATATTGATAGTAAAATCATAGGCATAAGAAGGAAGCACATTGCTTATCATTGAAATAACATCAACTTCCTCAATTGGAGTATAGGGAATAAGATACAACAATATAGTTAAAAAAGGAATGACACATATAAAAATGAAATAAGCAGTAGCAGCAGAATACATGCCAATATGATGCTTATTCATATTCGTTAGAAAATCATCGACATACCAAAGGATCTTTTTCATCCATCACATTATATAAAGCAAACAAAAACCAGACAAGTCTGGTTTAAGTTTTATCCTAATTTTGCAAGCTCTACCGCAATATCACTCGCAACACTTGCGTTATTATAAGCTAATTGAAGATTACTAGCTAAAGAAGCACCATCAGTATAATCCTTGATATGAGCTAACAAGTATGGTGTTGTAGCCTTACCATGAATATTATCATTCTTAGCACTCTCTAAGGCCTTATTGATAATCTTTTCCATTTCAACAGAATCCATACCATATTCTTCAGGAATTGGATTAGCGATTAAACCGCCACCCTTTAATCCTAAATCAAACTTAGTCTTGATAATTCTAGCAGCCTCAGCAGCATCATTTAATTTATAATCAACCCCAAAGCCTGATTTACGGCAATAGAAAGCAGGGAAATCTTCAGTCTTATAGCCAAGTACTGGAACACCAAATGTTTCTAGATATTCCAAAGTTAAGCCAATATCTAGAATTGATTTACAACCAGCGCATACTACAAATACTGGAGTATTAGCTAATTCTTGTAAATCAGCAGAAATATCCATAGTAGTCTCAGCTCCACGATGAACACCACCAATACCACCTGTCGCAAATACCTTAATACCTGCTAAAGAAGCAATCAACATAGTAGTAGCTACTGTTGTAGCTCCTGTTTGGTTAGTTGCTAAGTATACCGCAACATCTCTTCTTGAAACCTTGCCAACATCCTTAGCCTTACACATAATTTCTAATTCTTCAGCATTTAAGCCAACTTTTAACTTACCACCAATAATTGCAGTAGTAGCAGGAATAGCACCCTTACCACGAACAATCTCTTCTACCCTATGAGCGAACTCTAAGTTCTCAGGATAAGGCATACCATGAGATAAAATTGTACTCTCTAGGGCAACAACAGGCTTACCAGCATCAATAGCTTCTTGAATCTCTGGTGTAACACTCAAATAATTCTTTAAATTTTCCATCTTATTTTCTCTCCTTAATAATCTTCTTTAATAATTCAATTGATAATTCAGGATTAATTGTCTCCTCACAAGTAATCGCCGCAATACCAGCACCTAGCGCATAATCAATTGTATCATCCAAATTTTGACCTGTGACAAAACTATAAATAATAGCCGCAAAAAAACTATCACCAGCACCAGAGGCATTAACCATCTTATCTATTGGCTTAAAAGCCCTTGTATAGGTATGATTTTCATCATCATTATACATACAACCATCACCACCCAAGGATACATAAACCTTCTTAGCACCACTATCTAATACCTTTTCATAAGCCAATAATAAATCAATATGATTATCAATCTTCATATCAGCCAAAACAGATAATTCACTTCTATTAGGCTTTATGCAATAGATACGATTAAGATAAGGTCTGATCTTCTTTGCGTAAACATCAGAAATCGGATCTACAAAAATAGGAATATCACCATAAGTATCAAACAAATAGTCCAAGACTCCACTATCTAAAGAAGGATCCAAGATAATTGCACTAGCATTTTTAAATACAGTTTCATTCTTCTTAATATAATCCACATCAATATGCTTCAAAATATTCATATCACACATCGCAAGATGCATATCATTATTATTATCCTGAACCTGCACAAACAAACCAGTATGACCACCATTAATCACATCGATATTACTAGCATCAATACCAGATTCATTAATTCTTTCAATTAGATAATTACCGTAAATATCATCACCAACACAAGTTAAAAGTTTGGTATCTAAACCCAACTTATGAATATTCTCCAAAATATTACGAGTAACACCACCTGGTGTATAAGAAATGTCACTTGGATGATCAAAGTGTTCTTTAATCTCTATCTTTGACTTACAATAAATATCAACATTGGTAGCACCAATGCCAACAACATACTTTTCCATTTAATCTACCTCTAGGAACTCTAAAAAATTATATCAAAAAACCACAACCGAAGTTGTAGTTAATTTTTATCTTTGACCCTTATCGTAAGGAATACCTTCAGCCTTAGGACATCCAGACTTATTTCTTGAAATAATCAAGACAATAATAACAATCACAAATGGAATAATATTATAGAAATAAATATCTAAACCTAATGAATTCAAGAAAGAGATTTGACCTGCAAGAGGACCAATACACTTCAAGAAACCAAATAATAATGATCCAAAGAAGATACCGACTGGATTCCAGTTACCAAAAATCATGATAGCCAAAGCCAAGAAACCCATACCGCCAACAGAAGCCTCAGCAGTACCAGCCGAAACAGTTGCGATATAAGTATAACCGCCAATACCAGCTAAGAAACCAGAAATAGTAGTGCCCAAGAAACGCATCTTATATACATTTATACCAACAGAATCAGCTGCCTGAGGATGTTCACCACAAGCTCTTAAATGAGTACCGATCTTTGACTTATATAGCCAAATTGATAAAACAACAAATAATCCAAAGATAATATAAGTTGAAATATAAGCCTTATTACAGAAAATTTCATATAAAGGATTCATATCGCCTTTATGTAAAATTACATAATTAGGCATTGGATTCATAACCAACTTCTCTTGATTAAAGAAAACAAGACAAACAGTTAAGAAGATGGCAGGAGCCAACATATTTAAGGCAGTACCCGCAATAGTTTGGTCGACCTTCAATTTAATTGCCGCAAAAGACAATAGCAGTGAGAATAAAGCACCAGCCACACCCGAAATAAGTAAAGCTAAGACAAACATCAATTGTTGATTATCAACAAAAGTACCTGCAACCTGCCATGCATTGACACACAAAGCACCAATGAAAGCACCAAAAATCATTTCACCCTCTAAAGCCAAGTTAATAATGCCTGATCTTTCAGAGAAACAACCAGCCAACGCAACTATTAATAAAGGAGTTGCATAAATCATCGTCTTTTGAAGAATAAGAATAAGATTAGTCATACTTATTTGTCCTCCTTTTTATCAAGCATACGCTTATCTTTACGTCTAGAAAGATTAGTAATAGCTTCTTTGATAATTCTTGTAAAACCAGCCATATAAATAATAACCGCAACAACAACATCAGCTACATATCTATTGAAACCAACCTTAACCAAGTAGTCACCACCAACATTTAGATATCTAATCAACAATGAAGAGAAGATAACACCAATTGGATTACAGTTAGCTAAGAAAGCACTCGCAATACCATTAAATCCATAAGCAGGCAAACTAGAATATTGAGAAACATATTTATATTCAATACCAGGATTCAAATAATAAAGTGCAGCACCCATACCAGCTAAAGCACCAGCAATCATAATAGAAACAACGATATTACGCTTTTCATTTAAACCAGCATATCTAGATGCATCCTTATTAGCGCCACAAGCCTTTAATTCATAGCCAAATGTTGTCTTATTCATAATGATATAAATCACAATAGCCACAACAATCGCAATAATAATGCCACCATCAATCAAAGAACCAGGGAAAATCTTATCTAACCCCATCTTAGGCGTATAGTTTTCCAAGACCTTAGCCAAGAAACCTCCCTTTGTGTTTTCAGTAGATTGAATAGCGACAGTATACTTGAAAATCCAAGAAGAAATATTAGCCGCAATCCAGTTTGTCATAATACAAATGATAACTTCATTTATATTAAAGAAAGCCTTAAGCAAGCCTGGTATCATACCCCATAAAGCACCAAGAAGTGCACCAACAAGCACAGCTAAGAACCATACGCCAATTCCTGCAGCCCTTGTAGTAGTTGGAACATATAAAGCTACAAGTAAAGCACCAATAGTACCCATGATATATTGACCAGGAGCACCGATATTAAATAAACCTGTCTTATAAGCAATAGATACAGACAAACCTGTAAAAATCAAAGGTACCGCATAGAAAATCATATTACCAGTATTAGATAATACATACTTAGTAACACTAGAAGAGAATGGTCCTGAGAACATAATCTTCAAACCACCAAAGGCATCACTGATTGAATTATTTGGACTCACCATAGTAATAACAACCATGGCAATAAAACCAACCAATAAACCAATTAAAATTGAAACGATAGAAGATAATAATGACTTAAATCCATCGCTTTTAATAAGAGAAACAAATTTAGATTCCTTTCTTGTCGTCATTATTTACCCTCCTTAGCTACATTATCCTTTTTAGCACCAGACATATACAAACCTAGCTCTTGAACAGTAATCTTCTTAGGATCAAATTCACCAACAATCTCACCCTCATACATTACATAAATTCTATCAGACAAGTTCATAACCTCATCTAATTCAAGAGAAACCAGAAGCACCGCATCGCCATTATCACGATTCTTAACAATCTTTGAATGGATATCTTCAATAGCACCAACATCCAAGCCTCTTGTAGGCTGTACCGCAATCAACAATTTATGATTACGATCCATCTCTCTAGCGCAAATTGCCTTTTGTTGGTTACCACCAGACATTGAACGAGTAATCGTAATTGGCCCTTGGCCACTTCTTACATCATATTCCTCAATAAGCTTATTAGCATATTCTCTTACCTTATCAAATCTAATGAAACCATTCTTTTCAAATTCAGGTTCAAAATATCTTTGAAGAACCATATTTTGTTCAAGATTATAATCAAGAACCAAACCATGTTTATGTCTATCTTCTGGAATATGAGAAATACCGTGAGTATTCTTATAACGAATTGTCTTATGAGTGATATCTTCACCCTCAAAAACAATCTTACCTGATTCAATTTTATCTAAACCGGTAAGGGCATGGATGAATTCAGTTTGGCCATTCCCATCAATACCAGCAATACAAACTATTTCACCCTCTCTTACATAAATAGAAGCACCATTAACGGCATTCTTTTTATGAGTATGAGACTTAACAACCAAATCATCAACCTCTAATACAGTCTTACCAGGCTTTGCCTCTTTTTTATCAACCGCAAAATTAACATGACGGCCAACCATCATACTAGACAATTCTTCCTTAGTGGTATCCTTAATATCAACAGTACCAATACATTTACCTTTTCTTAAAACAGTACAGCGATCAGAAACGGCCATAATTTCATTTAATTTATGAGATATAAAAAGAATTGACTTTCCTTCCTTTTTAAGATTAAGCATAATCTGCATTAATTCATCAATTTCCTGTGGTGTTAATACAGCAGTAGGCTCATCAAAAATCAAAATATCATTATCACGATATAGCATCTTAAGAATCTCAGTTCTTTGTTGCATACCAACCGTGATATCAGACACCTTAGCATCCACATCTACATGTAAGCCATAAGTCTCTGACAACCTCAAAACCTTTTCTCTTGCCTTCTTCTTTTGAACAAAACCTAAAGAAGAATCCTCATCTCCTAAAATAATATTGTCAAGTACAGTAAAACATTCAACAAGCTTAAAATGTTGATGCACCATACCAATACCTAAAGATGTTGCAACATTGGGGTCGGTAATTTTTACAGACTTGCCATTATATAAAATCTCACCCTCTTCAGGCTGATATAAGCCAAACAACACGGACATTAAAGTTGACTTACCAGCACCATTTTCACCAAGTAAAGCGTGAATCTCACCTTTTCTAAGACCAAGAGTTATATCATCATTGGCAATTATACCTGGGAAGACTTTTGTGATATGACACATTTCAATTACGCAGTTATCTTCCATAAAATTATCTCCTTTTTATATCTAATAAAAGAAGACACCCTAAAAGGGTGCCTTCTATACAATCAAAACCCTAAATTAATATTCAAGAGTTAAAGTAACATTTGGACATTTAGCCTTTAGACCATCCCAAGCAGCAGCAGTACTTAAATCAGCACAATCAGAATTAATCTTGATTGAACCATCAGCTACCTTAGCGAATACTTCATGGTATTGATCAGTTGTAAAGCTATTGAATCTCCAAGAACCTTCAGCTGTAGGTAAACCTGTAGCCTCATCACCAACACCTAAGTTAGATAGCTTATCAGCTAATTCAGCATCCCACTTACCTTCTAACCACTTAGTTAAAGTTAAATCAACAGAACCAGATAAGTTCTTGAAAGCAGAAGTGATAACTCTATCAGACTCAGCAGATTGGTCAGTATCAACACCGATAATCTTACCGTTTTCAGTTTCAGCAGCAGCAGCCTTTACAGATTGAAGCATAGAACCACCACAAGCGAATACTACTTCAGTACCATTTGTGTACCAACCAGAAATTTGAGTTTGTAATTCTGTAGAAGCAGAGAATGAACCACCATATAAGAATGAGATTGTAGCTTCAACAGTTGTATCTAATTCAGCAGCAGCAGCTTGCATACCTTGAACATAACCATAAGCGAATCTGTTACAAGCAGCATTTGTACCAGCACCACCGAAAGTACCACCAAGCTTAGTATAACCATCCATTACAGCAGCATAACCAGCGAAGAAACCAGATTCTTCTTCATGGTAAGAAATAGCTGTAACATTATCTAAGCCTAGAGCCCAACCATCAACGAATACGAACTTAACTTCAGGATTTTCCTTAGCAACAGTTTCAAGAGCAGCAGCTTGTAAGAAACCTGGAGTAACAACGATTTCAGCACCACCTTCAACAGCTTGTCTCATAGCAGCGATTCTATCATCATCAGTTGCATCAGAACCATTAGCTGGTTGATAGTACTTGTAAGATAAACCATTCTTTTCAGCGAAAGCAACAGCACCTTCATAAGTACCTTGGTTAAAACCACCATCGTTTAATTGACCAACGTCTGTAACAACAGCAACTTTGTAGCCATCTTCTGTACCAGTAGTACCGCCGTTGTTGTCGTCTTCATTATTTGAACAACCAACTAGAGCGAATACCATGAAGAAAGCTAATAATACAGATAGTAACTTTTTCATTTTCATTTATCCTTTCATAAAATTACTAGGGGTGTAACCCTTTATATTGATTTTATCACAAAAGATTAATATCTTAAATTGATTGATTAAGTTAATATTTTGTTTTTATTCAAAGATGTGTATAATACTAGTGTTCTACATATCGTATATACTTTCAAATTGGTGAAAGCGTTTCTACTCCGTGACCTTAATCATGGGACTACGATCTCTTTTATCGGTTGCTTAGTTATAAGCAATTTTTTAATTTTTACGAATGTAGTTGGAAAATTTTAAGGGGGGACTTATGTTAGAGAAAATTTTCAAGCTGAAGGAAAACGGTACTGACGTAAAAACTGAAGTCATTGCTGGCTTAACAACATTCATGACAATGGCATATATCATTGCCCTAAACCCTAATCTATTAACAGGATTTACCGCAAATGGTGGCCAAGAATTATGGAACGCTGTTTTCTTAGCAACATGTATCGCTAGTGCCTTCGGTACTATCTTAATGGCATTTATCGCAAACAAGCCATTCGCAATGTCAGCAGGTATGGGACTTAACTCTTTCTTCGCCGTAGTAGTTGCTAATATCGCAACAATTGCTGGTGTATCTTATTTAGAAGGTTTCAGAGCAGGTCTATGCATCATCTTAATCGAAGGTATTGTATTCATTATCTTATCTGCACTAAACGTAAGAGAAAAGATTGTACAAGCTATTCCACTAGGAGTTAGACTTGGTATTTCTCCTGCAATCGGTCTAATGCTTCTAAACATTGGCTTTGGATCAAACGCTGGTGTATATTCTGAAACTGGTGGTCCATTCTACGCAATGGCAAACTTCTTTGGTTCTTTAACTGCATCATACGCAAAAGATACTATGGGAAGTGGTTATCCAGTAATGGTACTTACAGTAATCACAATGTTTGTAGGTCTATTCACAATCGTAGCTCTAGACCACAAGAAAGTTAAAGGTTCTGTATTATATGGTATCCTAACAGGTTCTGTAATCTATTGGGCTGGTGAATACTTCGTTCTTCACATCAACCCATTCGCATCTCTTGCAACTGCAAGCTGGTTACCTCCATTCAAGGATATGGCCGCATTAACATTATTCAAGTTTGACTTTAATGTTCTAAAATCACTTGGTATGTTCACAGTTGTAACTCTTGTATTAACATTCTGCATTATCGATATGTTTGATACAATCGGTACTCTTGTAGGTACTGCAAGCCGTGCAAACATGTTAGATGAAAACGGTAATATGCCAAACATGAAAGAAGCATTATTATCAGATGCTTGTGGTACAGTATGCGGTGCCCTAACAGGTACAAGTACAATCACAACATTTGTTGAATCTGCATCAGGTGTTGAAGCAGGTGGTAGAACTGGTCTTACATCTCTTGTAACTGGTCTTATCTTCCTTGCTTGTATGTTTATCTCACCTATCGCTGCAATCATTCCAGCAGCTGCAACATCAAGTGCTCTAATCTATGTAGGTATCTTAATGTTACAAGGCTTAAAGAACATTGACTTTGATGATATCTCAGTATGTGTACCAGTATTCATTATGCTAGTAGCTATGCCAATCTCTGGTTCAATCGGACATGGTATTGGATTAGGTCTAATCGCATATACAATCATTAAATTTATTACAGGAAAAGCTAAAGAAGTATCTCCACTAACATTAGTATTATCAATTCTATTCTTAGTTAAATTCTTCTTTGCATTCTAATTATTAAGAAAACGAGGTCAACTACCTCGTTTTCTTATACTCATCTATCACAATTTGATAACGCTTAAGTGCCTGCTCACACACTTCATCCCAAGAAACAGGAATCGTCTTCTTCGCATTAATGCCTAAATTAATCGCATAATTTTCATCCAACAAAGCCTTCTTTAACTGTTCATATAAGCTTCTTGGATCATTATCACACAATAAGCCATTAAAACCATCTTTGATGCATTCACTAGGTGCACTATCTCTTACAACCACCGAAGCAGTCCTAGCATTTGCGGCCTCTCTTACCACCATAGAATAAGTATCATACAAAGAAGGAAACACAAACATCGAAGCTAAAGCATATAAACCATTCAACAAGTCCTCATCATTTAAATGGCCTGTTAACACTGTATCATCACCAATTCCTAGTTCCTTAGCCTTCTTATCAATCTCATCAAAATGAGGACCTTTACCAGCTAATACTAACTGAAACTTAATACCATCACTTTTTAAAAGAGCACAAGCCTTCAGAATACACTCAATATTCTTTTTCCAATTCATTTGTCCCACATACAATAAAACAGGATCAAAGGTTAAATTAAAATGTTTACGAGCCTTAATAGCCAAAGTATAATCAATATCCTTGATATCCATGCCATTTTGTATGATTGTTATTGGTCTGTCATAACCATAAGATTTCAAAGTCTCAGCTGAATTTTCACTTACCGTCCATACCTCATCACACTTGTTATAAAAGTTTACTAAGACATCAGTACCAAACTTAGCTATATACTTCGAACCTGTAATCTGCAAGAAATCATCATAATATTTAGAATGAAATGAGGCAACAAGAGGAACATTGTGATTCTTACAATACTTAACAGCCTCAATACCCGCAATAAAAGGAGTGTGTACATGGACAATATCAAAATTCTTTATTTCCAACATCTTGTCATAATGAGCATCCAACAATGGCAAACCAGCATTATAAACTGTCATTGGCACCGTTTGAGAATAATAATCAATTATCTCAAAAGGGAAACGACCACGATAGCCCATATCTTCCATTGGAACTATTGCACTCACTTCATGACCCTTTCTTCCTAAAGAGTCACAATAGTTATAAACAACCCTGCCAACACCATCTACTATTGGCAAGAAAGAATCGGAAAATTGTCCTATCTTCATAAATAAATCTCCTGGCTATCTAATAATAATTCATATTCTCTTAACAAATTATTTAAGTCATCATATGTCTCAAGCTTAGACATACTATTCTTATAGACACTACTATTATATAAACCACTTATATAATGAGGAGCCAACCCACGCATTTCTCTGATGCCGATAAGTTCTCCCTTTAGGGTACACAACTTATGTGCATGCCTTAGACACATCTCAATACGGTCTTTATAAGAAGTTTTAATATCAGTAATACCTTTTTCATAATCACTAATCTCTTTAATCAAGAAAGGATTACCAATAATACCTCTACCCACCATTATCGCATCACAGTATTCTTTGTGCTTAATATAGTCATCAAGAGTCTTAATATCACCATTACCAATCACAGGAATACTGATGTTTTCATGAAGTAACTTAATATCATCCCAATTAGCTTTGCCCTCATACATTTGACTTCTAGTCCTACCATGTAAGGTGATAGCCTTAATGCCAGTATGTTCAAGTTTCTTAGCTAGTGACATGTAATTTTTATGTTGCATATCATAACCCAAACGCATCTTCACCGTAACAGGCTTAGAAGTGTTATCTAAAACACTTTTTACTATCTCGAGGGCTAAATCCTCATCCTTCATTAAAGCGCTCCCTGCGCCCGTTTTAATGACCTTTGTGACAGGACAACCCATATTAATATCGATAATGTCACATTCACTATCTTTATCCAAAACCCTTGTCGCATAAGCCATCGTTTTAGGATCTGAACCAAACAATTGAAGACTAACAGGATGAGAACATCCAACATCAATCATCTTAGCTGTCTTTTCATTCTTGTAATAGATAGCCTTATCAGAAACCATCTCACAACACACAAGGCCTGCCCCAAATTCTAGGCAAAGTTCTCTAAAAGCTGCATTGGTAACTCCAGCCATAGGTGCAATAATAAGAGGATTATTCAAAGTTACATTACCTATTTTTTTCAGCATACTTCTTCAACAATTCAATATCTTCCTTATCAAAATGATATTCCTTATCACAGAATTGACACTGAACATCAATATGACCATCCGCAATAATCTCATCAATATCATCTTTTGAAAGAGTTAATAGATTACGCAAGAATCTTTCCTTAGAACAATCACAATGATATCTAACTTCATGTTTCTCTAAAATTTCAGCATCATCAAATAAAGAATGAATATAATCTTGTAAACTAATTCCTGATTCAATAACTGAAGAAATAGGTTGTAAATTAAGATTCTCTAAATAAACAATATCCTCTTCAGTATGATCTGGTAACAATTCAATAATCAAAACACCGCTTGCCTTACAAGAATAATCAGTATCCACAAGCACTCCAACAGAGACAATACTTGGTCTTTGTTCAGAAACACTAAAATAATACGCAAAATCATCACCAATTTCGCCCGTTCTTAGTGCAACCTGTGTTGTATAGCTATTTCTCATTTTTAAGTCTCTAATGACCTTTAAATAGCCATCGGTGCCTACTACTAAACCAACCGCAAGCTTATTAGAATCATTGTACTTTAGATACAAATGATTATTACCTACAAAACCCTTTACATTACCTTCACTATCGGCAGTAGCCAAAACAGTACCAATACTACCACCACCATTAATGGTAGTAGTAACAGACTCACCATCATTCTTTTGCATCAATGCCATAACACTAGTTACAGCCATTGTTCTGCCTAGTGCTGCCAAAGAAGTTGGCCACATATCATGTATCTTGCCAGCATCATCAACTAGCTTAGTTGTATCTCCTAGATAAAATCTAGCATGCTTATTCAAAGCAGTTCCAATAATAATATTACTTTCCATGGCAAACATTATATCAAATATCAAAAATCATAAACCCTATTCACTAAAGATATAAAATAAATTATATGTACAATTACATCTACAAAACACCCAAACAGTTTTCAAACATCCTATTAACTAGTGATGGAGAGTTTTTAACCGGCTTGTGTTTCATCAATACACCAAAAGGAACAGATAATACAAATCTTCCAATTTTTAAAGAAACAATTAAATGGTTAGATATTTATTTTAGTGGTAATATTCCTAACTTTATACCCAAGTATAAACTAGATTCTTTAACCCTATTTCAAAAAGAAATTTTAGAAATCACAAAGAATATACCTTATGGAAAAATAATCACATACAAAGAGATTGCTGATACTATCGCAAAAAGAAAGAATATAAAGAAGATGTCAGCTCAAGCAGTTGGACAAGCACTGAAACATAATCCAATACGCATCATAATCCCTTGCCATAGAGTGATAGGTTCTAATAATAAGTTAACAGGCTATAACGGTGGAATAAGCAACAAGATTGAACTATTAAAGCTAGAAAAATAAAAAAACAACTATTGCTAGTTGCATAAGTTATTTTAAGTTGAACATTCGACTGGAGCAGGTGATCGGAATCGAACCGACGTAGTCAGCTTGGAGGGCTGAAGTTCTACCATTGAACTACACCTGCAGTCTGGTGACCTGGGCGGGAATCGAACCCGCGACCCTTTGATTAAAAGTCAAATGCTCTACCGCCTGAGCTACCAGGTCAGCTTACAATGGCTGGGATGGCTGGGATCGAACCAGCGAAATGACAGAGTCAAAGTCTGTTGCCTTACCACTTGGCTACATCCCAAGAAATAAAATGGTGGAGGGGGACAGATTCGAACTGCCGAACTCGTTGAGAGCTGATTTACAGTCAGCCGCGTTTAGCCTCTTCGCTACCCCTCCACATTAATAAGTAAGCTCATTTATATTACCAAAGCTTACTTACTTTGTAAATAGGTTTTTAATAAAATTTTAAAATTTCTTAAAATTACTCAATATCGCCACCAATATTTCTTAATTTAGTAACAATGTTATCATATCCTCTATAAATATGATAAGCATCATGGATAATTGTTTCACCATCAGCCATAAGACCCGCAATGATTAATCCCGCACCACATCTTAAATCTGTGGCCGTAACTTCAGTTCCATGAAGCTTACAAGGACCAACAATAGTAGCTTTTGCATCACCAACAGTAATATTAGCACCCATCTTATTTAATTCGAAACAATGCTTAAAGCGCTTTGGATAAATCGTCTCATTAACATTTGATTCACCATTAGCCACACATAATAAAGGCGTGATAGGTTGTTGCAAATCAGTCGCAAAACCTGGGAAAGTCTGAGTTTGAATATCAATTGACTTTAAATTCTTAGCACCATATACTTCAACAAAATCGCTACCAACATTCATCTCAACGCCCATTTCCTCAAGCTTAGACAATAAAGCCTCCAAGTGTTGAGGAATTACATTCTTAACAGTAACACCATCACCCATGGCAGCAGCCATGCAAATATAAGTTCCGGCTTCGATACGATCTGGAATAATATCATGAATACAACCCTTTAAGCGCTTAACACCATCAATAATCAAATCACTAGTACCAGCACCACGAATCTCAGCACCCATCTTATTTAACATACTTGATAAGTCAATAATTTCAGGTTCTTTAGCAGCGTTTCTAATGATTGTTCTACCCTTCGCGAAAACAGCAGCCAACATAATATTGATAGTTGCACCAACAGAAGCAATATCTAGATAAATCTCATCACCAATAAGTTCATCCGCAAAAATCTCAATATTATCACCATCAGTCTTAACTGTTGCACCAAGTGACTCAAAACCCTTTAAATGTAAATCGATTGGACGAGGGCCTAAATTGCAACCTCCTGGATAAAGCATCTTAACATGCTTAAATCTACCAAGCAAAGCACCCATAAAATAATAAGACGCTCTTAACTTTCTAACCTCATCACCATCTAAAACAACATTCTCAATCTCAGTAGGATCGATAGTAAAGTTGTCTTCATTCATCACTACCTTAATATTCAATTTTCTTAAAATAGTAACAAGCGCATTAATATCCTCAATCTCAGGAATATCATAAAGCTTAACAACTTCGCTTGCTAAAACAACCGCAGGAAGAATCGCAACAGTAGCATTCTTACTAGAAGAAATAGTTACCTCACCCTTAAGCCTATTTCCACCTCTAATTTTTATAAAATCATTCATCGATAATATTTTACCTAAAAATTAAAAAACTATCTACATTCATAGATAGTTTCCTAAATCAAATTACAAATTAGATTATTGCTTAGTAGCCCAAGTTGCATCACCAAATTTAACACAAACCCAAGCGTTATCGGCTAACTTAACCCAAACATTCTTATCACTGTCTTCCTTAGTTTCGCTAGCTGTAAATACAGTACCTGCAGCCATAAATGCTGCACCATCATCATCACTAGCAACCTTCTTTACATCATCGGATAAATCAGCAAATTTAGTTTGTGAATTTGAAGTACCAGCACCCGTTCTAATTCTAACTGTTGCTGTCATCTTATAAGTTGTTGTTTCTCCTGTTGTAACAGTTGTGCTTGTATTAGCACTATTAATTTGATTTTGAAGTTCAATAATCTTGTTATTTAATTCTGTCTCAGTATTTTGTGCCTTAGTAACATAAGCATCATACTCAGTCTTTAATGTTGTATAAGCCTTGTTCTTACTAATACCCCAGAACATGCCAAATACTGCAAGGATTAATAAAATAACCATAACAGCTGCAATCAACACAATACCAGACTTCTTTACTGTACGACCTTCATCTTCATCTTCATAATAATCTTCTTCATCATCATATTCCGGTTCATTATATGAAGGGATATCATCATTCATCTTAAAAACAGAACGATCAATATCATCATCATTAACCTTGATTGAAGAAAAATCAGGAATATCTACAGTATCATCACTTTCATAAGGGTTTCTTTCGTTCATAATATTCTCCTCCTATAAACTATTCATCTACTTCTATAATTCGATATCCATCATACTCACCAGTCAATAACTTAGCCTGGTTTGCAATTTCAAAGATATCAGTTAATATTTTACCATCAGAATTAACATGTTCCTTAAAAGTATCAACAATCATTTGCTTTTCATCAACATTGACAAAATATTCATGACTCATCATCACATCAACAAATTGTCTTAAACCTTCTAAGTCCGTGAACACTAAACGATGTAAAATAATAATCTTTTGGCCTTCTTCATAATCAGATGCGAATGATTCTTTAAGCTCATAAACACCCTTTATAAAGCCATTACTTAAATAAGGATATAAGGCAACAATCGAATCATAAATTTTTTTATTTAATTCATTAATTCTTTGTTGCTTATTCTTAAAATCATCAACCTCATACTCATTGTTAGTAAATTCATCAAACAATTCACCAACATAATCAGTTTCTTCTTTAGGTCCTAAATCAAAATCAGCCTCATCTTCATCAGAATCCTCATCGCTTTTATCTATGCCTAAGTCAAATTCCCCTTGTTCTAAGATATCTAAACCAGGATTTGGAATATATAATTCTTCCAAGGAGCGATTATTGTATTCCTCAAGATAATCATTTTCAACTATCTCAGGAGCATCTTCTTTGTCTTCACTAGGACACAAAGTGTTACATGATTCAATAAGCTCAGAAAGACTTCTCATTCCTGGAACATCATCTTCTTGTAAACTAATTTGATCATCATCCTTTAATTCACTTAAAAACGAAGAAATTGAACCTTGTTCATCTACATCAACATCATCAAACAAGTAATCATCTTCTTTTTCCTCATCTGTATGATCCGCGTAATTACTTAACTTTTCAGACAAAGGTACATCATCAGACAACGAAATATCATCACCATCATAAGAGAACTCTTCATCGATATTTTCATCCTTAGTGGCCTCTAAAATACCTTCGTCCACACTTAACGTATCAAGAACACCCAACATATCCTCAGAGAACTTTGGCTCCTCAATAACAGACTCACAAGGCGGAAGAATATCCTTCAATCTTCCAACAATACTATCAATATCATTGCCAATATCAATAGTTGGCTCCTCAATACGCTTTTCAATAACGATTGGTTTAGATTCCTTATTCCAATCCTCATCTATAACCTCAGTTATTGGAGGCAATATCTTTTCTATTCTATCAACAATACTATCAATATCACTTCCAATATCATTTGTAGGTTCCTCAATTCTAGGTTCTACAATAATTGGCTTTGATACTTTATTCCATTCTTCATTAATAGTTTCAGTTATCGGCGGAAGAATCTTTGCAATTCTTTCTACAATATTATCAACATCACTTCCAATATCAATAGTTGTTTCTTCTTTTCTTTCTTCTACTACAAAAGGTTTAGATTCCTTTTCCCACTTTTCATCAACAACAGCTTCAACAGGAGGTAGAATATCTTCTAACCTTTCAACAATACTATTGACATCATTACCAATATCATTTGTAGCTTCTTCAACACGCTTTTCAACAACAGGTTCTTCTTTAGCAGAATCAACATTGTCTATTACATTTTCACAAACCACTTCTTTGTCTTTCAACATATTAGTAGGTAAAAGAGTATCATCAACAGGTTCTTCTTCAATCAACACATCAATAGGTCTTAGAAGATTCTCTAAATCAACATCAGGCTCTTCCTCTAATTCAGCAAGCTCATCTTCGTTGATCTCTTCATATTCATCAACACGTTTAAAGACGCCATCCAATAAAGAATCATTATTAGGATTTAATTCCTCATATTCAACTTCATCTAAACCAGAACATAAAGATTCAAATTCAGCAAATTCCTCATCTTTATTATCATCTTCTTTTATTTCATCATCTTCTTCATCAACGCCAACATTTTTAAGCACATCAAAAGAATTGATTACTTCATCTAACTTAACTTCCTTTTCCTCAGGCTTATTTGTATTAGTAAAAAATTCCGAAATTGTATCTCTAATTAATTGTTTAATCTCATCAGCTTTTAAACTATTATCCTTTTCAATTTCATCCTCTTCAATAATTTCTTCAATCGAATCATCACTAGATTCTTCATTATCTTCAACAGAAGGCTCTTTGGTTAAGGCTTCAAATTCAGTTTCAACATCCACAAAAGGATTTAATACAGGCTCTTCAACCTTGATATTCTCATTGGCTATGATTTCAGAAAAAAGCGAATCTAATTCTTCATTATCGCTACCAGGAACCTCAATCTTCCTATTGTCCTCAATATATGAATCATTCGCAGCCCTAGCAATTTGAGTCTCAAAATCATTTGTTTCCTCAAACTTAGAAGGCTCTCTTAAAATAGAAATAAGATGATTCACCATCTCCTCATCTTTTTCATCATTTTCTTTTTTGAAATCAACATTAAAAATATCATTGAATTCATCAATCATCTTAGAAGAATCATTGATAAAATCATTAAAAGCCTCTCTACCCGCATTAATTAAATCATTAGACTTATCTTGAACACCACCAAAAGATGAGCCTAAACGTTTTCCTAGCTCACTTTTAATCTTATCCAAATCAATTTCATCTAATTCTTTTATCTCTTCGCTGTTATCCTTAATTTGTTTTTTCAAATAATCAGCAGCCGAAGAAACAAAACCTAATAGAGCAATATTCTTATCTTCCATATTTATTTTTTAATAGCTATTAAGATGCCATCTCCGATTTCATCATGCATTATTATATCAAAACGCTCATCATTTACCATAAAATCGCGGAAATTAACGATTTTTTTAAGCATAGAACGTAGACTTCTACTATTGATTTCATCAATTTTGTATATCAAGCCATGGAAAATCATATTATCATAAATAAAGACACCACCTTTTTTTAAATTATTATAAAATTGCTCAGTATACTTACCATATTGAGCCTTAGCAGCATCCACAAAAATCAAATCATACATCTTATCAGTCTTAAACACTTCAATAGGCATAAAATGAACATCAATTTGATCATCAAAACCGTTATCTTTGATATTTACAATAGCTTGTTTATACATATCATCATTACGCTCAATCGTATCAATATGTATATCCTTATCAAGACTTGCCATATGCATACTTGAATAACCAACGGCAGTACCAAGCTCAAGAATATCCTTAGCACCTGTAACCTCAACTGTCTTTAGCACAAACAAGAGCCCATCATCTTTAATAATGGGCACCTTGTCTTCTAAAGCTTTTGTCTTTACTTCATCAATTATCATTACTTAATAATTTCACTCATGATCTTCTTGAAATCATCACACTTCTTAACAGCAGCATCATAAGTAGCATCCTTAGTAGATAAATAAATCTTACACTTAGGCTCTGTACCACTAGGTCTAATAGCGATAAATGAGCCATCTTCTAAGTAATACTTAATCGCATCAGTAACATCAAAACCCGTTAAATCCTCTACTCTACCATCACTGTAAGTAGTTTTTTGAGTCTTATAATCCTCAATCTTAACAGTTTTATAGCCATCAATGCTAAATGGATTTTCACGAATATTCTTCATAATAGCAGCTAACTTCTCAGCTCCATCAGCACCTGGAAGCATAATAGACATTTGAGCATCATAATATGCACCAACCTTATCAAAAATGCCTAATAAAACATCATACAATGTCTTACCTTGATTATGATAATAAACAGCTTCTTCAGCCAACATCATACAAGCCTGAGTAGCATCCTTATCTCTAACAAATGGTTTAATCAAAGAGCCATAAGATTCTTCATAACCAAAGACATAAGTCTTCTTACCACTCTCTTCATACTTCTTAACCTTATTGCCAATAAACTTGAAACCAGTCAAAGTCTTCTCACACTCTACACCATAGTAGTTTGCGACAGCCTCACCGATATCACTAGTAACAATTGTATTAAACATAACAGGGTGATCAACTTCCATGCCTAATTCTTTTCTTGTACTTAAGATATATTCAAGAAGAAGAGCACCAGTTTGATTACCATTAAATATATGATAATCGTCATCCTTTTTAACGCCTACACCCATTCTATCGCCATCAGGATCACAAACTAACAATAAGTCCGCATCAAGCTTTCTAGCCAATTCAAGAACGCCCTCATAAGCACCTGCTTCCTCAGGATTTGGAGTCTTAGTATTAGGGAAATCACCATCAGGAATAGCTTGTTCTTCCACTACATAAACATCAAAACCAGCTCTCTTTAAAGTTTCTCTAACTGGAATATTACTTGCACCATGTTCAGGAGAGAAAACAATCTTAAGTTTATCTTTATTAGGAAGATCCTTTCTTAAAGAAATGCTCATCACTTCCTTATAGTAAGCTTCATCAACTTCAGTATTAACAATATTAATTAAAGACTTATCATAATCACCAATTGTAATAGAAAGTGGATCATCAATCTTATTAACCTCAGCAGTAACCTTCTCAGCTAGCTCAGGAATAAGTTGACAGCCAGTCTCATCATATAATTTATAACCATTATATTGTTTAGGATTATGAGAAGCAGTAATCATAATACCGCCATCACACTTAAAATATCTAGTCGCAAAAGACAATTCAGGAGTAGGTCTTAATGAATCGAATAAGTAAGTCTTAATTCCCTTACTAGCTAAAAGAGCAGCACAATCATAAGCATAATCCTTTGAATTATGACGATTATCATAGCCAATTGCGACGCCATCTTTATTATTAGCATTTAAATAATTCGCAAAACCTAAAGTAGCCTTTCTAATTGTATAAATATTAATGCGATCAGTACCTACACCCATGACACCACGCATACCTGCAGTACCAAACTTAATATTTGTATAAAAAGCATTCTCGATATCCTTCTCAGACATCTTCAACATTTCTTCTCTAGACTTTGCATCTAAATTAGGATGATTCAACCAATTATTATAAGTATCTTTATATGACATATTCATTCCCTTCTAGTTTTAAAATAGAGAAGCATCAGCTTCTCTATTCATAATTATTCTTTATTATTAGTTTAGATTAAGCTATAACCTTTTGAGCCTTCAAAATATCTTCGATTTGCTTGATAGCTTCTTCTTCATCCTCACCATCACAGCTGATTGTAATCTCTGATTGAGTAGGGATACCTAAAGACATAACACCCATTATTGACTTCATATTAACAGTCTTGCCATTATAAGCAACCTTAACTTCGCTCTTGAACTTGCTAGCAGCATTAACAGCTACAGTAGCAGGACGAGCGTGAAGACCAACTGGATCTACAACTAATACACTAATTTCTTTCATTTTAAAAAAAATCTCCTTTTCAATTACCTCTATTTTAAATCTTGAGAAAGCGCTTTACAATAGTTTTTAGATTATTTATGATAAGTTTCATGATTTAAAATCTTAAAACAACGATAAATTTGTTCAAGAATAATAAGACGCGTCATTTGATGCAAGAAGGTCATATCAGAAAGTTTCAACCTATAATTAGCACGCTTCCTAACTTCTTCTCCCAAGCCCAAAGAACCACCTATCACAAAAGTAATTTTTGAATAAGACACAAACAACTTATCTATTTTCTTCGCAAAAGACACAGAATCCAAAGGCTCACCATGTAAATCCAAAAGAATTACATAATCATCCTTATCTATCTTAGACATAATTCTAGAAGCTTCAATATCAAGAACTTCCTTTTCATTATCTCTAATTGGTTCATCCTTAACTTCAGTTATCTCTAACTTATGATACTTTTGAATTCTCTTTTGATAATCATCAATCAAAGCCTTAAGTGAAGCATCCTTAACCCTGCCAACGCAAATAAGCTTAAGCATCTATTACTCCCTGTAACTTGATCTTTTCACCATTTCTTATAATCTCAAAAGTAAAATTTAATTCTTCAGAATACATCAAACTCAACAAAGAATTACTATCAACTAGTTTTACATCATTAATCTTTGTAATAACATCAGCCTTAAGAATACCTATTTTAGAAGCGAAACTAAAAGGCAACACTTCACTAACATAATAACCGTCACTTAAATCAACATTGATATTCAAACTATTAACTTCATAATTCTCTAAGTCTTTAATATACTTACCCTTAAACCCAAAATTAACACGTCTATAAGATAAGTTATTATATAAACAATCTAAGACTTTTTTAAGTTCATCACCGGTTAACGCAAAAGTGATATCATCATCCTGCATCAAAATGCTACCAACTAGTTCGCCATTCATATTAAGTACAGGAGCACCACTATACCCTGAAGTGAAATCACCACTTAATTGAATCAAACCTAGATAATATTCATAATTTTCTTCATTAAAAGATATCTGATTCTTGATTTCCTGATAATTCTTAGAAACCATTCCAAACTTGTTAGAAAAAGCATAATCCATAGAATTATTAGTGCCAATGCTAAGAACAAATTCACCATCTTTTAATAATGTACTATCGCCAAACTTTAATTCTTGGACATCGAATGGAAAATCACATTCAAGCAAGGCTACATCCGCAAACAAATCGCTGCCATATACCTTGCCATTTACCTTAACGCCATTATTAAAAGTAACATTAGCATTTTCACTTTCACTTATCCCGTGAAAAGAAGTAGCTACATAAACTAAATCATCTTTTTTCTTGTAAATAAAACCACTTGATACCTTGCCATTTTGTTCAACTGCCACCATAGAAGACTTAGCATTTTTTATAACTTCACTAAAATCAGTAGAAAAACCAGTAACCCTAACTTCTTCGATATTAGTACCATTACTATCATTGTTGTTATTTGAAATAGCAATAGAACTAACTATCAATAGCCAAATAAAAGTGATAGAAAAAAGACAAATTATTACATTCTTTCGCATATTAACTCCAAGGAACCTGTGTACAATCCATTATCGTACATGCATCAGTCAAATGCCCATCAACAATAAAGTGGAAGTGAGTATGAACACCAAACGCATAACCAGTAGAACCCATTACACCAATTTGTTCACCTCTACTTACAACCTGACCAGCACTAACTATAATCTTCGACATATGGCCATAATGTGTTTTATAACCGTTTTGATGGTCAATAACCACAAAGTTACCATCAATGCCATTATAGCTAGCAGTTTCAACTATACCAGTATCAGCCGCATAAACATTACCATAACGCTCATACTGATTGACAAAGTCAGTGCCCATATGAGAACCAATACCTGGAATATAGTAACAACCCCAACCACAAGTAATCTTAGGATTATCAACAGGCCATACATAGTTACCAGTACCAACATCAGCTTTTCTTGCTGTACCAACCTTAATAACACCCTGAATTGGCTGTCTAACCACATTACTAGACTTAACACTACCAGTTTGTAAGACACCATTTACCCAAGTCTCTTGATACAAGACATTCTTAAGACCATTGCTTTCTTCAGTCTCAATAATAGTAGTACCTGACTCAAGAGTTGCATCCTTAACATAATTAGGAGACTCAGGAGTAACTACCTCAGAAGCTAAACGATCCTTAGTAACGACAACATTAATAGGACTAGAAAAATAAGTCACATTAATGCTCATACCAGGCGTCAAAACTTGGTCGGTTGAAAAAATAACATCACGATTAATAAGCATTAGCTGCTTAGGTGACATATTCTTAAAACGATAACCAATACCACGAAGAGTATCTCCTTCTTCAGTAACATAATACTGTTTCTCACTGTTTCGGCCATAACACAAATAATCATAGATTTCATCAAAACTTGTAAAGATATTACCAGGAGCCATAAAAGAACTTGAATAAGTTATTGTCTCCTCAATCTTTACATTCATATCAACGGTACCAAAATCAGTTGGCTCAGCCACTGTTTCACCCTTGGCAATCTTTTGAAAAGACTCATCACTTACAAAATTCTTCAAGAAAGTATCTCTTGCCTGGTAAAACATTTCAAGATCGCTTACATAAATAACATCATAAACACCTTCGCTAGTTGAAAATTCAATAGCTGTAGTCTTAACGCCTAACAAATCATTGTCAATTAAATAAGAAACAATCTCGTTATCTTTATTCTCATACTTGTTGAAAGTCTTTTCCTTGGTAAGCAACAAATCTTCACTTAAACCCAAAGATGTATTAGGAAACTTATCCACATACTTTTGATATTCGTTGTTTATCTCACTATAAAAAGTATCAAGACTTGTAATAACCCCAACAAGTTTACCCTGATAATATAAATAGTTATAAGTATTAACATCATTGCCTAAAACCGCATTTTGATTGACAAGCGACTCAATAGAAAAATTCTCACCCTCAACCTTATTTTCATCCAATAAATAAGGAATTCCCATGACAATGGCAACACTTAAAACTATACTAACTATTACTCCAATAATATATTTTTTCATTACTCTTCACTATTTGAAATAGAATAGAACGCATTAATATCCTTCTCAAAAGCCAACTTAACAGTACCAATAGGGCCATTACGATGCTTAGCCACAATTAATTCAACATCCTCACGCTTTTCATTACGTTCTTCATCCTTTTTGTAATAATCTTCACGATAAATGAACATAACCATATCAGCATCCTGCTCAATCGCACCAGATTCTCTTAAATCCGACAACATTGGTCGCTTATCATTTCTTGATTCAACCGAACGTGACAACTGTGACAAAGCAATAATAGGCACATCTAATTCACGGGCCATAGCCTTAATCTTACGTGAAATATCAGACACTTCTTGTTGTCTTGACTCAGACTTAGTATTTGATTGGATTAACTGAATATAGTCGATAATAATCAAATATAAACCATAATCCTCTTTAAGCTTACGGCACTTCGCATTCATATCAGAAATCTTAATACCAGGAGTATCATCAAAGAAAATCTTTTGACGTTTTAATTCCTGTTCTGCTTCTTTAATCTTAATCCACTCAGCCTCATTCAATTGACCTTTTCTAATCTTTTGGCCATCAACCTTAGCCTTAGCAGACAACATACGATTAGCCAACTGTTCACATGGCATTTCTAGTGAGAAAATAGCACAAGCACCACTTGAAACCATAGCTGAATTTAGCGCAATATTTAAAGCTAAAGCAGACTTACCCATACTTGGACGAGCCGCTAAGATAATCATGTCACTCTTTTGAAGACCTGCTGTCATTGAATCTAATTGAGAAAAGCGAGTCTTAACACCAGTTATAGTAGAACCAGCCTTCTCTATAGCCTCAATCTTTTTAACCGCAGCCTCAAAAACCTCACTACTAGGCTTAAATTCAGAATCTGTTCTACTTCTTGTAATATCTAAAATCTTCTTCTCTGCATTCTCTAAAACCGTATCAATGCTAGCTTGACCATCATAACCATCACTAGCAATCTCCTCACCGGCCTTAATAATACGTCTTGCTAGTGACTTATTCTTAATAATACGAATATATTCCTTAGTATTAGTACGATCGATTGTTGAATCAGTCAAACTCAATAAATAATCAAGACCACCAATCGTATCAAGATAGTTATAGTCTCTTAACTTATTACCCAAAGAAATAGTATCGATAGTCTCCCTATTTTCAAACATACTTGAACAAATATTATAAATGCGACGATGCTTATCCAAGTAAAAATCATCACTTGTTACATCAGCCTCAATACATTCTCTAATTGTATTTTTGAAAACTAATATATTACCTAGAAGTGATTGTTCTGCTTCAAGACTATAGGGAATTGTTTTTTGGCTCATCTTATTCCTCAACTAACTTAACTCTAATTGTACCTACTACACCCTTATATAATTCAACCTTAACATGTGAAAAACCTAGGGTCTTAACTGGATCCTTATCAATAAACTTACGCTTATCTACTTCAATACCATGCTTCTTTAATTCATCGCAAATTTCCTTAGTAGAAACAGAACCAGAAACATGTCCATTATTAGCCTTAACTTTGAAATCAAATTCCATCGCCTCAAGTTTTTCCTTTAAAGCTAAAGCTGCTTGTCTATTTGCTTCATCTTCCTTAGCCTTCTCTTCATTTTGCTTAGCTAAAACCTTATTAGCACCCTCACTAGCAACAACAGCTAAACCTCTAGCGATCAAGAAATTTCTTGCATAACCATCAGAAACTTCCTTAACTTCACCCTTCTTACCAACTTTTTTTACATCACTCAATAGAATTACTTTCATCTTCTTCCACACTTTCTAAATATTCATCTATACATTTTACCAAATTAGCATACATATCACTTAACGAACCATCCCTAACCTGCATACCAGCAGCTGTCAAATGGCCACCACCACCCATCTTCTCTAAGATAAGTTGTACATTGATATTACCATCACTTCTAGCTGAAATTGCCACCTCATCCTTATTAATCTTGCATAAGACAAAGGCTGCATTAATTTCCTTAATCTCAACCATTCTATCAACTGCTTGAGAAGCAATTGACCTTGGATAAATAGTACCATCATCCATATAAGCGATCATAATATTGTTATGATACTTCTTGCCATGGGCGATAATTTCATATCTCTTCTTAGACATATCATAAGGCTCCTCAATCAAGATTTCACACTCATTTGAATTAGCACCCAATTGTTTAATAGTCTTTGCGACATCAAAAGTTCTTGAATCACTACGATTTCTAAAATGATTAGTATCAATCAACAAGCCAATATATAAGATGTTAGCCTCTTCCTTTGAAATATCTAAGTTTCTAGAAAAATATGGCAACATTTCAACACTCATCTCAACCGTAGAACTAGCACCAGCCTCAATGTATATAAACAAGGCATCAACATCCAAATCAGCACTACGACGATGATGGTCAATTATCACATTCTTCTTAGATTCTTTTAAAATATTAGGGCTATTACATAAAGACAAAGAATGATGATCAACCATGATAACCAAAGTTTCTTCATCCATTAAAGACAAACCCTCTGACTCAGAAATGAAGTTATGACGTGAACTCAATAAGCTACTATACTTATCCATAACATCCTTAATCATTGTCTCCACGCCACCAGTTCTTGTAACTACATAAGCCTTCTTGCCCAACGTAGAAACAATATAACTCATAGTCAAAGCAGCACCGATACAGTCCGCATCAGCATCCTTATGTCCTACGATAATAACATTACTAGCACCATTAATTAGATTTCTAACGGTATTAGCAACAACTCTTACCTTAACTCTACTAGCTCTTTCCTTAGCTTCTGAAGAACCACCATAGAAATTAGCTTCCTTACCAATCTCTCTTGAAACAACCTGGTCACCACCTCTTGTTTGAGCAATTTCCATCAAACTTGTTGCCTCTTTATCTAATTCAATCAAATCATAACTACCATAGGCAAAAGACATTGATAAAGTAACATCCACGCCACCATTCTTAGATTCTCTTCTAACGGTATTCAAAACAGAAAAACGATCATCTAACAATCTTTTATAAATGGAATTATTTAAAATCAGCAACAAACGATTATTTCTTAAAGTCTTATAAACAATACCATACTTCCTAAAGTATTCAACAACAGCTACTTTAATATTGGTATTAATAAAAGAAATATCATTTTCATTCAAAGTTAATTCATCATAGTTATCAAAATTCACAATACCCAAAACATAGGCACTATTATTAACATCATTCTCTAAATCATACTCTCTAGAAATATCATTGAAGAATAAGACATAGGCATCATCTTTCTTACTTACTTCATACTTATCATCATTAATCACAACAATTGTCTTGGCTATCTTACCACTTAATAAGTCTCTAAGTTCAGGCAACCAAACAAGAATCTTATCACCAACATGATTAATATCTTTTTCATTGAACAATGATGATAACCATGTTATTTCATAATCCTCATTATAAACAAGAATACCAATACGACTTAGTTTTAAAGCCTCTGTCATTGAAGAAGAAAGATTAGTCTCAATATCGCCGGTGATTTGGCGATGATAAATTGAAAAATAATAGTATGTCGCAATCGTCACAACCAAGGAAAATAATACAATTGAGGCAGCTAAAAAATTAAACTTTTGGTAAATAAAATAATTTACCACAAGCGTCACTAATAACAATAAATAAACTACAGTAACAGTAATAATAAAATTTCTATTCTTTTTCATTCTCTAATTTTCTTCTAAGTGGTCCGCTTCCATACAAGAAACCAACTACTAATAATATGATATACGAAAATGGCATCAAAATAAAAATAGCTAGAAGTAGTAAAAAGATATTTACCCTACCGCCCTTCTTTTTTAAATAAATAATCATAAACAAATAGCCATAATAAAATAAAATCAAAGAAGAGAACACACCAAGGCACATCAAGCTATATTTAACAAACTCACTCTTCATTAAAATAGGTACATTCATAAACATTAAAGAAGCTGTAAAGAAAAACAACACATAAGCTAACCATTCAGGCATCTTGATATCCATTGCGCTATTGTAGCCAATATTCTTAATCTTCATTCTCTTTAAGACAAAAACAGTCATAAAACTAATCAAGTATCCTTCTAAAACACCAGTCAACATTGTAGAGAAAATAAAGACAACAAGAAGGAAAGTACCTAAATTACCAACAACTGCATTCATTGCCCCACTAACTCCAGCCACATCAGACATTTCATTAAAAGTCATTTCCATAGCTTTCAATTGAGTATCAACACTAACACCCAATAAAGGTGACACCAAGAAAGTAATCAAAAGTTCTGACAAGACAAAAACTGCAATTGAAATTAACATCACTCTTCTACGATCATAGTCTTTTCTAATAGCTGCTGATATACATAGGCCTGTAATGATTGAAGCAGGCAAATACATATAAGTATATAAAGAACCAAACAGTATAGATAAAGCTACAACACCAACACATAATACATAGCCATCTTTCATTGAATACATGCAACAATAAACTGCAATAATCACCGGTATCAACAAAACAATAAAATAAGTAAAGGCATAAGACAATTGTCTATCTATCAACATAAAAGCACCAATCAGTGCCAACAACATCGCTCCTGTAGTTAATTTTTTTGTTTTGTTCATAAAATGATCATCCTCCTATTTAAGAAAATAGCCTTCCTATTAAGGAAGGCTATCATTAATTTAAATTAATCAACAATGTAAGGTAACAAAGCCATTTGACGTGCTCTCTTGATTGCAGTAGTCAACATTCTTTGATACTTAGCGCTAGTACCAGTTACTCTTCTTGGAGTAATCTTGCCATTAGCACTAATGAACTTCTTTAATAATTCAACATCTTTATAATCGATATATTCAATCTTGTTCTTAGTGAAGTAACAAACTTTCTTATATCCGACTCTTTGTTTTCTAAAAGCCATAATTATTTTCCTCTCTATTAATAAAATGGTAAGTCATCGCTTGAAATATCAAGAGATGGCGTATTAGAGAAATCATCCTCAGGACCATTTCCCTCAAAACTAGGTTCAACACTTGGTGTAAAAGTTCTATTTGGTGTAGGATTAGCCGCAATATTATTACCACTATTCTTACTACCACCAATCAATTGAACACTATCACAAGTAACTTCAGTTACATATACTCTACCATTTTGACCCTCATAGTTTCTTGTAGTAATTCTACCCTCAACACCTACAATTGCGCCCTTACTAGCATATTGAGCAAGGAAATCAGCAGATTGTCTCCACGCAACACAATTGATAAAGTCAGCTGTAGGACCATTATTACCACTAGAGAACTTACGATTACAAGCCAAGGTAAAAGTACAAGTTGAGATATTAGAGCTAGTTTTTCTAAGTTCAATATCCTTAGTAAGTCTACCAACTAATACCACATTGTTAATCATAACTACTTACCAACCTTTTCTGCAGTATTGATAGTCATTGAACGAACTACATCAGCATTGATACCTAATAAACGCTTGAATTCGTTTAAGCCTTCAACTTCAACACTATAAGTAGTTACTACGTAATAACCCTTAGTCATACCATCGATTTCATACGCAAATTCGCGTAGACCCCAGTCATCAACATTTTCGATAGTACCACCATTATTAGTGATAATCGCATGTAATTCTTCACATAAAGCAGTCTTAGCAGCTTCATCTAAAGAAGACTTGATGATATACATAGTCTCATATTGTTTCATGTTTTAACCTCCTTCTGGACATACGGCCTATCTCTAGGCAAGGAATAGTATTTTCTATTCGCTAAAGTATTATACCATCAAAATTGGACATTTCAATGTAAAATAGACATATGAATATATTATGCCCTATTTGTAAAGAAAAACTAACTAAACAAGACAAGACCTTGACTTGTCCTAATAAGCACAGTTTTGATATTGCCAAACAAGGCTACATCAACCTAAACATGAAAGCCTCATCTAACACTGGTGATGAAAAAGAGATGATTAAGGCTAGAAACCTTTTCTTAAATGAAGAATATTATCTTTTCCTAAAAGATAAATTAAATGAAATTATTAAGGATTTAAATCCCACAAACTTATTAGACCTCGCTTGTGGTGAAGGTTACTATACTAAAGACTTAAAAGTTGAAGATAAGATTGGAATCGACCTAAGTAAAGAAGCCCTAAAGATTGCCTCTAGAATAGACAAATCAACAACTTATATTCTTAAGAACATCTTCGATGTGCCATTAAAAGACCATTCCCTAGATTTAATCACAACTCTATTTGCACCAATATCTAGTGAAATAAATAGACTACTAAAAGAAGATGGTCATTTTATCTTAGTTAAACCAGACTATGATCATTTATATGAACTAAAGGAAGCAATCTATGATAATCCTTACTACAATGAAGTTGATGACAACACTATTGAAGGTCTAGACTTAGTAAATGAATACAAGATTAAACAAAAAGCCATCTTAGATCAAGATTCAATCAACAACCTATTTAAGATGACTCCTTATTGTCATAAAACTAGTAGAAAAGACATCGAGAAGTTAAACAATATACAAACACTAACAATAACTTTCTCATTTATCATTGACACCTATAAGATATCAAAATAGAACTTGGAATATTCTTTATAAACAGAGTCTACACCATATTTGTAGCCCATCTTATCAAGAATATCTTTACATAAAGATAAACCAATGCCACTACCAATGTGGCTTCTTTTATGTTCCTTATCAACCTTATAATAACGATTCCAAATCTTATCCTTGTCCTCTTCTTTAACACCACTGCCATTATCATAGACATAGATACGATAAGCATCATCAACCTTTTCTTCACCGATAACAATTCTAGGAGTATCAGAATCATTATAATTTAGCGCATTACTTACAAAATTATGCAAAACCTGTTTCAACCTATTATCATCAACATTAACGATAACATCATTATCTTCAATATCTAAAACAAGTTCAATATCATTAGCCTTACAATAAGGCTCAAACTGATCATAAACAGAACGTAACAATTCACTTAACTTAATGTCTTTATTATGAAACTCAATCTTACCACTTTCCACCTTAGACAAATCCAACAAATCATCAACCAAAGTAGATAGACGCTTTGCCTCATTGATAATGACATTGATATTATCGGCGTTATTCTCCTCAGGAAAATCCCTAATCATCTCACCATAGCCTACAATCATCGTCAAAGGTGTCCTCAAATCATGAGAAACATTCCCAATAAGTTCTTTTCTAGCTACATCGGCCTTAATTATTTCCTCATTAGCACTAGCTAAAGTATTATTTAAGTTCTCAATCTCCCTGGCATCCGTCTTAATCAACTTATAATCATATTTACCACTAGGTAAATTAGTAGCTTCCATTTCAATCTTTTTAATCGGATTAACAATCAAAGAAGACAAGCATAAAGCCAAAAGAATAGTCGCAATAACAACCACGATAATAATGATATTAAACTGATCATACATCGTATCAATAGTACTTTGTAAAGGCACAATACTTGTTGACAACATAATCAATACATTCTCATCGTTAACTTTACTTAACTTAGAATAAATATAAACATTTTTTAAATAAGACGAATTATTATCAAACAACGCCTCACCACCATTATCAAAAGTAGTAGTCGCTATCTTATTTAATTGTTTAGCACTAAGCTTACCCAAAGCACAAGAAGAAGCCTCTTGATATGTGGTAAAACCAACCGCATCAGTTACTACCCTTATACATACTTCATTAGAAAAAGAAATATCTTCTAAGACTGAAAGAATATCATCATTTTGAATCCCCTCATCTATTAAAGCAGCTGTATCCTTTAAATAAGCAATCTTGTTATTCTTATAAGTTCCATCTAAAAAAGTCGTTTGTAAAAACAAGATTAAAGCCAACATTAATCCAATAAAGACAACAAGTATTGTCAACATCAAGAACCTTAATTTAAACGTCTTTTTCATATTCAACAACAATATACACTATCAATGTGAACTTTATCTAAAATTTTAAAAACACGTATTTAAACGTGTTCTTCAAAACGATAGCCAACTCCTCTTATAGTGGTGATATATTTGCCATATTCACCAATATCTTTTCTAAGAAGCTTCATATGAGTATCCAAAGTACGGTCATCACTATCATACTCGTAACCCCAAATCGTATTAATAATACTTTCTCTTGTTAAGGCCTTACCCTTATTTTTTAGAAGTAATAATAAAAGTTCATATTCCTTATTAGGTAATTCAATCCTCTTACCGTCAATAGTTACACTATGAGCATTTAAGTCCATAAGCAAACCATCAACACTAATTACCTCACTGTCTTTACTATACCTTCTTAGAATCACTTTAATTCTAAACATCAACTCTTTTGGTGAAAATGGCTTGGTAACATAATCTTCTCCTCCAGTATCAAAGCCATAAAGTCTATCATTTTCCTCACCTAAAGCAGTTAAAAAAATACAGTGGACATCTTTAACTTCTTTCATCTTCTTTAAAGTCTCAAAGCCATCCATATTAGGCATCATCACATCAAGGATAACTACATCATAGTCTTCTTTCTTAAAAAGTTCCAACGCCTCAAGTCCATCCTTGGCTAGAGCTACTTCTAGGCCCTCATGCTTAGCATATTTGCCTATCATTTCTCTAATTTTCTCTTCATCATCTGCTATAAGTATCTTTGCCATAGCTAGATTATAAAACAAATGGCTATCATTTATTAAGAAAAAATGTGTATAATTATTAAGCATTGCGGTGTAGCCAAGTGGTAAGGCGGTAGACTCTGAATCTATTATTTCATTGGTTCGATCCCAATCACCGCAGCCATTAAAACATTAAAGGAGCGAAACAATTCACTCCTTTTATTTTATCCTTTAATTTTTAACAAGATAACCACAATCACAACAATAACTGCAATTAGCAATGCACCAACAACATATAGTGCAATCTTTTCACCCTTAGACAATTCCTCCTCATCAGATTCGAACTCAGATTCGAGCCCAGATTCTAGCCCATTTTTAACCCTTCTAGGCTTATTTCTAACAGGTCTTTTAGCCTCAACATCTTCACTTCTTCTTACAGGTCTTTTGATTTCAGCAACCTCTTGTCCTTCCTCTAAAGCCTTAGTTTGAACCCTTACTGGTTCTTCTTCCCTAACAGGCTCTGGCTTAGGAGCAGGAGCAGGCTTTTTCTTAGCGGCAGTCATATATTGTAGACGACCCCTAATATTTACCAATATTTCCTTAACAACAACCGCAACCTTAGCTTGTTCAACCGCCTTATCAAGCGCAACATCACTAATAATCTTCTTTAAACTGTTGCCTTCTAATAATTTATTGAAATTAGAAGTAATCGCATTTAAATCCTTCTTCTCTAAATGAGAACCCTCTTGTCTTGTAAAATCAGTTGGAATCAAAGTGTCAAAAACAAGTACACAAGTCTTCTCAACAACATCTTCCTCAACCCCTGCAGCATGTGCAATTCTTGTAACATCATCACTATTTACAAGATATTTTAGTAATATATTTAAATTATCCATATCAAAAACCTCACAAATCTATATTAATACATTTTCACTAATTTTTATATAATGAATGTTATGAATAAGTTTCGTTATACTCTAGATAATAAGCGTTATCACACATTTAATTACTACTTAAAAAACAAATATCATCAAAAAGTTGCCAAGGTCATCATTGATGGTCATTTCACTTGTCCTAATCGTGACGGAAGTAAAGGCTATGGTGGCTGTATCTATTGTTCAGCATTAGGCAGTGGTGATGCCAACTACAACATCAAAGAAGATGTGCTAACTCAATACACCCACAACAAAGAAACTATGGACAACAAGTGGCCTAATGCTTACTACATTCCCTATTTCCAATCTTTTTCTAATACCTATGGTCCTTTAAAGAAAGTGCAAGACATGATTGAACCTTTCTTAAATATGGAAGATGTAGTTGAAATCGCTATTGCCACAAGATGTGATTGCTTAAGTGATGAAATGATAGCTTATCTAAATGAAATATCTTATATTAAGCCTCTATGGATTGAACTAGGACTACAAACCAGCAACAATAAAACAGGTGAATTAATCAACCGTTGTTACACATTTGAAGAATTCAAAGACACAATAAACAGATTATCTAAGTGTCCTAATATCAAAACTTGTGTTCATGTCATCAATGGCTTACCTTACGAAACTAAGGAAGATATGATTAAAACTATCAAAGACATCAATCATTTACCATTTAATGCGATTAAAATCCATATGTTGCAGGTATTAAAAAATACACAACTATTAAAGTTATATGAAAAAGAAGCTTTCTATATCCTAGAAAGAGAAGAATATATTGATATCGTAGTTAGACAACTAGAATTATTAAAACCTGAAATTATAATTGAAAGATTAACTGGCGATCCAATCAAGAATGAATTGGTTGTACCTAATTGGGTTTTAAATAAAACAACCATCTTAAATGATATTGATAAGTTGATGGCTAAAGAAGACACTTATCAAGGAAAATTTTATGAATAACAATACTTTTGTACACAAATATATTAAAGGTCTAATTAACAAGAATGATGAAGTAGTTGATATGACCATGGGTAATGGCTTTGATACCTTATTTTTAGCTAATATATCTGAATATGTTTATAGTTTTGATATCAATAAGCAAGCCCTAGAAAACACTTACGAAAAAGTAAAAGATAAAGATAATGTGAAACTTATCTTAGATAATCACAACAACATAGATAAATACTTAGACCATAAAGTTAAACTATTCTTATTTAATCTAGGCTATCTACCAAACAGCGATCAAACAACTATCACTAATAAAGATGATACCCTAGTGGCTTTTAAGAAAGCCTATGACCTTTTAGAAAATAATGGCTATATCATCATTACCTTCTATTTAGGACATAAGGGTGGTAAGGATGAATATTATCTTTTAGAACAATACTTCAAAGACAACAACATTAACATCATAGACAAATATAGAAGCTTTAGACACGCAGATGAACCGATAACTTACATAATGAAAAAGTCCACTTAAGGACTTCTTCATATTTTTTGTTAGGGGACATTTATTAAGTATCTTTATTATAGGGGAAGTGGATACTTTATTATATGTAAGGATCTTTTCCTTACACCTACATACTAAACAAATACTATCAACAAAATATGTTTCAATTATGTTAAATTATGTGTTTGCATTCTATAAGAAAAAGTCCACTTAAGGACTTCATCTTTTCTTTTAAAAATTAGGGGATAATTATGATTTGTAGGTCTTTTACTTCCTACATCTATATACTAAACAAAGACTATCTAATTAATTTGTTTAAAAATTGTTAAAATATGTGAAATGTAAATTGTTATAATTCTTTTATGAACAAAAAGACAAAAAGAATTGCTTTAATCATATTATCTATATTAATCTTAGTAGGATTAACTATCTACAACATCACCTATGTAAACCCTTATGACTTTACCGTTAGAAAAGAAACCATCAAATCATCTAAGATTGACGATAATACTAACGGTTTAATAATTGCATATTTCTCTGATATTCACTATGGCACTTTCATCAAAGAAAAACACCTAGAAACAATCGAAGAAAAAATCAACAAGTTTGATCCTGACATCATAATCTTTGGAGGTGACTTATTTGACAGCGCCCTAAACGGCAATGACCAATCTAAATTAAGTGACTTTCTAAGATCACTTGAAGCCAAATATGGTAAATATGCCGTATTAGGTGATAAAGACAATGAATATATCGAACAAGTAAAAAGTATTCTAACTGACACTGACTTCAGAATCTTAGACAATCAAAACGAAAAGATTTATGTAAATGGCTCTTATATCAATCTAGTTGGTTTAAATACTAACGCTGATGTTACAAGTGCATATGATGGTGTTAACCCAAGCAATTTCACCTTCGCAATAAGTCATTATCCAGACAACCTAGATAAAGTAGACTTCACAAAAACAGACTATATGCTTGCAGGACACTCATTAAATGGTCAAGTATATATTCCATTATTCAATTTATTCTATCGTCCAAGGGGTGCTGAAAACTACTACCATAAAAAATACACTGTAAACAACACAAGACTTGATATTACAAGCGGTATTGGCATGATAGAAAACAGCATCCGTATGTTCGCGGATGCTGAAATCGTAATCTATAAGTTAACTAAGATCTAGCTGCTATCCTTTCGATATCAGCTATTTCTTTTGGAACATCACTAGACAAAATTGTAGCTCCTGTTCCTGTGATTAATAAATCATCTTCAATTCTAATACCAATGTTTTCATCTTCAATATAAAGGCCAGGTTCATTAGTAATAACATTACCTGCCACCAAAGGCGCATTACCAATATTAACATCATGAGTATCCAAACCTAAATGATGTGAAACGCCATGGAAATAATATTCACTTACATCCTTGGTCAAACCATGCTTAGGAAGCTCTCTTGTATAGTAATCAACAACTAGTTTATTTAAATCCCTTAAAGTAATTCCTGGCTTAGCATTCTCTACCACAATCTTTTGAGCATTCAATACTAGTTCATAGATTTCCTTTTGGCGATCACTAAACTTGCCATTAACTGGGAAAGTTCTAGAAATATCAGCGCAATAATTCTTAAAAGTCGCACCCAAGTCACACAAGAACAATTCACCATCCTCCATCACTTGATTATTATCACTGTAATGAAGAACAGTAGCACGCTTACCACTAGCACAAATTGACTTAAATGAATTCTTATTACAAACATTTTGAGCCAACACTAAGTTAAACAAACCTTCCATAGTCATCTCATTCATACCAGGTCTAATTGAAGTCATCATTTGTTTAACACCAGCATTTGTAATATTGATAGCTTGTCTAATACAAGTCAATTCATAATCATCCTTAACCATACGAGACTTTGCGAGTAATGGATAAATATCCTTAATAACCAAAGAAGGATGATTGCTTCTTAACTTATTGGCAAACTTAATCGCAACAGTTTCCTCTTGACTTGCATCATAATGCCACAAATCAAAATAAACCTTAAAATCACTATTATGACGTTGACGATTTAAGACACTAGCTAAATATCCTTCTAATTCACTATAATCAGAAACATTAGCCACACCACTTACTTCACTTGCTTCACCTTTGAGCATTCTACCACCTACCCACTTAGCCATTAGCTCATCATAAGGCAAAATAAATAATTCTTCATTAATACGACCATCAATCATCGTAACAACCAAGGCCATAGTTTCCTTTTCTAGACCTGTTAAATAATAGAAATTACGATTAACATCAAAAGGATAAGCCTCATCCTCTGACTTCATAATAGGATTGCCTGAAAATAAAACTAAAGCAGAATTGCCAGTAATATCCTTAACTAATCTTTCTCTTCTAACTGAAAATAAATTCATCTAAAAACACTCCTTAAAATATCTCATCATCTTTTTTATCTAAATAAGAAACCTTAACTATTTCCTCATTCTTGATTGCCTCTTCAATTAAAGACTCATAATCAAATTTTGATTCATAGAATAAGCATTCCTTCTCTTTTGGCTTAGTAACTGGATTCTTAGGATCAAAAATAGTACAACAGTCCTCATAAGGAAGAATTGAAGTCTCATAAGTGCCAATTCTTTTAGCCATCTCAATGCTCTCAATCTTATCCATCATACACATAGGACGAAGAATTAGTGTATCACAAACCTTCGCAATAACCGAAATACTCTCAGGAGTCTGAGAAGCAACCTGACCAACACTCTCACCATTTGTGATTAAGTTAATCTTACGTGCCTTACAGATTCTATCTGCAATACGATACATCATTCTGCGCATAATAGTAATCGCATAAGACTCATTAGCATGCTTATAGATAGCCAATTGTAACTCAGTAAAAGGAATAACATGAATGATGATATCACCCTGATAAACACTCAATTGTCTAGCTAAATCAAAAACTTTTTCCTTAGCTTGAGCACTTGTATATGGTTCTGAGGCAAAATGAATACACTCAATCTTTAAACCCCTTTTCATTGTTAAATAACCAGCAACAGGAGAATCGATACCACCAGACATCATAAGCATAGCTCTACCATTGACACCTGTTGGATAACCACCAATACCCCTAATCTTCTCATCCATGATTACAGCATTATCTTGATTAATAACAACATAAATCTTAAGATCTGGATTATGTACATCAACCTTCAAATCGCTATTTCTTAAAACATGGCCAGCAACCTGCCTATTAATCTCATCACTTCTAAGTGGAAAAGACTTGTCACTTCTTTTAGAAACCATCTTAAAAGTCTTATAATCCTTCTTTTTAGTAAGCTCTAAGGCAGTCTTTTTAATCTCTTCAATATCACGATCTACCAAAATAGCACCTGAAAAATAAGCATAACCAAAAACTTGCTTAAGATCTTCCTTAATCAATTCGTAATTTTCACCATTTAACTCAATATATAAGCCATCATGCAAAGTACGATAAGATAATTCAGGATAAGCCATAAGCCTTTTCTTTATATTATTAGTTAAAGCCTTAGTAAAATCTTTTCTATTCTTACCTTTAGTAGATAATTCACCATATCTAACAACTATATGATCATAATTAAATGTAGTCATAACGCTTAATATCCTCCTTTAAACAATCTATTAAACAATCAATCTCTTCCTTGGTATTAGACTCACCAAAAGAAATTCTTAACGCATAATCCTCATCAACACCCAAAGCCTTCAAAGTACGATTACCCTCATTCTTACGAGAACCACAAGTAGACTTAGAAGAAACCATAATATCTCTTGCGTTCAACGCATTTAATTCTACTTCACTTTTAATCGGAGTTGAAATATTAATTAAACTTGGTAGACATGTATCAAAAGAATTTACAGTAACACCATCAACTTCCTTAATTCTCTCCATAAAATACTTATTAAGCTCTAAGATATGCTTATTGTAAGCTTCCATACTCTCTAAAGCCAACCTAACAGTCTTAGCCAAAACGATATTAGTAGGTGCATTACTTGTACCACCCCTAATACCAAATTCCTGTTGACCACCAGATATTATAGGTAATAATTCTACATGCTTCTTCTTAATTAAAGCACCAGAACCCTTTAAACCATGTATCTTATGAGCAGAAAAAGAAGCCATATCAATATCCCTCATATCGATATCAACCTTAGCCAAACCCTGAGTAATATCACAATGAAAGTATGTCCCACTATTCTTCTTAACAATTTCTTTGATGGCATTAATATCATTAATAGCACCAATCTCATTATTCACAAGCATTATACTAACCAATAAAGTATCAGGTCTTAAAGCAGCCTTAACATCATCTGGCCTAATCATACCCTTTTCATCAGGATACAAATAAGTAACCTCATAACCGAAATGCTCTTCTAATTGCTTAAAAGAATTATAAACACTTGAATGCTCATAGATACTAGTAATCAAATGCTTCCTTGTATTATTAAAACATAGGCCCTTGATAGCTAAACTATTAGCTTCAGAGGCGCCACTTGTAAAAATTATTTCATCCTTACCAACATTAAAACTATCAGCAATAAGCTTTCTAGCCTTCTCTTGCATATTATAAATAGCGACGCCATCATCATACAAAGCATCGCTATTACAATAATAATCATCTAATAAAGTCTTGTATGTCTTTAATACCTCAGGATTTAAAGAAGTAGTAGACACATTATCAAAATAAATCTTCTTCACTAAATATTCTCCAAATAATCATTATCACTAGAATTAGGGAACAACCTTTCCATACAAGAAATAGCCATAGTCAAGGCCTTAGTATACTCACCATTCAAATAAGAAAATTCTGCCTTAGAAAGATCACGCTCAACCTCCGGATAAGTAGAACGATACTTATTACCAAAGACAATCGCATTCTCAACCATAATTGCCATTCCCACGATATTATTCACATTGTTGTAGAACTTATAAATAAAATCAATCGCATCATCCAAAGTAGTATTTAACTCATCAATATCAATTGGAACCATAGCCAATTGTTCCTTAATCTTCGCAATCTTAACCCTGCCACTTGCCAAATCATCATTATAAGAATCAGCAATTGTAGGCAAATGATATTCAAGAACCTTAACTTCAACCTCATTTAAAACAACCTGTAACTTCATAAGTTGCGTCTTTGCCCTTAATTCAACCGTTGTATTCTTATCAAAAATAGTCTTATATTCCATTAATGACTTAGCATCGTCACCAATAGTCTCTAAAATCTTATTACCTCTATCCAAAAGAAGAGTACTTGGACTATCATTAGTCACGATATCTTGATTTAATTCAATAATATCAGCCTGATACTTATCAATAGACTTTTCCTTTTCCTTTAAATAAGCAGTCAAATCTTCAATACCAAAACGTTTAGAATCCTTCTTATAAGCCACACTTACATAATTATGTAAAGACTTAAGTTCATTCAATTTATTCGCAATATCATCAGAAACAGTCTTAACACCATTATATGCCTCGCCCTCAGCCTTAATATTATCTAAGATTTCATTAAGCTCAGCCCTTAATGTTTCATTATTTTCCTTAACGCCACCGATCTCACCATCAGTTAAAACCTTAATATTCTCACTAATGCCCTTCTTGATATTCTCTAATTTCTTTTCAATATCTAAATGAAAGGTATAAGCACCACGTTGTCTTAACAAGGCATATTGTCTATTAACCTCATCAACCATCGTAGGCAAGATACCCTTAGAATCAGTAATCAAAGTAGGAATTGAGTCAAGACAAATTCTAATAGAAGCGATATCTTCACTAATTTGATCTAAACATTCTTTAGAACTAATATAGTCAGAAACATACATGAATTCTTCACTCTTTGAGAAAAGATCTTCAATATGTTGAATCTTCTTATCGATTCCCTCGTTGGCAATCGATAAAGCTACCTTATTCTTATTAATATATAATTTTAATTCTCTAAAATCTTCCTTTAATCTAGCAGAGCTTTCACGTTGATCATTCTCTTTCTTAGAAAACTTTTCCAAAAACTTATCAATATCTCTAACTTCTTTTTCACTATCATCAATATTCTCAGAAATAATTTGTAGAGCTTCCTTACAAGACTTATAGTTTCTACAAGCGAAAGAATCTTCGATATTCTCTAACATATCCGCAATAGAATCGATATGTCTTTGAGCCTCTTCATACTTTTCATAATATTCTTTAACTTCAGTAGCAGTTTCATCATTTCGTTTTGCCATAGCCTGAGCCTTCGATAATTTAAAAGCTAAGGGAATTGTTTTAACACTATTAAAACGGACATTTAAATCATCAATAGACTTCTTAATATTGGTTTTCTTTGTGTTATTCACAATAACTAAAACAATTATTACAGCCAGCAACAACAAACCGGCAATGATACCATACTTAACGTTTTCGCTCATAATTTTCCTCTTGATTAAACAGTATAATTTTACTATCAGAATAGATATTTTTCAATTGACTCTATTATTAACATTTGATAACATAAATAGGCAGTTTAAGGACGCATGTAAAGTTCTAAAGAAGCGCGTTAGTAGCCCATTTGGGAATATAAGTAGCCTAGCGTAATGGGCGAACATTGCATACTAACACATCCTTAGAATGATTTACACCTCTAACTGAATTGTCAATGGGAGGAAAAAATTATGGCAAGAAACACAGGACCAGTATGGCGTATATCTCGTCGTCTTAACTTCTCTATCCTAGAAACAGGTAAGGAATTAAGCAAGAGACCTTATATTCCAGGTCAGCACGGTAGTGCAAACAAGAGAATTAAGCTTTCTAACTTCGGTTTACAACAAGCTGAAAAGCAAAAGATTAGAAATCTTTATGGCTTAAATGAAAAGCAATTTTACAACACTTATTTAAGAGCAGAAAAAATGGAAGGTGTTACAGGTACTAACCTACTTGTATTACTAGAATCAAGACTTGATAACCTTGTATACCGTATGGGTTTTGCAAGAACAAGACGTGGTGCTAGACAACTTGTTAACCATGGACATATCCTTGTAAATGGTAAGAAGGTTGATATCCCAAGTGCAAGAATTCTTCCAGGTGCAACAATTGAAGTTAAAGAATCTTCAAGAAACATGGCAAGCATTGCTGATGCACTAGAAGCTACAGTTGCATACAAGGACTTCGTTGAAGTTGATAAAGACAATAGAAAAGGTAAATTCGTAAGACTTCCTGAAAGAAAAGAATTAAACCAAGAAGTAAAAGAATTACTAGTTGTCGAATACTACTCAAAGTAATAAGTATTTTAAAAACAAGAATCCAACGATTCTTGTTTTTTTATACATTATTACTCATCATCTTTAGATGCTTTATTTATTTGAACAATCACATACAAACTAGCTATAACCAAACAAATTAAACAAAGATTATATGGATGCAAAAGCGATAAAATGCTATGAGCTTCTCTTACATTATTGATTATCATCGAACAAAATATTACGACTACAATATCAATATACAAATTTAAATATTTCTTCATTTTCGTCATTCCTTTCATTTTTAGTCAAAGTAAATAAAAAGCACACATCAAAGATATGTGCTAAATAAAATCTCCATTTCTATACTTATGAGAATTGTGCTTAAACATATTGATCATCTCTTTTTATAATAACATATTATAATCTTCAGCTATAACTCATTATATTTAGTACTAGTTCCCTTAGCCTTAGCGACAGGATACTTAAGCTCATTAAGCTTAATCTTATCAGTAATAATCTCATCAAGATCCAAGTTACACGCATCGGCCATCAAGATACAATAATTCATGACATCCGCAAGCTCTTCTTTAATCTTATCGATTTTATCAAGGCAATAGACATCATCCCTAGACCATTGGAAAATCTCTAAAAGTTCGCTAGCCTCTAAAGATATAGAAATAGCTAAATCCTTAGGATCATGGAATTGTTTCCAATCACGATCATCCCTAAACTTCAATACTTCCTTAACGGTTTCTTTACTTACTTGCATCTATTTGGCCATTTCCTTCTTCAAGATATCACTAACCTCTTTAATTGAAGTTTCAATTTCATTATTAACGACATGATACTTATAAACACTGCCTTGCTTGATTTCTCTTTGAGCTTGGTCAACTCGCTTGTTGATAACCTCTTCCTTCTCAGTTCCCCTACCACTAAGTCTATTTCTTAGTTCATCAATACTAGGTGGCATAACAAAAATACTGATACAATCGCTACACTTCTCAATAACCTGAAGACCACCTTGAACATCAATCTCTAAAATAACATTCTTCCCCTTATTTCTCTCTTGTTCAACATAGTCTCTTGGTGTTCCATAATAATTTCCAACATATCTAGCATGTTCCAAGAACTTATCCTCTTCAATTGCCTTCTTGAAAGTCTCTTTAGACACAAAGAAATAATCCTTGCCATCAATTTCGCCCTCTCTTGGAAGTCTTGTAGTCATTGAAACAGAAAATTCTAGATTTAATGATTCATCCTTTAATACTTCATGCAAAATTGTACTCTTACCTACGCCACTTGGCCCGCTATATACAATAAGTAATCCTTTTTTCATATCAACCATTGTACTACTATCGAGTATAATTATTCTATGGCACTTGATGGAATTATATTAAATAAAGTAAAAGAAGAACTTGAAACGCATTTACCAATGCGTATAAACAAAATTAACTCTACTTCAAATACTGAAGTTATCTTTAATGTACACGCAGATAGAGTACGTACAAACTTAGTTATATCTTTACATAGTGTATACAATCATATTTCTCTATCTGATGAAAATTACACTAACTTTGAAGAGCCATCTACTTTTGTAATGGTACTAAGAAAATACTTAACCAATGGTATTATCACTTCAATCACCCAAAATAATTATGATCGTTATTTACTATTAGAAATAAGAGCACTTAACGAACTATATGATGAAAAAAATTATGTGTTAAGTGTAGAACTAATGGGTAAGTATGCAAACCTAATTCTTATTGATAAAGAAACCAATAAGATTATTGATGCCCTTAAGAAAATACCACCTTATCTAAATAATAAGAGAACAATCCTACAAGGAGCTAACTTTGATTTACCTGAAAACCAAAACAAGATAGATCCATTCTCAGATAATCAAATTGACTTCAACGAATCATTAGTTAAACAAATCCAAGGCTTTTCTAAACAATTAGAAGAAGAAATACGTTATCGTATGTCTAATGGTGAAGAATATAAGGATATACTAAATGAAATTAAAGATTCTAATAAACTATATATCTCAGACAACAACGATTATCATATTATTCCCTTAACCTATCTAAACAAGGGATATAAAGAATATTCAATTGAAAAAGGCTTTGATACTCTTTATTATCAAGCTAACGAAAAAGAAAGAATTAAGACAGTTACTGAAGACATCTATAAGTTTGTAAAAAGACAAATCAAACACTTTGATACTAAGGTAATTAAACTTAACCAAAGTCTTATTGATAGTGAAAATCTAAATGAAGATAAGGAAAACGGTGATTTACTATACACTTATTCTAATCTTGAACAAAAGGGCTTAAAAGAAATCGAAATAATTGACTATGATGGCAATTCTAAAAAGATTAAACTAGATCCTAAATTATCAATTAAACAAAATGCCAACAAGTATTTCACTAACTATACCAAGAAAAGAAAAGGTAAAGTTTATATTGAGGAACAACTTGATATTGCCAAGAAAGAGCTTGAATACTTCAATGCTTTAAAGGAACAATTGGATATCGCAAGTTATACTGATGCCCTAGAAATTAAAGAAGAATTAATTAAATATGGCTACCTTAGAAAGAAAGTTAATAAGCCTAAAAAGAATAAGAAAATTAATCTTTATCAAGTTGAATACAAGGGTTCTATTATCACCTTTGGTAAAAACAACACTCAAAACGATTATCTAAGCTTTACTTATGCTAAACCTAATAATATGTGGTTCCATGCCAAGGATTACCATGGTGCCCACCTTGTAGTTAACACCGATAATCCAAGTGAAGAAGTATTAAGAATGTGTGCTAATCTAGCTGCCTACTTCTCTAATGGTAGACTATCTTCTAGTGTCCCTGTTAACTATTGTCTTGCGAAAAATCTTAAGAAAGTTAAGGGGACTAAACCTGGTTTTGTGACTATAAAGAACTATAAAACCATCTTTATTGACCCAGAATTAGATGACGAAATAATTATAAAAGCTATTTAAAAAACGAAGTTTTAGGAACTTCGTTTTAAATTTAATAACTTCTTATATTCTAGAGCACTATTTCTTAACTTATCTTCAATGATGTAATGATAAAGAATATTGATAACTCCAAACATCACAACAATCAAGTATGCCACAAACAACAAGATAAATTGTTGAGTATCTGGATCATTATTTTCATGATTAACACTCTCATCAATAGAATCGAAAGTATAAGTATTAACACTCTTTTTTCTAAGCAACAAATAAGAACCCTGACCCTGTCCAATAAAAGTCACACTATCCTTTGACCAATAAGTCTTACACTTAACAATATCACCGTTTTCTTCAAGACAATAAACACTATAGATACTACTTGGATCCATGTCCTTAGGCTTAATTGAATAGATCATTTCGCCTTCTTGATCAATTCTTCTTAAATTCAATGAGAAAGTTGACTTAAAGGCACAAACACTCTCAAATCCATAAGCCTCACCAATTTCTTCTAACTTATTATAAGAAGACCTACTAATATCCCTTATATGCACATAATAAGTATTCTTAATTAGCCCATCAAACAAGGTCCTTTTAGCTAAATTAGTATCCACATTAACACATAGTCCTGAAATAGATACATCTAAGTCGCTTTGGAAAACCACGAAATTTAAATAATCATTGTATTCATTGAACAACATCTCATCCAACAATCTTAAATCATCAAAGTCAAAATAATACTTTGTATCCTTTAAATAGCCCTTTAACTTCTCTAACTCATCAATATCATAAGTGCCATCTTCCTTATATGAATTGATATTCTTATTAGCTAAATCAGCTATTATTGTCTTATTACTATTCTCTACAACATTTATCTTTTGACTAACACTTTCACCACAATAGGTAATAGTAATCTCTTGTTCGCCCACCTCAGTATTATCAAAGCCACTAATCATATCACTAGTAATATCCTTAATACTATTAGAACCATTGACATAATTGATTCTGATCTTTGCATCCTCTAAGTTTAAATATGAATTTACATCTAATTCATTATTAGGAAAGGCATAGACACTGATACCCTTTATTTCCTTATATTGAGCTATATTATCATGATCAAAACCAACAAATTCAAAACCATCTTTAACAGGCTTGATTAAAGGTAATTCAACACCCTCTAAATTATTAAAACTCAATGCACTTTCATTGTTAAATAAACCATCACCAAAGTCATAAGCAATTTGTTCAAGCTTATTTTCATGCATCTTATCTTCATTAATTAATAAATCAAAGACTTCCTTATCAACATAAGCCACATTCTTTTCAAAGTCATATTCATAATCAGCGCTTAAGCTAGCATCTATTTGGACCTTATAAGACTTTTCATTCTCACCTAGGATAATTAAAGAATAATTATGTAAATCATATAAGCGATACATACGTTTACTTAATTCTTCATCTTTATAGAAAGTCAAACGATTTAAATCATAGATAATACCTAGACAATAAGAATCCAAATCCTTACCACCTAAGGCCTTATCGAACAAATAATAATTAGAAGATATGTTCTCGCCATAATAAGCATCCAAAGTATTAAACAAAGTATAGCCAGATAACTTGTCACCCAAGAAAGTTCCCCCATATAAAGAAGAATGATAATTACCATTATGATTAGACAAAATATACTTATCAAAAGAATAAACAGACTTATCTATATTCTTATAAGCATTATCATTTCTTTCCTCATCATTATCATAAGCATTATTCGTAAATAAATCATGATTCACATAAGCCTTGAGATTCTTAGCACTAGAACTCTCACGCATCGAAATAGCCAAAGAATTCATCGCATTAGTCCCAAAAATGTTTTGATAGATAAAGAAAGAATCTAAATTATCATAATATTCACTTCTATTAATGATATTATTTGCTCCATCATTAATATCATCATTATATTTATCCATGCGACCCACTATCTTTAATTCATTCTTAAAGAAATCATCAAGTTCTTTAGCACTATAATTAGACAAGCTTCTAAAAGATAAATATTGGAAGTAACTATAAAAAGGAAGCTCACTATTAACCGCATTAATACGTGTATCATTTCTATAATCATCACTCATCACCTTAAAATCTTCATAAAAGTAATGACCATCATAGCTATAATAATCTGTATTTTCTTCTAAAAAATCAGGAGCCCTATCTAACTTATAAACCTTTGCGTAATAGTCACTATTTAATTGGGTCTTAATTAGATGAGATAAATCACCCTCTAAATTACGATACAAAGATACTCTTACATTTAATGAATCAAAAGGACGCAAGATAACAGAATCAAAACTAGTAACGCCTACATCTCCTGCATAAGCAAACTCTACATTATCACCGTTTCTATCAAGATATAAGCCATCCTTGCCATAACAGCCATTAATAGAAGTAGTGTCATTTCTTCTTAAAGAACGATAACCCACATTCAAGCTACATTCATCATTGGTTTGAAACTCAACAATACCATATTCCATGAATAAAACAATATCTCCTTGAGCTAACACCAAATTCTCATAATTATCTAAATTATTATTATAAAAGTTTAAGGCAGAATTATAACGTTCAAAGGCTTCAATTACTTCACCATTTGATGCATCATATACTTTATATTCATCTTCAGCATGTACATCAAAAGCCGCGAACACAAAAATCGCAGCTATTAAAAAAATAAAACTTAAAGTCTTGTTATAATTTAGCACCATTAAATTTTACAATATTTGTAAAAAAGTACAAAATTTTAGAAAATACCAGGAAATAAATTAGCCAAATATAAACCAATCACAAAAGAAGACACATTGGCCACTACTGAATACAACACGCAATGCCACTTCTTCTTTTTAAACATTAAACAATAGAAAATAGCCTCTATCACAAACACTAATAATTCTAATGATAAATAAACAAAATAGTAGCCAAACCCTGTATAAATATTTAATAAGACATTTAAAATTATTTGAGTTATCACATTGATAAATAAGATATACAATAATTCTTTATTTCTAAATTTAAACAATAAACCTATCAACATCTCAACAACTACAGTGATAAACATTCTACATCCTAAAGCCTTTACTTCATTTTTAAATTCATATGATTTATGCATATCAAGTCTTTGATTACCACTTAAACTTTCATCATATTTAATAGAATCTATATCGACACCATCCATATCCACCGTGTAATAGGTATCAAAGGCGTATCTCTTACATACATCACTCACCACAAAAGTATTTGTTTCAGGATAATACAACAAAACCTTAAACTCATTAGGTGGATAATAAGTCCAAGCCAATTCCTTTGTATCACTTACAATCCAGGCCCATTGTAAGAAATAATAACCATCACTATCTTCATAATTCACAAAAGCTTCCCAAATATCTCTATCTACAAAGCTTAAATAAATATTCTCTTCTTTTCCATCCCAAGCACTTGCAGGACCTGTAGACTCTTCCTTAGCCAACAATGTACCATAGCACAATTCATCACCCATATTCTCAAACTTAATTCTTACAGAAGGCTTGGGACCAGTATCTGCATTAACACCAATAGGAAACAACATAACCATGCATAAGAATACAATTATTAATTGACTTAACTTTCTTTTCATAAGGCATTCTCCTTTATATGTTCATTATACAAAAAACTAGATTTCTCTAGTTTTCTTTCGGTCTAACATCTAAACCACAATCAATTTCAAGAACCTTATAACCAAAATCATCATTATTCTTGATTTTACCACTCAATACATCATTTAACACGATATCTACTTTTTCATCAGTATCCAAGAAGGCATCACACGCAATAGTCAAATCATTTAATGTATTTATTTCCAATAGTTTTTGGTGCAATAATTCTCTATTAGTCATTAATTACAGTCCTCATCAGAACTAATAATAGCACTTAACCCTAACATCATAACCACAGTCGATTTCCAAGAATTTAAGCACAACATCATCGTTTGTTTTGATCTTACCATCTAGCACCTCTTTTAATACCAAATCAACTTTTTGATCCGTATCTAAAAAAGTATCACAAGCTATGGTCAAATCATTTCTTGGGTTAATTTCTAATAATTTTTGATGCAATAATTCTCTTTTAGTCATTTGATTTTGGCCCTCCTAAAAATCCTATACTCATTATAACCGTTATTTTCAGCTACATAAATATAACCATCAATGTATTCGATAATATATCTATCATTGAGATGTTTGGAATAATAATTGGTGTTCATTGCATGAAAAACAATACCATACTCTTTTTTAGTTAACTTTAATGTAGGCAACGATACCTTGTAATAATAACTTTTTAAAGTTTCTTTTGAATTTTCTTCTCGAAAATCATCCTCTAACTTATCAATATTTTCTTTCTTTTCATTCATATATTTTTCTTTTTATCGCCAAAAAACCTTATTTAAATCTAGAAAAGATAAAGTGTCTTAAAGTTTTTGAAGTTAAAAGATGAAATAGGAATATCCTTCTTAAGAGCTACCTTCCTATTAATATCGACCACATAAGTCTTATTTATTGGATCTATCTCATATATTTCACTAAGTAACTTGAAATTCTCTTCCATCGTTAAACGGCCATCAAAGATTACCTCCAAAGTCTTTTGTTTCTTCACAATAATAAATCTTAGAATAATCTTATTCATAAGCGATTGTCTTTAAAATCCTTCCCTTATTGCCCTTTAGATAATAAGCATAATTGTCCTTTAAATCTTCTTTCTCATCATAGTAGAACAATCTTTGTTTAAAAAGACCATCCCTTAACCATAAGATTTCATCATAGTCATAATCCTTTAAAGTTGAATTATATAAACACACCTTAACATTCTCACAAGTCTTATAAACATCACTAAAGTAATCAATAAGCTCTTGATCATTACCGGTAATCAATATTTTCTTATTCACATTAAAGTAAACCTTATCCCTGTTTTTAATATCAAAACCAGCTAAGATTCCCTTATTAGAAGATTCAAACTCTAAAGTATCTGGAATATAATCAATATAACTTGAATATTGACTCTCTTCTATGTCTAATTCATTAATAAGACAAGGTATAAAACCATATTGGACATTATAGAAAGAATCATTTAAATCAAAATTAGAAGATGAAAAGACATTCAACAAATCTTGTTTATCCTTATATTCAATCACCAACTTATGTTTAAACGAATTCAACAAACGGAAATTCATCGTCGATACCTTAGTTAAACATATAACATTTACATGGCTCACTTCACTTCTTTTTAATAAAGAAATAAGCGATTCATTAATACTATCTTCATAAGCTGACAAACAATTATAATCCTCAATAACTAAAGTCAATTCCTCATTTGATTTCTTCAACTTCTTAAACAAATAAACAATATCATCAATCTCTTCATAAACCAAAGAATCCGAAATATATTTACCTTGATACTTCTTAGAACCAATCACAATTGTCTTCCTATTTAATTGATTAAGAACCGTATTAATCTCGTTGGTCCTACTTGAACAAATAAAGATATTCTCATTAGAACCGATAGTCAAGATATCCTTATAATGATTTCGATAATCATCTATCTGACCAAAAACGATCTCATCATACTTCTTATATTCATTTCTTAACTCAATTATCTCTTTCTTTTGAGGCTTCTTAAAATCAATACCTGTAACCTCGATATTCATATCCCTTGTCGTGTCAATTATCTTATTAGTCACATAAGAAGCTATAGTTTGCCTTTCCTGTTGTTTATAAGACTTCTTGGATATTACATTTAAACGATTATCCAACAAAGAAACCTCATAATCATCCTTATCATCGATATCTTTTTTACTATAGAAACTCTTTGCCAAATAAATATTCTCATCAACACTCAAATAAAACTGTCCAGCACTAGTTAAATAAGCCGCATCCTTACGCTTAATGATGTCATTAGAATCCTTCTCACTTAAAACCTTTAAAGCAATCTTAAACCTACTATTTGACCAAATCTCATCATCTATAGCGCCACTTGGTCTTTGTGTAGCCAGTATCAAATGAACACCTAAACTTCTACCAATTCTAGAAAAAGAAATCAATTCCTTAATAATAGTTGGATTATCCTTTTTAAGTTGCGCAAATTCATCTACCACTATCAACAAATGTGCCATCTTAGGGAAACCAAAGTTTTGATAATCAGAATCCAAATAATCATCAATATTCATAATCGAAGTCATAAGCTTATTAGATAACTTTTTAAACAAAGTCTGTCGTCTTTTACATTCATGATCTAGTGCCACTATCATCCTCTCAAAACCTGATGGCTCTAGATTATCAATTGAACCCACAATATGAGGCACTGTTCCCTTTTGACTCGTCAAAGATTCCTTAATACCACCACCCTTATAATCAATAAGAATAATATTCAAGTAATCAGGACGATATCTAATACACAATGACAATAACATTGACACTATAAGTTCTGATTTACCAGAACCTGTTGTACCAGCTATAAGACCATGTGGCCCCAAATTTCTTTCATCCAAATCAAAATACAACAATTCTCTTCCCATATAGGCAAAATCAGCCCTTAGACCAACTTGTTTCTGCTTATAAAAAGATTCAATATCAAAATTTTTAAAGACTTCCTTAAAAGTTAAATCAGTATCTTCATTTCTTATCCTTTGATAATCACTCAACAATTCACAAGCACCCTTAAAATCAATTGACTCTTCATTATAAGTAAATTCATATTCTTCTTTTCCCTTAATCATCCCCTTATTATCTTTAAAATAAAGAACAATCTCACTATCCTTATAAATATTATTCTCATCTTCCACAAAATACATAAGAATAATATTAGAATTAGTAAAATGATAATCCAAACGGCTATTGGCCATTAGAACCAGAGGTTTATCCAACTTTAAATTATTTAACTCCTGTAACTCCTTATATTCTCTTAATGTTAAACGACTATCATGGTAAATAATCGAAGGAATATTAAAAAAATCATTAAATTCATCCAAGTCCTTACTATAAAGGGCAACATAATAATCATCATAATGATACTTAACAGATAATTCTAAAAGAAATCTCTTTAACAAATAATTCAATCTATTCTTATTAGCCACAATACTAATCAAATGATAATTCTTCAAGTCTAAGAAATAAGGATACTTCTCAATATGAGTTAAACCATAATTAATACTGTTTAATGTTTCATTGACAGCATCATCATTTGTCTTATTAAGCTCTATATGCTTATCATATTCGATAAAACCCAAGCTTAAATTTAGAAACAAAGGACTCTTATTAGTAATATAAAATAGCTTTTCATCATTAAAATTCCCATCAAAGAAATAAGAATTTCGTTCCTTAAGAACCTCCCTTATATTATTTTGTAACCTAGTCTTATAATTCACAAGATAATCCAAATATGCATCCTTTTCCCTCTTAATCTCTAAATTATTAGTCCTACTTTCATTAAGACGTGTAAGAATTGGCCACAAGACCCCAGAAATCACCATCATCAAAGGCATAATCATATAAACCAAAGAATTTGTAAGATCATTACCATCCAAATAATTCTTATAGACATTAATCGAAGCCACAAAAATCATCGCCAAAGACATCGTTAAACTAGGACCAATTTGATAAACAAGTGGCTTTTGTTTAATCTTTCTAAGTTCGTTATACTTTTTAATCTCGGGAATCTCTATAATTTTAGGTTCATTCAACAAATAATTATGAGTTAAAGGCTTAACATTCTCATAAATAATTGAAAGCTCATCTAATTCTTTTTCCTTAATCCTATTTTCAACTAAAAAATTATTGATATATAAGAAATCATCATAATAATAGAAACTAAAATTAAAAAAAGAAATGAAATCACCACTGCTTAATTCCTCGTCATTATAAGCCTTGCCATTCAAAAGTAAAACAGGCGCATTAGTCTTAAGCTTATGATCCTTATACATCAAATAATAATCCCTCAACATCGGATCCTTATTCTCAATATTAGCCTTAGGCGAACTAATATATAAGAAAGGCTCATTATTATAAAGCTTATAATCATCAATACCCTTAGAATCACTATATACAAACAAGTTGATTTCACTTATTAAATCACTTGTCTTAATCACATACTTACGTTCCTCTAATTTTCTTACTTTATCACGGTCACTAAAGAAAAAACCCTTATTTAAACAAATATAAAGGCGACCACTCTTATCTACAATTTCAATACCTCTATATTTAAAGGGTAGGATATTTTTAGTAATCTCTACCCTTGTCAATTCATTCCCATCTTGAATTAATATAAACATGCTTAGCCCTCACTCACCAACACATTAATCGATGCACTATATTTATGATCCTTAGTAGAAACAACAACCTCACTAGCTCCCTTTCTGGTTCCATAAACAACACCATTATTAACAGTAACTACACTATTATCCTTACTACTATATTCCAAATCATTTAAACTATACTTACTAGGTAAACCCTTAATCTCAATCTGATAAGACTCACCAATATTTATTACCTTAGAATACTTATTCAAAAGAATCTTGTCCGCATTGATAGAACCTGAATCATCCTTATTTGTCTTTAAACGGTCCTTTCTTGTACACTTATCCACAAAGACAAAGTTTTCTATATGACTCTTATTCTTAAAAACCTGATTCTTCTCATCTAATAACTCAATATCCCTAGACATGCCTAGCTTTGATAAAACTGTCTTTGGTGTATTAATTCTTAATTTCAACATCCAATTCAAAGACAAATCACCACAAACCTTCACGTCTCTATTTTCTTTAGCCAAATCATCATAAGTACTATAAGCTTCATCCACGTTTAATTTCTCATGATTACCCTCTTCATCATATAAATGTAAAGTCGTACCCACCTTAGCCTTAATACCCAAATCAGCCTCGATATCCATTAAACAAGCCTTAGCAGCCTCAAGATTAAAATTAAGGCCAACCGCTGCCGAAGAAGAACCACCGATCTTTAAATTCACATCACGATCATTCTCGTTAATAAAACGAACCTTACCATTTCGATTCTCAAATCCCTTAGAAGACTTATTCGCAACAACTATTTCAACCTTACCAGAGGTATAAAACTTAGCCAGCACCTCAACATTAAAAAACAATGTAGGCACACCCTCAACAGGAACCTTCAACTCACAAATCTTGATAGTAGCCTCAGTTTCATCACTTTTATCCTTAATCATCGACTTAGCTAAATTCACAAAAGAAGATGAATCTAAGTCCTTTAAATCTAAGTAACAATTCTTATAACGACCAACAGAAACACCAATTTCCTCTACCGTCTTATAATCAAGTTTCAAATAAGCATTCTCGATATTATCCGTCTTAAACTTCCAAATATAAGCAGGTTTCAAGTTAGAAACACTTATATCATAAAAGAAATTCAAACCATCAACATTCTTAGAAATCCTAGCATCGATGCTACTTCTTGTGATCTTATAAGATACATTAAAACCATCCTTAGTAAAACGCTTTGTATCACCACCAGCTAAAAGTTCACGATCATTATTCACATAAGCTTCTGTATCATAATCAGTTTCAACCACTATTGCCTTAGTCAAATCTAATTCACTATTATCAGATATCTCAAGGCTCTCAAATATCTCATCAAAAGTTGCTTCTCTTGTTAAGTAAGCGCCATTATGGAAACCTGTGACAATCACAAAACAATCATCTTCTTCTAGATAAACCAGTTCACCAGATTTCAAATTAGCACTCGTCTTTAGATAAGCGCCATCTTTCTCATATACTCTAATTTTTTTATATTCTTCTTTATAAGTTACTTCTTCTTTTCTTTCTATTTCCTTGTTGTTGATTAAACTTACAGCCTTCTTAATAGCCTCTAAAGCATCCTTTTCATTAAGTAATTCATCATCGGACTTAACTCTTTTAATAATTCCTTTTTTCTTTAAAGCCTTAACACTTGTATCACCATTCTCAATTAAATTATTCAAAGTTAAAGCTAAATACCCATAAGTTAAATACTCAGAATATTCTTCATCATCAACTACCTTAAAAGCTATTAAATCAGTTATACTCTCATCAACATTCTCACCCCTACCTAGCCCACTATCTCTAACCAAAGTATTGATATAGTCGCTAGTTAAATATGGCTCACTCGCCTTACATGATGCTAGTGTCAAAGACACTAGCATCACCATAAGACAAGCGATTAACTTATTCAAAATTCGACGCATTAGAACTTAAAGTAGACTCTAAAGAATCATAAGAAGAAACGGTATAATCAAGATACTTTGCATACTCTTCAATCGTTTGACTCTCATCAATGAAACGAGTTGAAAAACGCTTAAAACGTTCAACAATAGCCTCACCAGCCGTACCCTTCCAAACACCTGTTAAATCATTCATCATCTTAGAGATATCATTTAAGATATCATCCATGCTCGCATTAATGCTTCTGATATTATTTGCGGCAGCACTCACTTCTGGTAACGTAATTCTAATATTATCCATATACTATCCTTTCAATTTTCCTGCACAATTTGTTAATTCATCCTGAGTCTCACGATAAGCCTTAGCACTAGCTCTTAAAAACTCAGCATACTGACGCATAATTAGAGAAATCTGTCTTAAATCCTCCTCAAAAGATCTAATTTTACCTGAGAAAGCCTTGTTATCCTTACCTCCCCAATTAGTCTCTAATCGATCAACTTCGCTATATAGTGAATTAAACAATCTTTGGTAATCACCATCAGCACTCTCAACTCTCCCAGCAGTTTGTTCTAAGCTGCTTGGATCAACATTAATCATGTTATTCATAATTCTTTTCCATCCTTTCACTATATATTTGCCGACAAACCCTAAAATTCCTACCCCAAAATTAAAAAAAAGGAGAATTTTTTCTCCTTAAGCTAATAAAACACTATCATTAACAATCTCATTACCAGTAACCTTCTCAAACATCTTAAGCAAATCAGCTACCGTTAACTTCTTCTTTTCTTCACCACTTATATCTAAAACGATCCTACCCTTATCCATCATAATCAAGCGATTACCATACCTTAGGGCATCCTTCATATTATGAGTAACCATAAAAGCTGTTAAATTATGCTTATTAATTATCTCCTCAGTCTTAGATAAGACAACTGCTGCCGTACCTGGATCAAGCGCCGCTGTATGCTCATCCAAAAGTAACAACTTAGGCTTAACAAGCGTTGCCATCAAAAGTGTCAAAGCCTGTCTTTGACCACCTGATAATAAACCAGCCTTACTCTTAGGACGATTCTCTAAACCAAGATTTAAAGTCTTCAAATCATTGATATATTCTTCCTTTTCACCCTTAGACATACCAAGCCTTAAAGTTCTAATTTTCCCTCTTCTTTTAGCCAAAGACATATTCTCAATAATAGACAAATCAGGGCAAGTACCCACACGAGGATCCTGGAAGACTCTACCAACATACTTCGCCCTTTTATACTCTGGCATCTTAGTAACATCCAAATCATCAAGATAAATCTTCCCTGAATCCGCAATTACGCTGCCACTCAATAAATTCAATAATGTAGACTTACCAGCACCATTAGAACCAATAACCGTAATAAAATCACCATCATTAATCACTAAATCAACACCATTTATCGCATGAACCTCATTAGCGCTATGAGCCTCAAAAGTCTTATATAAACCTTCAACCTTAAACACGCTTCTTACCCCCTTTATTCGCAATGATAATAGCCACTGCAACCACAATAGCCGTAAACAATTTCATATCATTTGCTGAAATAAAATTAGTATTAACCACAAAAGTTACAATTAAACGATAAATAATCGAACCCACTACAACGCCAATCAGACACACCGCAAAATATTTATCCTTAAACAATACTTCGCCAATGATGACACTTGCCAAACCAACTACAATCGCACCAATACCCATAGTCACATCAGCATAACCATTATATTGAGCAACCAAAGACCCACTTAACGCAATAAGGGCATTAGACAACATCAAACCCGCAATAATTGTCTTATCAGAATCAACACCATTGGCCCTAATCATCTTATCGTTATTACCTGTTGCCACTACTGAAAAACCAAATTCGGTATTAAAGAACCATACAAGTAAGATTATTAATATAACAACTACTATTAAACCTAAATAAATGGCCCCATCCCTATCTCTTGCTAGACCAAAGATATTCTTTAGCTTAGTTAATAATGTTACTGATTGAGTCAAGGGAATATTAGCCTTACCCATGATTCTTAGATTAATAGAATACAAACCAGTCATTGACAAGATACCCGCAAGAAGTGAAGGCATCTTAAACTTAGTATGCAAAACACCTGTCACAAGTCCTGCCAAAGCACCTGCAATAAGGGCTAATATACAAGATAATAATGGATCCATTCCTCTTACAATATTAGAAGCACAAACGGCAGCGCCCAAGGTAAACGACCCTTCACTTGTTAAATCTGAAATATTCAAGAAACGATAAGATAAATAAACACCAACAGCCAACACTGACCACAGTAGGCCTTGTGATAAAGCAGAAACAACAATTGCCATACTTACTTACCTAAATCATTACCCTTTTCAATAATAGATTCAGGAATTGTATAACCAATTCTTTCTGCCACCTTAGAGTTATAGTAAACCTTACCACTGTCTTCATAAACAATAGGCATAGTAGCTGTATCGCCACCATCTAACACTTTCTTAACAACTTCACCAGTTAACTTACCAAGTTCATAGTAATCAATGCCCACATTAGCCAAACCACCATCACTAACCATCGCAGCAGCACCAACAACTACTGGTAGTTTATATTCTTCTGCTGATTGTAAAACACTACCCATAGAAGCAGCCAAATTATTATCAGTAGGGATATAAATAAGCTCTACATTTTCCTTAGCTAAAGCTGTAATAGTCTCACTTGTAGTATTCTTATCAGGCGTAGTCTTAACCACACTTTCAATACCTGCAGCTTCTAAAGCCTTAATCATTTCATCAGCTTGTAGCTCAGAATTAGTTTCGCTAGATGTATATAAAATACCCACTTTAGAAATACTAGGAACAAGTTCTTTAATTAAAGCAACTTGCTTATCACTTGAGAAATAATCACTAACACCAGTAATATAAGAACCTGGCTCTTTGTTTGACTTAACCAAACCAGCACTTACATAATCAGTAATCGCAGTACCCACGATTGGTGTATCAACATTTGTATTCATTAATACTTGAGCACAAGGAGTCGCAATAGCCACAATCACATCACAATCGCCATTCACCAAACTATCAGCCATTGTCGTTAAATTAGATTGATCCCCTTCTGGATTTTGATAAACATACTCGATATTATCATAGCCATTTTCCTTAAGATAATCCTTCATACCCTCTCTTGCCTCATCCAAAGAACCATGAGTCATAAGTTGTAAAATACCCACCTTAATAGTAGAATCATCCTTCTTTGCACCACAAGCACTTAAACCAAGTACCATCAACACAGATAATAAGATTACCATTACTTTCTTCATAAATATATCCTCCTAACAAAAAAGACCCACCATCCAAAGGACGAGTGAGTCTTCGCGTTACCACCTTTTTTCATCAATATATTACTATATTGACCTCTTTAACCACCAACATGGTCTAGTTCGATAACGGGAACAACCGAGCACATCTACTACAATTTCAATAGCTAACATAAATGAGGAATTCACAAGATCCTATATAACTGTTTTCAGCACCCACAGTCTCTCTTTAATACAGTCAATCCTGTTACTAGTTCATCTATAACGTTTATAAAATTATGTTAGCACTATTTTTCAATGTTTCAATATTTTTTCATAAAAATATTTTCTAATTATGATTAGTTTTTTCATTTTTAATCAACAAAGATTTAGCTTTCAATTCATTCTTAGGATTTCTTTTTAAATATCTATCATTAGAGGCATAGCCATAAATGGTCTTTATAATAAGAATCAAAGAAATAAAATTCAACCAAATCTTAAAACCTTTGACACTAAACCATTCATAAGGAACGCTAACCTTATCCACAAAAGATAAAAAAGATAAGAAAAACGCAAACAACAAGTAATAATAAGTCCTATTACGTAGTTTCTTCCAAAATTCTTTCCTCTTAGGTCTGATGATAATAAGCATCATCAAACAAGCAATCACCACCAAAGAAGCATATAGCTTATCCATAATATAGGTATCAATAAAACATACCGCAATGTTGATATGCATCAAAATATATATAAAAAAACTAAATATTCTTTTCATTTAAAATATTTAAAACCTCATGTAAATCATCAAAAATATAATCAGCTTCACTTTGATCAATAAAAAATCTGCTGCCATCCCTAGCTAAAGTACAAATACCCGCATTCTTACCAGCCTTAATACCCGTACTAGAATCTTCTATAACCAGAGTTTCATCTCTATTAACACCAAATCTTTCAATAGCCTTCAAATAAATATCAGGACTAGGCTTAGGATTTTTTACATCTTCATCAGATAAAAGTAAATCAAATTCATTTAAGCCAGTATCGGAAATAAACTTATTCAACATATCTCTAGAAGATAAAGTACAAATAGCTAATTTATAGTCACATAACTTAGGCAAAACATCCTTGACATCATCAAAAAGATAATCATTATAATTCATTGGATGCTTACTAAAGTACTCATCATAACTCTTCTTTGTTTCATCATATGACAAGCCAGCCAACTTAGACATAATTCTATATGTCTTATCCATATTGGCACCAACGATTTGATAGATATCTCTTTTTTCTATACTACGATATTGTAAGACCCACTTATAAGACATCTCAGTATAGTAGCGCTCTGAATCTACCAAAGTACCATCCATATCAAACAAAATCGCCTTAATCATTTTTGCATATACCTTAATTCATACTCGATATTCTTCTCAACTTGTTTAAAAGTAAAAATAAACATTGGAAGTAAATATACAACACCGCCAAACCAAGCTAATTGATCAGTGAAAGTAATCGCATCAAACTTATAAATAGGCACAAAAATAGACGCAAAGACACTTCTAATAATCATCTCAATAATACCAGCTAACATGGCCCTATTAGAATAACCAAGGCCCTGTAAAGCCATTCTAGACACCATAAGCATACCCAACATTGGATAGAAATAGCCAAGTCTTCTTAAATAATCATAAGAAGCATCTAGTGCCTCAACTTCTTCAAGTGAAATAAACAAAGCACTTAAAGTTCTGCCAAAGAAGAACAAGATAATGCCTGCCATCACACCATAGACAATACCAATCTTTAAGCCAACGCCAAAGCCTTCCTTAATACGCTTAGCCTTTCTTGCCCCATAGTTTTGTGATAAGAAAGTGGAAGTAGCGATACCAAAGGCATCAAAGGGACACATCATCAATTGTTTAATCTTAGCACCAGCCGCAAAACCAGATACATAAGTTGTACCTAAACCATTATTAGCAGACTGCATAACCATCGAGCCAATGGCCGTAATAGACAATTGTAAACCCATAGGTAGTCCCATATTCAATAAATGTAGACAATGTTGAACACTGATATGTCTATCTTCCTTATCAACATGTAGCACTTCAAACTTCATGATGATAAGACCAAGACATAATAAACCACTTACTGCTTGAGAAAAGATAGTCGCAATGGCAGCGCCAGCACAACCCCATCTTAAAACTAAGATACAAAAGAAGTCTAAGAAAATATTTAAAATAGCTGAAAAAGCTAAGAAATAAAATGGCGTCTTAGAATCACCAATTGATCTTAAAATACCACTCAAATAGTTATATAAAAGAGTAAAAGGAATACCCGCAAAAATTACCACTATATATGTATAAGAACTATAATAAATCTCACTATTCACCTTTAATAGAGATAATATTTGAGGTGTAAACACAACTGTCAATAATGTAATAATAATCGCAAAAACAAAGGTTAAAACAGCTCCATTAAAAACATATTTCTTCAAATTCTTTAAATCATTAGCCCCAAATCTTTGAGCAACGGGAATCGCAAAACCTTGTGTTAACCCTTGACAAAAACCTATTACTAAAAACTGCACACTAGTAGTTGAACCAACACCAGCCAAAGCTACTTTACCTAGTGTTTGACCAACAATAGCAGTATCTACAATATTATAAAATTGCTGAAAAAGATTACCCAACAAAAGCGGTATTGAAAAAGCTAATATCAATCTAAGAGGATTACCCTCAGTCATTTTTCCCGTATTCACGTTTTATTATTATACTCGTAATAAAAAATATGTATACCCCCAACTTGGTGAATTAAGCATACTTATATAGATGATATAATTTCTAAAAAGGAGGTAGCCCTTATGTTAGACTATCGATACGATACTCAATTATTAATTGAAGGAAATAACCTAAATGAAGATGAAATAAACAATTACTTTAATCAAAACTTTAAAGGTGATTGCTTACTAGCTGTTGGCGATAATGAACTAATCAAGATTCATTTTCATACTAATGAGCCATGGAAAGTATTAGAATACTGTGCCTCACTTGGCGAAATCTATGACATTGTTGTTGAAGACATGGACAGACAATCTAGAGGACTGAAAGGATAATAAGTGGAAAATAAACCGGTAAAACTTACTACTATTGAAGAACTTGACACTTTCTTTAAAGAAAAAGGTATTTCTAGTGAAAAAACCCGTTTCTTTATTAATGAAAATAGAAGCGATCCTAAATGCTTCGGCATCTATAAAGAAGGCGATGAATATATTGTCTACAAAAACAAAGCCAATGGTCAACGTTTCACAAGATATAAGGGAAACAACGAATCTATTGCGGTTAATATTTTCTTTTCTAAATTAGTTGATGAAATGGATCTAAGAACCGGTCTAAAAAAAGAAAAAGAAAAGAAAAAGAAAAAACCAAAAGACATCGCCGCCTTTGTCATTTTCTTTGCGGTTATAGGACTATATTTAATCCTACACTTCACAGGACCTAAAAAAGGCTACTACATCATCGAACAACAACCATACTACTACTATAATAATGTGTGGTACTTCTTTGATGATTTGGTAGATGATTGGCTAATCTATTCAGGTACTCCTGAAGATTATGAAGAATATTATGTCGGAAAAGACTATAACAGTGAATATGATTTTAGCGATGTTACCAAATCAAAAAACTACACTTCAAATACCCATTCAGACAGCGACTTTGATGACTATGATTTCGACTCATGGGACTCAAGCGACACCGATTGGGATTCTGATTGGTAATGTATCCGTTTTTTTTAAAAACTTATTGAATTTATAATAGGCCGTATTAAACTATTTAAGTATGAAACTATTTGACAAGAAACTACTTAAATACACTTGGCCTATTTTTATTGAATTAGTACTACAACTTTTAGTAGCCAATATCGATAAAATCATGGTCAACCAAGTATCAAATACTGGAGCCAGTGCTATCGCCAACGCCTCTAGTATCATGGACCTATTGATTATTGCCTTCACAGTAATCTCATTATCAGTTACCATTCTATGTTCTCAACTATTCGGTAAAGGAAAGACAGATAAAATTGAACAATTATATGCGCTGGGAATCATCGTGAATGGAGCCTTTGGTTTTATTATTTCTATCGTCCTATTAATATTTGGTAGAAATATTTTCACCATAATGAAAATACCTGCTGATTGTATGAATGAAGCGCTAATCTACTTAAATATTTGTTCCCTAGGACTTGCCTTTCAAGGTATTTTCTCAACCTATAGTGCTATATTTAGAAGTAATGGCTGGATGAAACAATCAATGTTGGCATCAACCATCATGAACGGCTTAAACATTGTAGGCAACTACTTCTTAATACCACACTTAGGAGTAGCCGGTGCTGCCATCTCATCAGTATTATCAAGAATTATTGGTTTAACATTCTTAATAATCATCTTTAACTCATTAAGTTCAATAAAAGTAAACTTCAAATGTCTAAATCCATGGCCTTCTGCCTTACTAAAGACCATGTTAAAAATAGGACTACCAAGTGGTGGGGAAACTGTATCCTACAATGCATCACAAATGGTTATCCTAACGATGGTAAATATGCTAGGTAATTCTATCGTCAAAGTAAGAACCTTTGCCTACATGTATGCTATGATTGGATATTTGTTGGGTTGTGCCTTATCACAAGCATCTCAAATAATTATTGGTTACATGATTGGTGAAGGAAATAAAGACTTAGCCTATCAAGAAGCTAAGAAAGCTACCATCTTATCAGTTATTCTAAATGGTACAACCGCCTTATTAATATTTATATTCGCAGAACCACTATTCTCACTATTTATAGATAAAGAATTATTACATATTGCGAAAAGCGTAATGTTTGTAGACTTTATCCTTGAAATAGGAAGAGCCATCAACATGACCATGGTAAGAAGCTTACAAGCAGTTGGCGACATCAAATTCCCTGTAATTTGTGGCATCCTTAGTATGTGGTTTATATCCATCCCTATTGCCTACTACTTTGGCTTTGTCCAAGGCTTAGGACTTATGGGTATTTGGATTGGTATGGCGAGTGATGAATGTCTAAGAGGCATAATATTTATCATCAGATGGGAATCTGGCAAGTGGCGTAAGAAAGACTTAATTAATAATTTGTAGTTTAAAGGCCATCATATGATGGCCTTTTAGATTTCATCAATTAAACAGACAGCCTGGGCAATTGCACCTTCGCCTCTACCCACAAAGCCCATCTTCTCAAAACATGTCGCCTTAACATTAACAAGCGAACTATCAATACCTAAAGTATTCGCGATATTTTCTTTCATGGTATCAATATAAGGAGCCATCTTAGGCTTCTCAATGATAATCAAACTATCGATATTTACCACCCTATAGCCATGTTCCTTAAGCATATCCTTAGTCTTTTCCAATAAAACTAAAGAAGAAATATTCTCATACTTAGCATCCTTGTCAGAAAAATGAGTACCAATATCCCTTAAGCCCATAGCTCCAATCAAAGACTCAATAATCGCATGAAGCAGTACATCTGCATCACTATGACCCAAAAGCCCTTTTTCATATGGAATCTTAACGCCACCAATAATCAAATCTCTACCTTCAACTAAACGATGCACATCCTGTGATTGACCTATTCTCATAACAATACCTCTCTAATATCATCATATACCCTAAGGCCACTTTGACACAAAACATCTTTAGATTGATGACCTCTTGCAACCAATACACACTCAACACCCATGGCCCTAGCTACTTCACCATCATGTAAAGTATCACCTATCATTAAACAATCCTTAGGGTTTTTATCCTTAATAAATTCTAAACCTATAGGCAACTTACTAGTAGCATAGATATTATCAATGCCAAGCACCTCATCAAACATATCGATAATACTCAACTTATCAAGTTGACCTTTTAACATATCGAGCTTAGAAGCACTCAAGACAATATTTTTATTGCCCAACAAGCGATTCTTCATAAGTATTTCTTTAATACCATCATAAAGCTGACACTTATCAAAACCAGCCTCATAATAATCCATCCACTTACGACCAACTTCTTCCCAACTTAAGACATCAAAATCAAAGCCAACCACTTCATAATAATGTTTAACTGGAAAAGCAAAGATATTACGATATTCTTTCAAACTTAAATGATCTCTATTTAAGAAATCATCAATACATCTATTGATACATTCGAGTCCAAGTTCAGTATCATTTAATATCGTTCCATTAAAATCAAAAATTAAATACTTCATTTTTTAATTATACAAAAAGAAAAGACGCAAAGCGCCTTATTCATCGTCATCAGGTTCTTCGATGATGTTACCATCATCATCATAAACAACACCCTCGTCATCATCAACTTCTAATTCAGCCAAATTGATTTGAGTATCCTCAAACTTTAAGTGATTCTTTAGATCCCACTTGTTACCATCAAGTTGTACAAAACGTCCATCGATTGATAAATCAGAATAAAAAGACGCTACCCTATCGCCACTTACTCCAGTTTCCTTAGATACCTCAGCCCAAAGTTCCTTGAAAGGAATTGCTACTTTATGAGTTGCGATATAATCATATGCTACATCAGCCATTGATCTTTTTGCTGTCATGTTTATATTAATCTCCTATAAATTCTATCTTTATTTGCTTGTAACTATCATTTAAATAATAGCCAATAGATATAATATCATTGTTTATTGATAATGCAAGCTCTTTAATAGAAAAAACAATACTACCCTCAGATGACTTAACCTTGATATAAGGTTTATCCCTCAAGACCACAAAAGTCTCATGATCTTCATCTTTTCGAAATATCGTAATTCCATTATTAAAGATGCGCACATCATTTAAAACATCCAACGAATCAGCATAAGAAAAATGCTTTTTATCTATAATATTTTTCTCTCTAACTACTTCTTTATAATTATCTTGCTTATCTTCGATTGTTATAATTACATCCACAAGAAATATATTAACAGTACTTATCAATCATTTCAACAAGATTTTCAATTTTAAAAGGCTTAGACACATAATCATCCATACCAGCATCCTTGGTCTTTTTAATATCCTCAGCATAAGCATTCGCACTTAATGCGATAATAGGCAAATTACTATCAATTCTATTAAGTTCCCTAATAGCACGTGTAGCAGATAAACCATCCATATTAGGCATCACAACATCCATTAAAATCAAATCAAAATAGCCAATCTCAGACTCTTCAAAAACCTTCAACGCATCTAAGCCATCGACAGCCTCACTAACCAAAACGCCCTCATCTTCAAGTAAAGTCTTGGCAATTTCTCTATTTAAATCATTATCCTCAACAAGTAAAACCTTTTTACCCTTAATAGATGCCTTAGAATCCTTAGTATTCTTAACAATCTCAGGAGCTATCTTAAAAGGAATCACAACTTCAAAGGTACTTCCTACACCTTTTTTAGAAGTAACCGAAATAGAACCCTTCATAAGTTCTACAAGTCCTTTGACAATAGACATGCCTAAACCAGTACCTAAACGATACTCATTAAAGTTTTGATTCTCTTGACTAAAAGGCTCAAAGATATGATCAAGATATTCCTTATCAATGCCAAGTCCATTATCCTTAACCACAAATACATAAGTAATTAAATCTTCCTTATGTCTTTTTACATTAACATTAAGCTCAACATACCCATCTTTTTTATTATATTTAATCGCATTATCCACAAGATTCAATAAAATTTGTTTCATATGTAAAGAAGAACCATAAACATATGGACAAGTTAAACCATCCTTATAATTACAGATTAAATTAATATTCATAGACTCAGCCTTTAACTTAGAAATAGTTTCAACCTCATCAAGAACATCTCTTAAATCAAAAGGATCCTCAATCAAGGCAGCTCTTTGACTATCTAGTTTGCTCAACTCTAAAACATCATTCAACAAAGACAACAAGTGATTAGCAGCAACCCTAGTCTTATCACGACTTCTTTGATTTAATTCGGTATCATCTGGATGATTATCATTGATATCCAAAAGCCCAATAATACCATTTAGTGGCGTTCTTAAATCATGAGACATCTTACTCAAATAAGAGTCCTTAGAATCAAGAGCCTGCTTCAAATTATTTCTAACTGCCAAATCTCTAGTTAAGAAAAGTAACCAACCACTTATCACAAGTGACAATATTTGGAATGGAAAACCATAAATAAAAGTTTGAATTATTGTGCATAAACTAGGAATAATGACATAACACAGAGTCGCATAATATTCATTTTTCATCATCTTATTCTTATTCTTCAACAAGAAATATCCATAACAGAAAATACCTATAAAAGAAGTAATCTGTGATAAGAAATATAAATTAGTTCTGTGATATACATTAAACTCATCAAAATAATAGATAATATCAAAGAATTGAGATGCTACCAACATTATTAAAGAAATAATAATACAAATAAATACTATGCAAAACACACATCTTTGTTTCTTGTTTGGCTTAATATAATCAATCAAACACTTTCCAAACAACATCAACAAAATATAGTTACATGTATAAACTAAGAAAGTAGCTAAATTATTAATGATAAAACCAACATCTGTTGTTACACCATCATAAAGATAAGTCATGCTGTCACTAATTAAAAGTAAAGCACCAAGAGAAACAACATTCATGATATCTCTATCAATTTCATCCTTATTCTTTTGTAGGAAAAAGAAGGCACCCAACATTAACGAAACAAATGTCCCAAACAACTCAAAAGAAATAGCCATCGATTTAATATCTAACATAACATCAATTATAAACGAAAAATTATATAATATGTTATTTTTCGTATCATACAAACATTTTTATAACTAGTTACCTACTAAGTGCATCCTCATATAAATAATAATTATCAATATAACTACCGGCATTCCAAACGATATAACCATTATCTAAAATACCCGCATCACTCAAGCCATTGATTTGATCTAATAACTTCTCATTATCATAGACAACAAATGGTTTGTTTATTGAATTATAGCCTTGAATAAAAGTTCTCACTCTTGCCTTATTTAAAGTAATATCTTGCATATCTTTAGCTTCCTTACCCCAAGCCAACATTAACTTATACGGAACTTCCCAAACAACTTCTTCGATATTATAAGCATGGGTATTAAAATGATCAGGATAGGGCATAGGTGAAATAACATCAACTACACTTGAAATAGCTGGCCAGTATTGTCCATAAGCCGTTACATAATTATTACTAGTCTCCCCAAAGACATCAGCTGAAACATAAGCACCGACACTATGTAACTCATCAACTGCATACATCAAAAATCTTTGAATTGCTTGAGATCTAGTCTCATTATATTTATTTTGTAAATCAAGAGCATTTAACTTATCAGCGTAATAATCTATTTGTTCAGGAAAACGCACATAATCAAATTCTATTTCATTGAAACCTAATTTAGTTACAGCCTCTTTGGCAAGCTCTACATTATATTCCCATACTTCTCTTACAAAAGGACTAGGCCAATAAGACCCTCCATACATAAAAGGCCTACCATCATCATTTAAATCTGCAATCGCAAATTCTGGATGATCAATCATAAAATTCTTATCCTTAAAAACAGTTATACGGCCAACCATATAAATGCCAGCATCTTTCACCTTATCAAGTTTCGCTTTAAAATCTTCCATGGTAAAAGTAGCTGCATCATAAGAAGAAATAGATCTTTCCTTCATAATATCTGACTTATAAGAAACAATATGAGCATCTCTAATATCAATCACAAAAGTATTTACAGCAGTTCTTTTAGCTAATTCGATATAATCCTCAATGTCTTCCATTGCCTCTTTATTAATATATAAAGACTTACAAACATCAGGCATCACATTGCCTTCTATTTGCACCTTTTCATTGCCTATATAATCAAGTTCACTAGCACTACCTGCCCCATAGGGATTACTTGTATCATTTGAAAAAGGATTAGAAATATTCAATAATTCCTTATCGTTTGTAAGATATTTACTTAAAATATAACCACCATCAAATTGATAACGATCAACACTACCATCATCTTTTAGGGGACTGTGACCAATAACATTAATCTTTTCGCCCCTTTCTATCAAACCAGCAAGTTTACTACCCTCTTTGTCTTGATAAACACTACAAGTACGATAAACATATAAAGACTTCTCAAGTACTGATGATTCTCTATCTAAAACTAAATTATCTTTATAAACATAATAAACAGTGTCACCCAAATAAACCTTATGATATTCATTTCCATTCATTTCTTTAGTCTTATCAGATAGAGAAACAAGTTGTCCACGCACTAAAGATACTTCCTTATCATCTTCATCATAAACAAGAACATTACTTGTATCACTAGCTAAATAAGCATCAGATAGTTTCTCTTTATTTGAAATTCTATAAACCAAAACAGTAATTAATAAGATAACTATCACCAACAATAATAAGTCAATTCTTTTCAATGTTTTCTTTTTCATATTTTCATAATAACAAACTTTTTACTTAAGCATAAAGAAAAGACTCTTTCGAGCCTAATCTAATTATTTCATATCCTTTAAGAAAGCCTTATAAGCTAGATAAGCTTCATAGATATCCACCTTACTTGTAACTTCATAACAAGCATGCATATTTTGAACTGCAACACCTGCATCAATTACTTCAACATCTTTATTAGCTAAGATATAAGCGATAGTGCCACCACCGCCTTGGTCAACCTTACCAAGCTCACTTGTTTGATAATTAACACCATTTTCATCTAAAACCTTACGAATCTTAGCAATAAATTCAGGATTAGCATCATTACTGCCACCCTTACCTCTAGAACCAGTATACTTATTGAACACAATACCCTTACCGAATTCAGCATTATTTTGATTTGGAGAACTTACACTTGGGTAATTAGGATCATGAGCTGCACTAACATCACTAGACAACATCATTGAATTTCTTAAACATCTTCTGATATTTAATTCAGAATATTGACCACACTTATCCATTAATTCAGCTAAAGTATTCTCAAAAGCACTTGAATGCATGCCAGTATTACCTTGAGAACCTACTTCTTCCTTATCAGATAAGATGCAGCAACTTGTTCTTTCAGGATTTTCTTCTTCAACAATAGCTCTTAAAGAAGTATAAGCACATACATTATCATCTTGACCATAAGCCATAACCATGCTTCTGTCAAAACCATAATCTCTTGCCTTACCAGCAGGAACTACTTCAATTTCTGCAGAAATGAAATCATCTTCTTCGATATCATACTTCTCTTTTAATAGATTCAAGATATTCTTCTTAACAAGTTCCTTCTCATCTTCCTCTGTTGCAGCAGGAATTGAACCAAATAAAACATTTAAATCTTCACCTTCTACTACATTAGAACCTGTCTTCTTCATTTGATCAGCAGCTAAATGAATTAATAAGTCGCTTACACCAACAACTGGATCATCTTCGCTTTCGCCAATCACAACCTTAACTAAGCTGCCATCTTTCTTACAAACAACACCATGTAATGCTAGAGGTTGAGCAACCCATTGATACTTCTTAATGCCACCATAGTAGTGAGTATCTAATAATACTAGACCTGAATCTTCGTATAAAGGATGTTGTTTAAGATCCAAACGAGGTGAATCAACATGGGCACCTAAAATATTTAAGCCCTTAGCTAAATCTTCTTTACCAACTACAAATAAGAATAAAGACTTACCACGGTTGTTGAAATATACCTTATCACCAGCCTTTAATTCGCTAACAGTATTTAAATCCTTAAAACCAGCCTTTTCAGCTATTTCGATAGAATTATCTACAGTTTCCCTTTCTGTTTTTGATAAAGTCATGAAATCAATGTAATCTTTACCAAAATTCATTACTGGATCTAAATTACCAGCATATTTCTTCCAAGCATTTTCCATATATATACCTTCTTTCACTAAGCAATATGATATAAAAAAAAGAGTTATCAATCAATAACTCCAATTCTTACAAATGGCGGTCACGATGGGAATCGAACCCACGATCTCCTCCGTGACAGGGAGGCATGTTAACCGCTACACCACGTGACCACTTAATGGAGCAGATGAAGGGAATTGAACCCTCGTGTCGACCTTGGCAAGGTCGCGTTCTACCATTGAACTACATCTGCATATATTCTGGCGAAGAAGGAGGGATTTGAACCCTCGCGCCGGAAATCCGACCTAAGGCCTTAGCAGAGCCTCCTCTTCGGCCTCTTGAGTACTTCTTCATCTCAACACTGTGTTGCCACTTATCAGTGCCTATTTAATATACCATATACTTTTTAGCTTTGGCAAGCATTTTTTAAACTTTTTTAATTTTTTTGATATTTTCGCTTTCCTTATTCTCATTCATATTTTCCATATTATAATTTAGACATGCAAATAGGAAGATTTCAAAAGGTCAGTATCGACCAATTCAACAAAGATACAAACAATAACGATAACACTATATATGAAGACATCATTCTACCAAAAAGAGCCACAACAGGCTCAGCTGGTTATGACTTTGTATGTCCCTTTAAAATAACTATTAAACCTGGTCAAAACATCAAAATACCTACAGGCATTCGTTGTCAAATGGAAGAAGGCTATGTCTTAAGCATTTACCCAAGATCATCATTTGGCATTAAACACCAGATGTTTTTATCAAACACTGTAGGAATCATTGATAGTGACTATTACTACGCCAACAACCAAGGTCATATCATTATCTCTATCATTAATATGGGAGAACATGATATTATCATCAACAAAGGTGAACGCTTCGTTCAAGGCATCTTCTTAAAGTTTTATACTGTCCAAGAAGAAGAAATTAACACAAGTAGACAGGGAGGCTTTGGCTCAACTGGTAAATAATGCGCCCATAGCTCAACGGATAGAGCGTTTGACTCCGATTCAAAAGGCTGCAGGTTCAATTCCTGTTGGGCGCGCCACAAGGAGATAATATGAAAATTGAACATATTCAACATCATTCATATATATTAGATAAAGACATCAATATAAATATCTATGGCACAAATGGTCAACCTATTTTAGCCTTCCCAACTCAAAGCTCAAAAGCTGATAACTATGAAAATTTTGGTTTGATAGAACAAATTAAAGACTACATCGATGATGAAAAGATACAATTCTTTGTCGTCGACTCAATCGATGAAGAAACTTGGTCATCAGATGGTGATAAACAATGGAAAAGTAATAGACAGGAACAATACTTCAACTTCATTATCAACGAAGTTCTTCCTATCATAAACAAAAAAGCTCCATGCAAGAAACTACCATTAACCTTTGGCTGTTCCTTGGGAGCTAATCATGCCACTATTTGTTTCTTAAGAAGACCTGATTTATTCTCAGGACTATTAGCTTTGTCAGGTGTCTTTAATTCAAGATACTTCTATGGTGACTATTCAGATGGTAACCTATACAACAATTCACCCGAAGTCTTTTTACCAAACATGCCAAATAATCACCCATATATAAACACTTATAACCAGAAGAAAATAATCTTTTGTATAGGACAGGGTCCTTATGAAGACATGGGTATACCAACTTATATATACCTAGAATACCTATTCAACATTAAAGGCATTAACGCATGGTTTGATTATTGGGGAAGCGATGTAAGCCACGATTGGTATTGGTGGCACAAACAAATCAAATACTTCCTACCATATCTTCTAGACTAACTTAAGCGCATCACTTAAATAATTATTAAGCTCTTCCTCGCTATCTAAGGTAGCTAAAAACATATAGTCACCCATAGCCCCAGAAAGAGCTTTTTCTACTCTCTCTTCTAGAACTATCTTACCTGGATACTTCTTTTTTAAGGCATCAATTGTATATTTATGCTTAAGTCCATCTCTTCTTCCCACAAAAGCACAATAATGATGTGGACTATCATATTCATGAGTCAACTTATCAAAGGCAATCATATCCGCCCAAATCTTATAAACATCAACTCCATTTGCGTAATTCATCATTACAGGAGAAACACCACCACTAGGACGCATATTAACCTCTAGCGCCACAATATCACCTTTCTTACCCAAATATTGATCTCTATTTAAACAAAAGAACTCAAAATGGATGAAACGCGATTTTACCCCAAAAGTTCTCACAGCCGCTCTACCCTTTTCCCTAACAATATCAGGAAGTTCTTTTCTAATATAAAAGGCTGAATCGCTCAAATTATTCACAACTTCTAATAAAGAAAAAGTTGTCACATTACCAGTCTCAAATAAAGGATCACCATGTGAATCAACAATCGCATCATAAGAAACAATTGTTCCATCAATATATTCTTCCATGATATACAAAGTATCGCCCTTTGTTTCCATGAAATTCTTTAAATCAGTTTCATTATTAATCTTATAAGTACCACAAGCACCAACACCATTATCGGGCTTGGCAATAACCGGATAACCTACCCAATTAATAAAATCCAAACACCCTTCATATGTCTCGACTAAATAATATCTAGCACAAGGAATACCAGCCAAAGCATACTTTTCCTTCATCTTAGATTTAAACTTCACATACTTCATATCGTCATAATGAAAAGAAGTATTGATATTAAAATCATCTCTAAGCATCGCATCTTGCTCAAGCCAATATTCATTATTAGACTCTAAATAATCAATCTTGCCATATTTAAAAGAGAAAAACGCTACCGCCTTAAAAACACTATCGTAATTCTCTAACGAATCAACCTTATAATATTCATCCAAAGAAGCCTTAAGCTCAGGACTTAACATTTCATAACTACTATCGCCAATGCCCAAAACTCTTAAGCCATTATTCTTTAATTCACGACAAAAATGATAATAATTACTTGGAAAATTAGGCGAAATAAACACAAAATTTTTCATTTATCTACCCCCTTAAAAACATTTCAACAAAAACAGGAACTCTTTTTTCCCAACTAGCCTCATTATGTTCACCACCTTGAATAACGCGAACATTTAAGTTAATTGGCCTACTCTTTAAAACATCAATACAATTCCAAAAGCCTTCCTTCGCTCTTTTAGCATACTTATTATTACCAGCTTCCTTAGAACCATAATCCAAATAAATCACAGTATCACTTTTAATAGAAGCTCTCTTTGTAAGTCTAACAAGCTTGTCATTGGCAACCCACAAAGAAGGAGACAAACAAGCAGCACATCTAAATATATCATTGCGTTCCATCAAAGCGTAATAAGAAACCAAGCCGCCCATACTAGAACCACCAATAAAAGTATGTTCCCTATCACTTTTTACAGGATATTTACCATCAACATAAGACTTAAGATCACTTACTAACCACTTTATAAACTTCTTAGCCTCAGCCTTAATCAAACCATATTGATAATCCACAAAATCATATGGTGCATATTCAAATAATCTCTCATTATTCTTGCCACGACTTGAATCAATGGCTACCACAATCAAATCAACATCATTTTTCACAAGATAATCATACATGCCCCATGACTTACCATAAGTTGCATCCTCATCAAAAAAGACATTCTGGCCATCCATCATATATAAAACGGGAAATGTGCCATCTTTATCAGGCACATATACAGTTAAATATCTTTTTTCATCACGCAAACAATCAATTGTTATTTCTTTACGTTCAATCATACTCAAATCTCACAATCTTTAAACACTTAGGTGCTTTCTTAACAAACACCGTATTATCCCTATCAATCTCTATTTGATCAGAACCGTCGATTGATATATAAGCCTTATCACGATTATCTCTAATGGAATTAATCTTAAAAGAAACATCATCATTGTAAATCTTATAAGTACTTCTTCTAAGTACTGGAGAAATTGGTGTCAAGATAAGTTTTCCTTCTTTAATAACCGGTCCCCCAGCCGAATAAGAATAAGCAGTAGAACCAGTAGAAGTAGCCACAATCAAGCCATCCGCAAAATGCTCACAAGTATCGCTTCCATCATCGACACTTAATTTAATTGGAACATTGATATTGGTCTTAAAAATAACCGCATCATTTAAAGCGATACGCTTATAGTTTAGAGTTGGTATACTAACCTCTAAAACACTTCTCTCTTCAATATAAGTCTTGTTTCTTAAAACATCCAATTCATTTTTCTTAAGAGATGTTAAATAACCAAGACCACCATAGTTAATCCCAAACATACTAAGGCCATATTTATAAACAAGCTCAACCACCTTAAGCATCGAACCATCACCGCCAAGTGTGACAACCACATCAAAATTATTCATCTTTTCATCAAGACATTTGTAAGCCATATCTGTTTCAAGCGGATCAATAAAAACCTCAAAATCTTCAAAATATGAAGTCACATCTTTAACAGCCTTATCTAAATCACATAAATTAGGATTTGGAATCAATAATATTCTATTCATCTTCAATCGCCTTAACTTGTTTGTGTCTATTTTTCGCAAGACTAAATAAAATCAAAATCGGAATTAACTCTAAACGACCTGCCAACATATCAAAAATTAGCACAATCTTAGAGAAATAATTAAAACAATTATAATTTGACATTGGGCCAGCCAAACCAAAGGCAGGACCGATATTATTGAAACAAGCTGCTACTGCTGAAAAATTAGTTGCGAAATCCAAATCATTCAAACTTAACAAAAGTAAAGAAATAAAGAATAAGAAAAAATAAATGGAAATATAAGAACGGATTGAATAAACCAAATCATTATTTAAAGCCTTACCCTCAAAGAAAACATGCTTAATTTTTCTTGGGAAAACATAATGATCAACAGTATTCTTAAAATCCTTCAACATAATCACAATTCTACTTACCTTAATACCACCACCAGTAGAACCAGCGCAAGCACCTATAAACATTAATATTAATAAGATTGTCTTAGAAAACTCTGGCCATGTGTTAAAGTCATGTGAGGCAAAACCGGTTGTAGTAATAACTGAGCCAACATTAAAGAAAGCATGTTTAAGTGCTTCAAAGAAAGAGTTAAACATCGAAGTAATATTAAAGGCAATCAATAATACTGAAACGATAATAATGCCAAAATACCAACGAACTTCCTCACACTTAAAGGCTGCCTTAAAATCCTTAATCAATAAATAATAATAAACATTAAAATTAACACCAAAGATAATCATAAAGATAGTAGTAACAAGCTGAGCACTAGTTGAATAAGACACAAATGAATCATTCATGATACCAAAACCACCAGTACCAGCAGTAGCCAGAGACAATACTATCGAATCAAATATCTGCATCTTACATAACAACAATGAAACAACCTGTAAAAGAGTTAAGCCAGCATAGATGCCATATAAAATCTTAGCAGTATTAGACAGCTTAGAAACAAGTTTGCCAACAGATGGTCCTGGAACCTCTGCTTTCATGATATACATAGCTCTTCCCTCTGTTCCTGGCAATATTGCAAGTGCAAACACAAGCATTCCCATGCCACCAATCCAGTGAGTAAATGAACGCCAAAATAAGGTTGCGTGAGTTAGTGCAGTTACATCATTCATGATAGTGGCACCAGTCGTGGTAAAACCAGATACTATTTCAAATAAGGCATCGACAAAGTTACTTGCCTCACCTAGTAGTAACAACGGAACGGCTCCAATCATACTCAAAACTATCCAAGACAAAGCAACAAGGACAAAACCTTCTTTCGCAAAAAAGACACTATTCTTGGGACGCTTAGAAATGCTATATAAAGCTGGAAGACTAACAATTAAACCAGTTAAGAAATATGCTAAAAAACCTCTTTCATGATAAATAAGCGCAACTAAAGAAGTCAACATTAAAAACAGTGACTCAATACCTACACACAAACTTAGTGAATGCCTAATAAACGACTTATTCATTATTTCGTAATATCCTCGATTGTATTAAAGCCTTGATGAGTAGTAACCACAAGAACAGTATCACCAATTTCAATCTTATCTTTACCACTTGGCACAATGATTTGATTACCTCTAATAATCAAACAAATCAACAAATTATCCTTAGTCTTAAGTTTTTCTAGAGTAACTCCAATAGACTTAGTCTTCTCTCTAATCACGAAAGTAAGAGCCTCAGCCTTACCATTTAAAATACGATGCATAGTCTCAACTTCATTCTCACCAGAATTAGCTAAAGCTCGGATGTAGGCAATAATACTATTAGCCGTAATGTTCTTAGGAGAAACCAAGGCACCAACATCTAAATTATTCAAAACACTCTCGTAGCTAATATGATTTACCTTAGTAATAACCTTAGCCTTACTAGCAGACTTAGCATATAAAGATAAAATAACATTTTCTTCATCAATACCAGTCAGTGAACAAAAAGAATCACATTCTGGTAAACCTTCTTCAATAAGAACGTTATCATCAGATGCACAACCATTAATAATACTTGCATATGGAAGATTAATAGATAAATAATCACATCTTTTTGGATCCATATCCATAATCGCTACATCGATATTAGATTTTTGTAGGATAGAAGCTAAATAGAAGGCAATATCACTACCACCAACGATAAAACAATTCTTAATAGGAGATTGATAAATGCCAATCTTATCCAAGAACTTAGAAGCTACAGCAGGTGTTGCACAAACAGAAACCTTATCTCCATCTAAGATAACAGTTTCACCATTTGGAATAATAGCTTCCTTATTTCTTTCAATACCTACAAACAAGATATCTTCACTATAGGTCTTCTTAATTTGAGCAAGGCTCTTATCAACAAGCTTTTTATTGCCATTAACCGCAAAAGAAATAAGTTCAACATTACCTCTAATAAAAGAATCAACTTTTAAAGCACTAGGCCATCTAATCAAACGAGAGATTTCTCTAGCTGTAATCATTTCAGGATTGATAGTCATTGTCAAACCAAGTTCATCCTTAATATAACTTAATTCAGAACTATAAATTGGATTTCTGACTCTTGCGATAGTCTTTAAATCCTTATTCGCCTTCTTCGCGAATAGGCAACACAACATATTTATTTCATCAGCACTGGTTACCGCAATCAAAACATCCGCTGTCTCAATACCTGCTTCTTTTAAAATATTTAAACTGGCGCCATTGCCAACCACTCCAATGATATCAAGAGAATTAGAAACATCCTCAACAAGTTCGGCATTCTCATCAATCAAGATAATATCGTGATTTTCTTTTACCAATTCTTCGGCGATGGTCTTACCAACCTTACCACAACCTACAATAACGACCTTCATCAAAAAGCCCCTCCGTATTATCTATTAATTATATCCCTAATAAATATTTTCTTCACTATAGATAATATCAAGCTTTTTATCAAAACAACCCTTTGGCACCTTTTCTACCCTACAAAAGTCATAAGCCACCCCAATTACAGGACAATCAACCTTTTCTAAGAAACGGTCATAGTAGCCTTTTCCATATCCTATGCGGTATAAATTAGAATCAAAACCAACAAGTGGACAAATTACTAAATCAATATCAACAGCTTCTATACCTATAGGTTCTTGTATGCCATATTTATTAAGATAAAAGCCATCAAGAGGAACAACAGCCTTCATCTTATTATCATCTAAACATACTGGATAACTAAAGACCTTATCTTCTTTTTCAAGTTCACTTAAATCTACTTCACTTCCAAAAGCCTTATAAATCATGATATTCTTAGCTTTCTTAAACTCTAAACTATTCTTGATCTTGTCAACTATAACTTTAGACTTATAGACAACTTCATCTCTACTTAAACTATTAAGCTTCTCTTTACATCTTTTCCTTAATAACTTCTTATAAGCCGTAAGTACTTCGCCACTTAAATATAAAGAGCCACAGACTACAGTATCCTTATCAGATGCATATTCAATACCCGAATAGACATCATCAAAGACACAGCACTTAATACCCTTTTCATCAATATATTCTTTTAAGATATTAGGTTCAATAGCACGAATACTATTAGGTTTGATACAAACAAATTCGAATGCATATGGAAGCATTAAATTGATCATCTCTTTATAATCTTTATCTTTTAAGATGCCTATCACAAAAGTATATTTGCCATCTAAACTATTAGTTAAAGCCTTAACACATTGCACATTATGAGCTCCATCAATCATAAATAATGGCTTAGTAGATAAGGTATACATCCTAGCCATCCATTCAGCCTTCTTTAAACCCTGTTTAAGCGCATTATCATCTATATTAAAACCCTTATTATTTAAGATTTCTATCGCATCTACCACGATACTAGCATTGTAATGTTGATACTTACCATTTAAACCAAGTTCAATATCGCTGTTTACTAAACTAAAGTTACATTTATATAATCTTGCACTTTTTTCTTTGCATACAGCCTTATAAACAGGTATTACACACTCAGGACCATATACCAAAACATCGCCATTTTCTTTAATAATACCGGCCTTCTCAAGTGCAATCTTTTCTAGTGTATCTCCAAGTATTTCAGTATGTTCCAAACCAATATTAGTAATAATAGAAAGGACGCTATTATTAATCACATTAGTCGCATCTAATCGGCCACCTAAGCCAACTTCAAGCACTACGACATCACATTCTTGTTCATAAAAATATAGAAAGGCAATACAGGTTAATATCTCAAAGAAAGTTAAATTGTAGCCTGTATCTTCACTAACTTTTTTAACTTTTTCCGTTAGCCTAACAAAATCAGTATCGCTAATACATTTTCCATTAATTAAGAAACGCTCATTATATTCAATCAAATGGGGTGAAATGAAAGTACCAACTTTATAGTTAGCCTCTTTTAAAACGGAAGACAACATCGCACATACTGAGCCCTTACCATTAGAACCGGCTACATGGATGATTTTTAGCTTATCTTGAACATTATCAAAATAAGGCATTACTTCCTTTAAATAATTCCCATTACCTTTTTTTGATTCAAGATAACTAATTGCGTCTGTTTTCAACATACTTCATATACTTCCTTAAGAAGCACAAAGCTAGTACCTCTACCACAAACATAACTGTTGAAGAATAAATACGAGTTATGAAAGTTGCTTTAAATGACAAGTTATACATAAGTGAAATAATCGTTGTGTTTATAAATAAGCTAATAATGAAACGATTAATCAAACAAGCTAAAATAATATTCTTATTACTTAAATCTTTCTTATAGAAAAAATAAGCATAAACAACAGCACACATAATACTAGTTAAAGTTAATAGTGGATTATAAGGACCAATTGGGAATAATAACGCTCCAAGAAGATCACCGAATAAAGCCACCATAATCGCACCATAGTATCCATAAAAGTAGGCACTCAAAACAATAGTTAAGAATGTAAAACTAATTTTGAAATTCATTGCTTTAATAGATACAAAGCGTGATAACACGATATTTAGCCCTATCATTAAGGCTAAAATAACTAAAGAACCAACACGTTTATTTTTCATCTAAAACCTCCAGCGAACGCGAGATAACACCGCGATTCCTCTTCGTCCTATATCAACGTTCCGTATACAGGCACTTAACGCGTTATCCCTACTCTTTCGTTCTTTGAAAAATTATATAATAAATCCTTGCTTTTTAAAATTATTTGCTATATCATTAATAAGCAATCCGGGCGTGGCGAAATTGGCAGACGCGCTAGACTTAGGATCTAGTGGGTGACCGTGGGGGTTCGAGTCCCTTCGCCCGGACCATTTTGTTTCTGAAAGTAGTTATGAAAATAGCTACTTTTTTATTTTAAAAATTTGTTAGTTTTATCTTAATAAGTTATCATTAGATAGCATAATAAAGGAAAAATAGAAATGTTATTAACTATTGATTTAGGAAATACTAGCCTTAAGCTAGCCATCTTCCATGAAGACAAAAAATTATTTTATGGCCTATATGAGTCTAAACAAGACGACTATGGAGCTTTAATCAAAAACTTCTTATACAGAAACAATCTAAGTGAAAATATGCTAGATGACTGTATTATCTCATCTGTTGTACCTGCATCAAGCGAACTTTTATTAAATGATGTAAGAAGAATCTTAAATAAGGAGCCAATCTTTATTGACCCTTTAAGACCTCTAGGTATCAAAGTAGATACTCCTCATCCAGAAGAAGTAGGCAGTGATCTTTTGGTAATGTGTGCTTATGCCTATGATGTATATAAGACAGAACTATTTGTGGTATCTCTTGGTACCGCAACAGTTATCAGCCATGTTAGTGCTGATGGTGAATTCAAACACTGTATCATCGCTCCAGGCTATGGCAAGGTAGCAGCATCTTTATATGCTAATGCAGCTAAATTACCAGAACTTAAGACACAAAGAACAACAAGTTTTCTAGCCAATAACACAAAAGATGCGATGAATGTTGGTTTGTATCTTGGTTATATCGGTTCACTTCGTTATCTATTTGCGGGATTGAAGGGTGAACTAAAGGTTACACCTAAGATTATTGCCTGTGGTGGTTATGGTAAAGATATCGTAAATGATATTAAAGAAATTGAATATTATGATCCTGATATGGTAACAACAGGTCTTAATCATTTATATACGAGGTATTTAAAACATGAGAATAATCTTGGCTAGTGGCTCTCCTAGAAGAAAAGAACTTTTAAGCACTCTAATCAAGGACTTTGAAATAATTGTCTCTGATTTTGAAGAAACAATTGATTCAAGTAAACCCTTGGAAGAAGAAATAAAAAGACTTGCCTATGGTAAAGCGAAGTCGGTCTTTACAAAAAACCAAGACGCGCTAGTAATTGGATCTGATACCATCGTAACCATCGATAATAAAGTGTTAGGTAAGCCTAAGACCAATGAACACGCAATAGAAATGTTAAGACAATTATCAGGTAAGAAACATAAAGTTATTACTGGCGTTTGCATCTATACCAAAGATAAGGTAGATACTTTTGCGGTAGTTTCTGATGTTTACTTTGATGAATTAACTGATAAAGAAATAGATGATTATGTCTTAACTAAAGAACCTCTAGATAAGGCAGGAGCCTATGCCGTTCAAGGATTAGGTAGCAAGTTTATTAATAGGATCGATGGTGACTATTATGCCATCATGGGACTACCTGTTAATGAACTATATAAGCACTTAAAACAGTATAATTTGACTTCTATATAATTATTTGTTTAAATAAAACGGCCGAAACTAAAGTTTCTCACTTTGTGCCAGCATAAGAAATCTCAAAGTGTCTTTTAAGGAAAAGGGGATTTGTATGACTAACACAAACAAGATGGCAACTATGCCTATGAACAAACTTTTATTTGACATGAGCCTACCAATTGTAATCTCAATGGTAGCCAGTGCTCTATATAACATAATAGATAGTGTCTTCGTATCACATTATTCTAAAACAGCATTCGATGCTGTTTCTTTATGTTACCCAATTCAACAAATATTAGTTGCCGTAGCTGTTGGAACTGCCTTAAGTATACAAGCACTACTAGCTAGGTCACTAGGCGAAAACAATAAAGATAAGGCTCAACAAGTTTTATGCCATGGTCTATTAATGTCAGCTATTCATTCATTATTGTTTCTAGTAGCAGGACTATTCTTTGCGGAAAAGTTCATGATGTTTTTTACAAGCGATGCAGAATTAATAGCTCAAGGTGCTATTTACTTTAGAATATGCACTATCTTTGGCTTTGGCATCAATATTCAGATTGCGTTTGAAAGAGTTATGCAAGCTACAGGTAATGCCATCTACAACCTATACATCCAAGCAGTAGGTGCTATTATTAACTGTATCCTAGATCCAATCTTAATCTTTGGCTTAATTGGTGAACCTATGGGCATTAAGGGTGCTGCAATCGCTACTGTAGTTGGCCAAATGGTTGCGATGGCTATTGGTGTTATTTTAACTATCTATAAAGTAAAAGAAGTTAACTTATCTTTTAAAAACTTTAAATTTGATAAAGAAATATTTAAACAAATGTATGAGATTGCCATACCAGCTATTTGCATGAGCTCTATCATGTCAATCGCAACTGTTTTTATTAATAAAATCTTATCTGCCTATTCATCATCAGCTACTACAGCCTTTGGTGTATATTTCAAGTTATATCAATTCTTATGTATGGCCATCAATGGTATTTCCAATGCTGTTATTGCCATCATCAGCTTTAATTATGGTGCTAGATTAAAGAACAGAATTAGAGAATGTATTAAGCTAACATTAATTTCATCATGTGTAATTATGCTAATAGGCATGATAGTATTCTTACTATTCCCTAATGCCTTACTATCAATGTTTAATCCCGATCAAGAGATGTATGATATTGCCATTGTAGCTATGCGTATATGTTCATTATCATTTATTGGCTCAGCTATTAATATTCAAGTTTGTTCCTTCTTACAAGCCTTAGATGGTAGTAAACAATCATTGTTCTTATCATTATTAAGACAATTAATCATCCTTATTCCATTAGCCTATATTCTTTCTATATTAAAAGGCCTAGACGCTCTATGGTGGTCATTCCCAATAAGCGAAACACTTGTTGCATTATTAAGTTTTAGACTATTAATGCAAATAAATCATAAGATAGACAACATTTAAAAAACCAATGACATAGTCATTAGTTTTTTAAATCAACAATTAGACGTATCATCTTCTTTAACATATTCCAATATATCGCCAGGTTGACAATTAAGAGCTTCACAAATGGCTTCTAAAGTCGAAAAACGAATAGCTGATATTTTGCCGGTCTTCATCTTAGAAAGATTAACATTGCTAACACCGACAAGATCTGACAATTCTTTTAAACTAATCTTTCGATCGGCCATCACCCTATCTAAACGCAATATGATTTTTCCCATAATTATAAAGTTTCATCACTTAAATCTTGAAGTTCTTTACCATATCTAAATACATAAGATAATAAATATACTAAAGCTGCAACCAATAAAAAAGTTAAAGAAAATTGATACTTAAATTGAACACCTGAGACATAGTTTTTGTTAAAAAGTAAATTATAATTATACGGTTTTGTTAAAATGATAAAACGGAATGTAATAATTAGATTTGTCATTAAGCCTCCAATCAAAATGTATTTTGATAACTTAACCAAAGAATTCGCGATGCTAATATCAAATGGCTTTTCTAAAGCAGTTTTGCAGATTGATTCTACTATTTTAATCATTTTGTAGCCAATAAAAAACAATATCCCCAAAAGCAGTAAACCAACAGGTAATATTTTGGCAATCATCTCTTTATTAATTAGTAAATCATTCTTAAAAGTTATATCAATAACATCTATTCGTAAGCTATCCAAAGGTATACTGTTAATATCTACAAAAAACATAAACACAGCCAGCAAAATAGTAATTATAAACCAAACCAGAGCAAGGTCCTTCAATATCTTTAACACCAAGCACATCCTTTTTAATAGTTTTTCACACTTTTTATCCATAGATATCTCCTCTCATTAATAAATTATCGTTTATCGTTAATTAAATTATATTTAACATTAATATTTTTGTCAATAATACTGTATAATGAGCTTAGGTAATTGATATGGGTGTAAAGATAAGTAAAATAGAACAATTAATATATGATTCTTTTTATAAATTAAGAAATAATAATCCAATTAATAAGATTAAAGTTACTGATGTCTGTGATGGCGCAAATATTAATAGATCTACTTTCTATGAGTATTTTAATGATGTCTATGATTTAACAACTAAACTAGAAAGATTAATGATAATCGATTCTTTTAAAGATTTTGATAAACAAGAGGTAATCTATTGCAAGCCTTATGAGTTTTTGGTTGATTTTAATAATTGTTTAAATAAATATATGAACGAATTAACACTTCTTGGTAAGGGTAGAGAAAGAGAACTTATGTTTAATATTGAGGATGAGATAGATAATTTATTTGAAAG
>JALFIR010000065.1:0-50070 GCA_022776215.1 Solobacterium sp. | reverse complement strand
GCATATTATACATATAATGGAATAAGTAGGTATCTTGATGTTGAAAATGACAGCCATGATATATGGTATAAGGATTACTTGGATTCAGGGAAAAGATATATAGTTAATGTTGATACTGATGAAGATAATAACGGGAGTCTTTCGGTGTTTATTAATTACGGTATTATTGACACGAATGGAGACATTTTGGGAGCATGTGGTGTCGGAGTTGATATGAATGACCTTGTAGACATACTTGCCAGGTTCGAGGAAGAATACAATATCAAAGTATATTTAGTTAATCATGATGGACTTATACAGGTTGATACGGATGTAAGTTCTATAGAAACAGGCTACTTGGATAATTCATATTTTGGCAATATATCAGATGATGATTTTTATTATCAGTTATCGGAGAATGGCTGTTATATGACCAAGTATCTCGAAGAATTTGATTGGTATATAGTAATAAGAGATAATAATCCCGTTAAAATGGATGTAAATAAAATTATACTTCCAATCGTTTTCATTTTTATTGCAGGCGTATTAATAATGGCAACTTCCTTTGTTATTATCAGTATGCGAGAGAAGAAAACAAAGGATGCATACAACAGAAGATATGAGGTGTCTATAAAGGACGAGCTTACAGGTTTATATAACAGACGAGGGTTTGAAGCTGACTGTGAAAAAATCAAAAAAGATCAGAATTTAATAGAATATGTTCTGATTATGATGGATTTGAACGGATTAAAAGCAGTTAATGATAATATTGGTCATGAAGCAGGGGATGAGCTGATTATTGGCGCTTCAAAGTGTATGGATAATGCATTTTCAAATCTTGGAAGGACGTATCGTGTAGGCGGCGATGAGTTTGTTTTATTACTGAAAGGAACGAGAGAAGAAGCTCTGAATGCAGTGAAGACATTTGATTATTTAACGGAAAACTTCCAGGGAAATCTTATTTCTGAACTTAGCGTGTCTAAGGGAGTAGTTGTTTGTTCAGAACATACAGAACTTAATTTTGAAGAAATTATAGCACTGGCTGATAAGCTGATGTATGCAGATAAGGATGAATACTATAGACGAACAGGAAAAGATAGAAGACGAGTTTGATTTATAAATTGATATTTAATCTATGTAAAGAACCCAACAACTTTCAGTTTTCTGAATGTTCGCAAATATTATATTAAATCGGAAGGGAGGTGTGCTATGCTGAATGATTTTACTTGGAACATGAACGGATACATACCGAAACACCAAGTTAATCCGCACGGTGACGGTATCATTCCTTATGTGGCAGAGCGAATCTTCCAACTGGAACCGGAGCCACCCGTGGTGGGTAATTTGAACGAATATATTCTGTCTGCCTTACAGAAAAAGGACTTGAAGTATTTCTTATTCTTCCTCCATCACTACGAACCGCAACTGAACAAGCGCATCAAAACCTTTCTTGGCGTAGATGGCGGTGACCCGTACGATACAGACCGGTTTCTGGATATAAAGCTCTCCTGCCGTGAGCAAATGCTCCAAAAACTGATAGACTATGATCCCGCCAAGGGTGCAGAGTATGCCACCTACATATATCCGTTCATCCGGGACGCTATGCTCCGGTTTCGCATGGGCGAAGAAAAATGGTCGGTATCCTCTCTGACCAATTACAAAATGGTGCGGTCAATGGCTTGGCTGTACCATAACACCAAGGATGCAATCAGCGAGTTTTCCAGGAAGTACAACTGTGATCATGCCCTTGCGGAAGAATATCTGAAAGTTGTCCGTGGCATCCGCAATCAGCAACCGTTCTATGTAACGGACGAGGACGGAGAAGAAACGGGCGAAGATGTTGCCCTTGATGATACTTGGAATTACATGGACATTCTCTGGAACGGCATACAGGCAGAAAAGGTGCAACGGGCATTTGAGAAACTGAATTACCGGGAACAGACCTTGCTTGAAAAGCGTCTTGCGATCTGCATGACCTGTGGGCGTGTCGGCTCATGGAAGAACCGCCCCACTTTTGAGGAATTGGCAGTCATGTTTGAGGGCAGCACAGCCAGCGGTGCGGAGCGAGCTTATCGGAAAGCGGTGGACAAGCTGACGGAGCTTCTGGTTGCCGAGGATGTAATCCATGCTGTCCAGTTGAAACAGAAATCCAAAACTAAGCGCAAAAAGAAAATCGCCGCCGCAATCTACGAATACCAAGCAGACTGCGACGGCGAATGGGGCGAGATTTCGTTTGATTTTGAGAAAGGCACAGCAGAAATAGTCCGGCTTGCCGATTGGGATACGATGAAAACAAACCGCTTTGCGAACAAGGCGATAGCGTATCTTCTGAACTGTGAAAATGAGAAACTGCCAAAGGAAACAATGGTGGCATTTGAACCATAAAAAGAAAAACCGCTACAACATCCATCCCACTTTGGAATGAGAATTGCAGCGGTTTATTTGCTGGGAACTAATTATTCGATATTTGTGATTTCCCAATCATCATTTACCAGATGGGTAAATCCTTTGTTTTCCTCTTCATCCGGAATTGATGCTGTCCAGATGATTTCTCCGTTTTCACCCAGGGCAGTTATTGTTAATCCTCGCAGATCAGTGTAGCCATCGAGGTTTTCGAGCCAGATGCGTTCGCCTTTCTTGAGCAGAGAACCATCTGCATTTTTAAAGCCGCCACTGGAATTGGGCATTGTAAGCTCGATGCTCTTAACACCTTCTGCACCGATGGTCAGATAATACTTGGCAGGTTCATCTACATTGGAAGAAAAACCTTCAACTTGGAGACAGTCATCTTTGAACACCAAGCGCCCCGATTGAACCAGTTCGTCAGTATTATATTTTCTTTTATCTACATAGAGGTATCCATCAGCTTCACTAAATCTGAGTATAAAATCATAGTTTCCTCTGTCGGACAGCTCATAGCTTGCTCCATTTGCATAGTCATAGATGATGACACGGTTGTCAATCATGCCAGACCCCCAGCTGATTGTAGAACACAACTCAGGCAAACCGTCGCCGGTGAGGTCGCAGAAATAGGCGTTCCAGATGGGCATTCCGGTATACAACGAAGTGATTTCGTTACCCGTAACAGCCATCATTTCTCCATAAGTCCAACGGAAGGTCACATCCGGAAACTCGGTGAGGTTGATTTCAAGGCTACCGTCCCATTTCATTTCATCAGGGGTTTCAAGGTAATCAAACCATTTGGTTACGGCCGCAGTCGTATCGTTGGGTTTGAAAGCTTCTCCCGTGGAATGGAACCTTTCGCCGTCCTTAACTTTGACATAAACGAAGTTGTTGGAGTCCTGCTCAACAAACACGAGGTCATTACCGTCACATCGGAAATGGTTCACCAGCCCATAGCCGCCGTGCCCATCATCGGTCAGGATAATGCTGTCTCCATTCTGTTCCCAAGAGCCAATTCCAATATAGCTGCTGGCCATTCCTTCGTAATAGGTGAAGGTGCCATCATTATAGAGGGTGATCGTAAAGTTGCCCATGAATCCTTCGCCTTCGTAGAGATAGGTTTTTCCTGCAACCGCATTATCAGCAGAAGAAACATCTCCTCCTGCACAGATTCTACTTAAATAATCTTGGAATTCCTCATCGGATACCACATATCGTTCTTCGTTCCACTCGATATCTACCATATCATTGTCGGAGAGAGAATAACCGTTTATCCGGATATATGTGCCATCCTCCAGGAGTGCGCTGATTTGATATCCCGGTGTGAATCCACCATATTCATCGCTCTTCTTCGTGTTCTTGACCCCGGCCAGCCGAGAACTCAACTCACTAATCTGTGCGGGATTCATTTCAATAGCCACCGCGTCATCCGCATTTCGCATATCAAAATGATTTGCGGAAACGATGGTGTGTGTTGCTTCATCGAATTGGAATCCCATCGGGTTGGTCAAAAAGCAGACCGCAACGATCACACAGGCAATGACTGCCAGAATAATAATCCAGAACGCAGGTTTCTTATAATTCATCACAGACTTCACACGATCTTTAACACCAACTTCACCAAAGGCAAGTGGGCAGGCCGCAATCATGCGACGGTTGACGCTGCAGACCACAAGAGCCTGTGTATAGTCGGCTCTCTGTTCGTTGCCAAGTTCCTTGATGACCTTTTCATCACAGGCAAACTCAATGTCACGGCAAAGAAGTACATAAGCCAACCACATCAAAGGATTGAACCAATGAATCGTCAGCAGGAGAAAACCAAGAGGCTTCCACCAATGGTCTTTGCGGCGAATGTGCGCCTGTTCGTGGGCAACAACGTGCTCCAGATCCTGACCATTCATGTTGAACGGGAGATAGATTCTCGGTTTGATAATGCCCAGGACAAACGGAGAACTTACATTCTCACTCTGGAAAATGTTGTCCTTGTAGCGAACAGCGGTATCCACTTTACGACATAGGCGCCAATAACTAACTGCGGTATACAAGAGAAGGGCGCCGACACCAATCAACCAGATAATATTCAAAATCGGAATCCAAATCTGAAGCGGATTTGCACTCGTCAATACATGCTGTGGTGGGGCAAATGAGGATAGAACAGGATTGACCACACTATTGATCGCCGGAACACCGCTGTCTATTGTGGGTTTGGCCGCCATTTCAATATCCAACGGAATTGTTTCTGAACTTGGGATAAGGCTTAATGCGCTCTCAAAAGAGAGCGGGCAAATCAATCTGACAGCCACGATACCCCAAAGCAGAACATTGACCCACTTGGGAGCTTTCTTCAAAACAAGCCTGAGTATCAGCACAGCCAGGATAAGCCAGCTTGCAGATATGCTCATGTTGATAATTTTCAAAAAGAGTTCGTTCATTGTGAACCTCCTTTCCTGATGCGGTCGATCATGCGCTGTACCTCATCAAGCTCATCTTCGGACATAGCCTGATGCTTTGTAAAAGCAGCGATAAAGGCAGGCAGAGAACCCTCGAATTTCTTCTCAACCAGTTCATCGATCTCACACGCCTGGGCTTCATCTTTGGAAACGAGAGAAGTAACAGTGCCATTGTCGTTCTTCAGCACACCACGCTCTCCAAGACGCTTGATAACGGTATAAGTCGTAGTCCTTTTCCATCCGAGTTGATCCTGGCACAGCTTTACAAGCTCGACAGCAGTAACCGGCTCATGCTCCCACATAATCAAACAAAAACGATATTCACTTTCGTGAATCTTCGGAAAATCCATATTCACGCCCTCCTTGTCTACACCATTAGACTTCACACATAGTCTACCACATTAGACAGCCAAAATCAATAGAGTTCACAGAAAAGATACAAAAAAATTGCCCGCAGAATTTCTCCCACGGGCAAAGTGTTGGTTAGCTATCAAGCGGTTTGTATTCAGTTACAGTTTTCAAATAGGTTTCGGGATCACCGTTCAGTATCAAATCAGCATATCCAATCGGATCATTGTAGATCAGATAGTCCAGTTCTGACCGCTGATACATATTGTCAGCAACTTCATTCTCCACGGCGATGGTATCAATGGCAATCATGCTGCCACTTGCAAATTCCAGTTCCACACAAGCGGTATCCATGTTGAACTCACAAGAAATCAATCTATCCATAAGAAACCTCCATACTGCGGGATGTTAGATCATCCCAAAATATTTGAACGCTTCTCGGATTGCTTTCTCTTTTTCCGGCGGACACTGTGGCTGTCTGGAATCCTCGGATTTCGGCAGATTGTAATTCTTGCCAACTTCAATCCCACATTTCCGCTTAATCTGTGAGATATAGAGGTTGGACACCTTTAACCCGGAATGCTCCAAAACATACGCCTTAATCTGCGGATAGGTTGCTCCATCTTGGAACTCTGACATATCCATATCTTCCAAAGAGAACTCAACCCGAATCTTTTTCGAGTCGACCTCGCCCTTGGAAAGCAAGACAACCGTCTCACAAGAAGTAGTAAATGGAAACATATCAACAGGATAGATATCACTGAAATTATAGTGTTCCTTAAATAGATTTAAGTCTCTTGCTTGAGTAGCAGGATTACATGAAATATAGATAATCTTCTCAATATTTGTTTTGATAATTGAATCAATTAATTCCTTACTTAAGCCCTTTCTTGGAGGATCGACAATAAGAACATCCTTATCCTTTAAATACTTACTTAAATCACATCTTGCATCATCTAAATAGAAAGTCGCATTAGTAATGTTATTTAACTTAGCATTATCCTTAGCATTTTCAACAGCGGCCTTAACAATCTCAACACCAGTCACTTCCTTACAATACTTAGCCATAAACAATGAGATAGTACCAATACCAGAGAATAAGTCTAATAGTCTTGTATCCTTATTCACATTAGCCAAATCTCTTGCAGTTGCATATAGCTTTTGCATCTGATGATAATTAATTTGATAGAAAGACTTTAATGAAATCTTAAACTTTAAACCATCAAATTCATCCACGATATATTCTCTACCAAACAAAATCTTTTCTTCATCACCCAAAATAACATTATCATTACGAGTATTTAAATTTAAAATAACTGACTTTATTTGACTATATTTTGTAGTAAGTTCATCTGTGACTTCATCAATCTTAGGAATATTAAAGTCCTTAACAATAAAGCCAACCATCACCTCATCAGTACCCCTAGCATGCTTAATTAAAATATGTCTAAAGTATTGATCAATCTTCTTATTTAATAAGCTATTTTTAATATCATCAAAGATGATATTTGATAATTCAGTTTGAACATAACACTTATCAAATTCAACAATATCGTTAGAGAATTTACGATAGAAACCAAATTTATGATCCCTAACTGGAACCTGTACCTTATTACGATAAAAGAAAGGATCATCACTTCCTAAAACATCATGAATCTTTACATCTAAATCAGCATTCTTATAAGTTGAAACTAATATTTGTTTCTTAAGCTCTAATTGATAATCATAAGAGATATAACGATAATCACAACCACCACACTTATAGCTAATTGGACAATCTGGTTTAATGCGAAAAGGACTAGCTACAATAAGCTTATCGATAATACCAAAGGCTAAAGTCTTCTTATTGGCGATAATCTTAACATCAGCTACTTCACCAGGAATCATTTCCTTGACAAAAACGACCAATCCATCCTTTTTACAAACGCCCTGGCCATCTACTGTTATATCAACACACTCAAGTCTTATAATTGCATTCTTCATGAGAAAAAAGCCTCATATAACTATGAGGCATCATCATCCTTTTCTGTAGGCTCTTCAATATCATTCTCGCCTCTTAAATCAGAAGCAAGTTCTTCATCAACAGCACTTGATACACATTGAACTGAATAAGTATCCATCTTAGAATTCTTAGTCAAAATGTAATAGATATTATCATCATCAATCTTGTTGTAGACATTAACAGCTAAATCATACATCTTCTCAGAACTTGAAGCTGTAAAATAAGTAGCCATAGGCAGTTCCTTATTAACGATATTGTAAATATCAACACATAAGTCTTCGATTTGCTTATCAGTTAAAGTATCAACTGTATCTACATTCACACGATATTGAGCAGAAGTAAGCTCGATATCACACTTTTCAACACCACTTAGGGCCTCAATGCTATTTTTAATACTGCTTGTATTAGAACTTGTGATAGCTGGATTTAAATCGCCCTTAAAACGATTACCATCAACTGGTTTACCACTTTCTAAGGCAGCAGAAATTAAAATACCACCAAAAATTAAACAAGGAATCAAAATAATAATTAATGAAATAATTAATACCAAAGCACCCTTAGATAATTTCTTTTTACCCTTAACTTGTTTTTCTTTCTTATTAACCTTTTCCATAAGCTATATTTTATCTTTTAGATAACTCCTTAGTCAACAAATCACTCGCAAGCTTTGGATTAGCCTGACCCTTAGACTTCTTCATTACCTGGCCAACCATAAAACCTAAAGCTCTATCCTTACCATTCTTAAAGTCAACAATTGATTGAGGATTCTCATCCAATACTTCAGTAACAATCTTCAATATTTCATCTTCATTAGAAACTTGCTTCATACCCTTTTCCTCAATAATCTCTTTAGGAGACTTAGAAGTATTAAACATTTCCTCAAGTACTACCTTACCCTGCTTAGAAGATATCTCACCCTTATCTAAGATATTAGACAACATCGCAAGATTATCATAAGAAACAGGAGAAGCAGTAATATCCAAACTATTCTTAGCCAATAAACCAGCTAGTTCACTAGTCAATAAATTACATAAGCTCTTTGGATTAGCGGCAGTATTCATAGCCTTATCAAAGTAATTAGCCAATTCCTTATTAGCCAAAATGATAGAAGCATCATATTCGTTTAACTTATATTCACCTAAATATCTCTTCAACTTAGTATCAGGAAGCTCAGGCATATTAGCTAAAACTTCATCAATCATAGATTGAGGAATTCTTACAGGCGGGATATTTGGCTCAGGGAAGTACTTATAGTCAACACTACCCTCTTTCTTACGCATACTTACAGTAGACATTGTCTTTTCATCAAAACGTCTAGTTTCTTGAACAACAGCCTCGCCACTCTCTAATACTTCAGCCTGTCTTTTAACTTCATAATCGATAGCTTCCTTAACATTGGCAATACTATTTAAATTCTTAATCTCTACTTTAGTACCAAAGACCTTAGAACCCTTAGGCATAATAGATACATTGACATCACAACGCATCTCACCCTCTTCCATCTTCGCATCAGAAATACCAAGATACTCAAAAGTTTGTCTTAATTTTTCAACATACAATTGAGCCTCAATACCACTTGTAATATCTGGTTCCGAAACGATTTCACACAAAGGAACACCACTTCTGTTATAGTCAATCAAAGTAAAATCGTTTAAATGGAACTGTTTCGCAGTATCCTCTTCCATATGACAACGATTAATTCTAATACGCTTATATTCGTTATTTAAATAAATATCAATATAACCATTAGAACCAATTGGATGAAATTGTTGTGTAATTTGGAAACCCTTAGGCAAGTCACTATAGTAATAATTCTTACGATCAAACTTAACCAAAGTATCAATATTCATATGTAAGGCACTACATAAGGCAATAGCCTTCTTTACAGCACCCTTATTTAAACAAGGTAAAGTACCTGGCATACCCAAGTCTACTTCATTAGTACAAGTATTAGCCTCTTGTTTAAACTTATAAGGAGCACCAGAGAACATCTTAGTAAGTGTATTTAACTCAAGGTGAATTTCAATACCAACGACTACATCATATTCCATATTAAAAATCCTCCTTTGTCATACCCATAAGACCAGTTCTATTTTCAATCGCCTTAGACAAATCAAACATTGTCTGCTCATCAAAAGGATTAGCAGTAACATTAACGCCAACTGGTAAACCGCCAATCAAACCCATAGGCAAAGTCAAAGAAGGTAAACCACCAAAATTACCAATAACCATATGATTATCCGCTATCAAATATTCTAAAGATAATTCATCAGTACTTGTACCATCAATTAGTGGAGCAACACTAGGTGCAGCTGGTGCAATCAACACATCAGCCTCTTTTAATTCTCTCATTATTTCATCAACGATTAATCTTCTAATCTTATGAGCCTTCTTTAAGATTCTATCTTGATTCTCTTCAAATAGTGCATAAGAACCAAAGACAAATCTCTTCTTAATCCAAGGACCAAAGCCCTCACTACGAGAATTAATCATAATCTCTTCCATAGTCTTGCCATCAGCTCTTCTGCCAAAATTAATACCATCTAAATTAGAATGATTAGCAGTAGCCTCAGCATTGGCAATAATATAGTAAGTAGGAAGAATAGCCCTCATTAGCTTTTCATCAAAAGTAACTTCCTTAACGATAGCACCATCAGCCTTTAAGCCTTCAACCACCTTATTAAATAAGTCTTTGATTTCATTATTAGAAATGGCATCAATGACATTCTTAAATACTAAAACTTTCTTACCCTTAACATCAGCATTCAAGTTCTTAGAATAAGGTAAAACTTCCTTATAACTAGAAGTCATATCCTTATCATCTCTACCTGCCAATACTTCAAGCATCTTACATGCATCATCAATGCAAGTTGTGAAATAACCTACATGATCCAAAGAAGATGCATAAGGGATAATACCATATCTAGAAATACGGCCATAAGTTGGCTTAACACCAACAATACCACAATATGAAGCTGGTTTTCTAATAGAGTCACCTGTATCACTACCAATAGCGCAACTTAAAGCACCAGAAGCAACAAGAACCGCACTACCACCAGAAGAACCACCAGAAATTCTATTTAAATCATATGGGTTTCTAACAGGACCTGTAACAGCAGTTAAGTTAGTGCCACCCATTGCAAGTTCATCCATAGAAGCCTTACAAACAGGCACAAAACCATTAGCCTCTAACTTGTCCATAATAGTCGCATTATAAACAGGAACATAATTTTCTAAAATCTTACATGAAGCAGTAGTTAAAACACCCTTAGTACATACGTTATCCTTAATACCAATCGCAATGCCTTCCTTATTAGGCTCAATCGGTGTAACTACACAGTTTAGCTTTTCATTAACGGCTAAAACTTTATCATAAGCTTCTTTTGTACTACATACATTTTCAAATCTCATTATTTAAGTACCCTAGGAACTATAACATGCCCTGAAATTTGTTTTGGCGCATTAGCCAAAGCATCCTTTTGGCTTAGGACATTAGTTACCTCATCCTCTCTAAAATAAGCAGTTTCATCATCAAAAGGATAAATCATCTCTTCAACACCGCTAGTATCAATCTCATCAAAAAAACTTAGCATTTTCTCCAACATGCCAAAATCATTAGCGATATCTTCAGCTTCTTTATCACTTACATCAAACATCAATTTGTTAGCTAAAATTTTAATCTCTTCTTTTTCCATACCCATCAATTATAGCATGTTTACAAATTCTTCTTCGCTTATTGTTGTAACACCAAGTTCTTTAGCCTTTGTAAGCTTAGAACCAGCACTTTCACCATATATTACATAATCAGTATTCTTAGAAACACTGCTTGCACAATGTGCCCCTAGATTCTCCAACATCTCACTCGCCTGTTTACGAGTATAAATCTTCAAAGTACCTGTTAAAACAACTGTCTTATCCTTAAATGGACTATTTGAATCTACTGAATTATCAATATATTCCATATTCAAACCAAACAACTTAAGCTGTTCAATCATCTTGGCATTATTCTCATCACTAAAGTAATCAACAATACCCTCAGCTGTAATAGGACCAATATCCTTGATATTGCTTAAATCCTCTACCGTAGCCTTCATTAGATTATCCATATTCTTAAAGTTAGAAGCTAAAATCTTAGCAGCCTTCTCGCCAACTTGTCTAATACCTAGTCCAAACAATAATTTTTCTAGAGAATTCTTCTTAGAATTTTCAATAGCTGTCACTAAGTTTTCATAAGACTTTAGACCAAACTTATCGATATTCAAGATAATATCTTTTTTATTAAACAATTTATAAATGTCCTCAAAACTACTTAAAATGCCATGATTAAAGAAAGTCTCAACCTTCTTTTCACCAAGTCCATCAATATTCATCGCATCTCTGCTGGCAAAATGTGCAATACCAAAGACAAGTCTTGCAGGACAATCACTATTGATACAGAAATGAGCAGCCTCATCCTCAAAACGATATAACTTGCCACCACACACAGGACAAGTATCAGGGAAAACATAAGGTACTTGACTACCATCTCTATTATCTTTAACGCTTCTTACAACCTCAGGAATGATATCGCCAGCCTTACGTACAATAATCGTATCATTTACTCTGATATCCTTTTCTTTAATATAGTCTTCATTATGAAGTGTGGCATAACCAATAGTAGTGCCTGCACACTTAACAGGAGAAAACTTTGCGTTAGGAGTACACTTACCAGTTCTTCCTACCGTAATAAAAATATCTTCTACCTTAGTTCTCACCTCTTCTGCTGGGAACTTATAAGCAATTGCCCACTTAGGAATACGTGATGTAAAACCTAATTCCTTTTGCATAGCATAACTATTAACCTTGATTACCATGCCATCTATCTCATAAGGAAGCTCATCACGAATCTTGGCTGTATCATCAATCACCTTAATAACATCCTCGATATTATCGCAAAGACGCATCGTATCATTTACTCTAAAGCCAAGTCTTTTTGCGTACATCAATGAATCATAATGAGTAGAAGCATTTATATCATCTGGCACATGATACCAGAAACCATTTAAGCCTCTAGATGCCGCAACACTTGAATCTAATTGTCTAATAGAACCAGCAGCTGCATTTCTAGGATTGGCAAACTCATCCTCGCCATTATCACGTCTTTTCGCGTTCAAACTATAGAAAGCAGCCTTAGGCATATAAACTTCGCCCCTAATATCATAACGTTGCTTATAGTTAATCTTTAAAGGAATAGACTTAATAGTCTTTACATTATTAGTTACATCCTCACCTACTAAACCATCGCCTCTTGTAACAGCTTGCTTTAAAAGGCCATCTTCATAAATCAAAGACATTGCCAAACCATCAATCTTATATTCGACACAGTATTCAACACTTGGATAAATATCAGTAATCTTCTTTGACCATTGTCTTAGTTCATCATAAGAAAAGACATCACCCAAAGATAACATTGGCTTAGTATGAGTAACCTTATTGAAAGAATCAATAATAGAATAGCCAACCTTATTAGTAGGACTAGCTGGATCATAAAGTTCAGGATGCTTAGCCTCTAGTTCCTCTAATTCCCTAAACAACATATCATATTCACTATCAAGCATCGTTGGCTTATCAAGCACATGATATTCATAATTACACTTCGTAATTAAATCTCTTAATTCCTTTATTCTTAATTCATCATTCATCTAAATAACCTTCCTTATCGCATCAAACAACTTATCAGCATTAATTGGCTTAGAAACATGATCATTCATACCACATTTCAAACATCTTGCCACATCATCCGCAAAGGCATCAGCACTCATCGCAATAATCGGTGTTATCACACCCTTTTCTCTTAATACCTTACAAGCCTCATAGCCATTCATTACCGGCATTTGAATATCCATCAAAATAACATCATAATCACTATTATATTCTTCAACGCATTCCTTACCATTAATACAACGTTTAGTAATACATCCTTGTTCATTTAATAAGGCATCAACAATTTCAAAGTTTAAGTCATTATCTTCAACAGCCATTATCTTTAAACCCTTTATTGTTTTAGTATCATCATCGCTCTTAATATCATTTACTTTATTAGATAAAGGCATCTTAAAAGTAACCCTAAAAGTTGTGCCCTCATTAAGCTTACTTGCACATTCAATATCACCTTCTAATAAATCTACTATACGCTTAGTAATTGTTAAACCAAGTCCTGTACCGCTGGTCTTAGAATTAGTTCTAGAATCAATAGCTCTTGTAAATGAGTTATACATAGTCTTTTGAAATTCTTCACTCATGCCTATTCCTTCATCCTTTACGACAAAAACTAATTTACACAATTCATTTTCTTTAATAGCACTAAGTGAATAAAAAACCTTTTTACCCTTTGGGGTATACTTTATCGCATTAGATAACAAGTTAACATAAACTTGATTAAGTCTTATTTCATCACCAATGATATAAGTATTATCTAAATCGTTATATTCACAAGATATCTCAATGCCCTTTTCCTTAGCATAAGGCAACATCAAATCCTTTAATTGATTTCCAAAGTCCTTTAGACTAATCATATTAGAATTAATATATAATTTACCAGATTCAATCTTAGAAATATCCAAGATATCATTAATTAAAGTCAATAATTGTTTACCAGCCACCATAGATTTCTTTAAATAATCCTTAACATCATTAGAATCGCTATTCTTATAAGCTAAAGAAGTCATACCCATGGCAATATTCATCGGTGTTCTTATATCATGAGACATAGCAGACAAGAAGTCAGTCTTAGCCTTGTTAGCCTTATTAGCTTCATATAAGGCAGTCTCTAATTTCTTGTTAATGCTGCGGACAAAGAAACCATCACATATAATTAAAATAATTAATAATAAAATGGTCACAAAAGCTCCGTAAACAATAATGTCATTACTTTTTAAACTGGCTAATGATACACCACCTAAAATATAAAGGTCTGGATTATCCGCAAAGGCTGAATAGTACCAAAGATACTCTCTACCCTTTAGATCTTTATATTCAAATGTTCCTTTTAAACCTCTTAATTCCAACTCTTCTATAGGATTATTTTTAATGATATCCGCAATAAAAGAATCACCGTCAGTTGAAATAGGCTTAATAACATAGTTACCATCCTTATTCATCAAACCCATGACTCCACCAGAATAATCAGAAGAAAGAGTCCAGAAATTACTTATTTCATTACTTGGAAGTACCCTTAATAATAGATAATTCTTATCTTTTAACTTAATCTTATGTCCTAGAGCGATACCATCAGATAACTTTTCTTGTAAAAGATATTTACCTAAAACAACCAAGGTATCATCACCATATTCTCTTCTCATCATCTTATCAAGCGTTTCTTCAAACAAGTCACTTGTATGTTTTGACGCTAATTGTTTATAAGTGGCAATTGAATAGATACCATCATAATAAGTTGTATATGCTTCAAAAGTATCCACATCAACAATATGAACCATACGCTTTTCATTAGTATTAATACTCTTTAAAAAACTCCAAGCTTCATCTAGTGTCATATCATTACTAGAAATATAATAAGCCCAATTATCAACATAACCCTGTTCACTAATAAGATAATTCTTGGCAATTTTCTTCATTGACTCTACATTTGTCATGAAATTATAGCGATTATCCTCTTCCTCTTGTTGTAAAACTCGCTTAGAAAAGAAAGATATTGAAATCATAATAATCGCAATAATGATAATATTAAAAACCAAGAGCTTTCTTCTAGTGTTAATTTTCATCTTGAATTAATTATACGACAAATGACTACTTTACTATTCTCACAAATAAACTAATATAAAGAAAAATGGCGAATCACACGCCATTAATCAAATATATTTAATATTTAAGTTAAATCTTATTCAAGACCCATTAAGTAGTAATATACAGGAACATCGCCCTTAATTACATCTACTTCGATATCAGAATTGTTTTCTACATATTCAACAATTCTTTCAGTGATTTCTTCATCAGCATCTTCACCTGTAATTAAAGTTAATAATTCGCTATCTTCATCTAAGAACTTCTCTAACATCAAACGACATACTTCGCTTAAGTCAGTACCATTAGTTACGATTGACTTGCCAATCATAGCCATATAGTCACCTTCCTTAAGCTCTATGCCATCAATTGAAGAATCCTTAACTGCATAAGTAACACTAGCAGTCTTGATACTAGGACATAGTTCATTGAACTCAGCAACTAATTCATTGAAGTCGCTTTCTGGACTAAAACGAGCTAGAGCACTTAGACATGCTTGGATTGACTTACATTCGATTACTTCAACTTCCTTATAATCAACTAAGTCCTTAGCTTGTTTAGCAGCTAACATGATATTTGAATTATTAGGGAAGATCATAATCTTCTCACAGTGGTCTAATTCCTTAATCTTTTCAATAAAATCACTAGTAGAAGGATTCATTGTTTGACCACCCGAAATAACGCAATCAACGCCCAATTCATACATTAAATTAGTAACACCATCACCTGCCGCAACAGCAATTACACCAATCGCCTTCTTTTCCTTAGGCTTTACTTCGCCTTCTTTAACAAGCTCAGAATGTTGTTCTTGCATGTTCTCAACTTTAATCTTTACAAATTCACCATATCTTTGAGCAAGATTTAAAGCATCACCTGGATGTAAAGTATGAATATGGACCTTAATCAAATCTTCATCTCTAACAAAGACTAAAGATTCGCCTTCCTTAGCTAACTTATTCTTTAATACGTTCTCATCAAAACCCTTTAAGTAGTTTTCTTTTAAACGTAAGATAAATTCTGTACAGTAACCAAATTCTTCATTTTCAAATACTGATTGAGCATTTCTAGCAAGTTCTACTACAACTGCATTTGTTGTTACAGGTGTGCCATCAATATAAGCGATAAAACCTTGTACAATCTTTAATAAACCAGCACCACCTGAGTCAACTACATTAGCCTCCTTCAAGATAGGTAATAAGTCTGGTGTATGTTCTAGAGAATCTTCCATGAAGTATTCAAGTCTATGGAAATAAGTTTCAATATCCATCTTAGGATTTTCCTTAACTTCCCTATTTGCATACCAAGAAGCCTCACGAATAACAGTTAGGATAGTACCCTCAACTGGCTTCATAATTGCCTTATAAGCAACTCTTGTACCATTTTCAAATGCTTCAGCTAATTCCTTAGTATTGATTTCTTCCTTACCCTCAATACTTTGAGCGAAACCTCTAAAGATTTGAGATGTAATAACACCAGAGTTACCTCTAGCTCCCATAAGTAAACCCTTAGACAATGACTTAGCAACATCACCAATATTATTTGAGAAACATTGGTTAGCTTCCTTAGCACCACTGTTAAATGTCATAGACATATTAGTGCCTGTATCACCATCTGGTACTGGGAAAACATTTAGTGCATTTATTTCAGCTTGATTATTATCAAGATTAGCAGCACCACTGCTAAGCATTTCCTTAAAATCTTTTCCGTTTAATAATTTCATTATTAGTTTCCTTTAACCCTTTCAACATGAATATTTACTTCTTTAACATCCATATTAATAGATTTTTCAACAGTATACTTAACACGCTTTTGTGCTTCCATAATAACTTCTGAAATCTTCACACCTGCTGAAACAACAACATAAATGTCAATTTTTAAATCATTGCCTTTCTTAGAAAGAAGAACGCCTTTTGAATAGCTTTCTTTCTTTAAAAGAGCATTGTAACTATCTTTTACATAAGATTTTGAGACAACTCCAACGATGCCATAGCATTCACATACAGTACTACCAACTAAAGATGCGATAGCCTCATCAGAGATTTTGATATCTCCATAATTTGTTTTAGTATTTATAGGCATTTTGACCTCCAATAACTACTTTATTATATCATTAAGCGATTTTTAAAGACAAACATCAATAATTAAGCCAAAAGGAATTATTCTTTAAACTAAAGTTTCCCTTAGATTTTTATGAGTAAACAATAAATAAAGTATTAAAGACAAGATGGCAACTATTAATAAAGAAAATAAAACAAGTGGCAGATAAGCGCTAACATTCGGATTAATGAAGTGGCTATTAAAGTTAATAGAAATGATTGTATCATCACCAGCAATTCTTACAAGTTCGCTTAAGACATTCAAATTATCACTAACTACATTATTTAAAAAAGATGCGATAAATAATTTATAAATTAAAATAGACAAAAAAGATGCCAACAAACAGATAATTATGTTTTCAACAATATATGCCAAAGCAACCTGAAAATTATGCATTCCTAATACTCTCTTAATACCAAATTCTTTCATTCTGTTTTTGATATTTAAAGACACAATCAAAACAACGATAATAATAGATGCGATTATCATCACTATTTCTATTAAAGTGAAATTATCGTTTAAAGATTTAAAAGGAGACATGATGTTGTTGATATATTCATCTGTAGTAGTAAGACTATAAGTATCAGCATCCGGTTTAATATCTTTTAACTTATTGTTGAAAGAAATAAGATCGCTCTCAATTAATTTGTATGCCTTATTCATTTCTTCTTCATTTTCAAATTTCAATGAAACGCCTGAAAAATGAAAATTAGGCACATAATATTTATCACTATATAATGTTTTTAGATTGTTTTCTCTATATAAGGATATAAAATTTTCATATAAATCAATACATTCTTTTTGCGATACATAATATCTTTCATTTAATAAATAATCTTCTTCATATTTATCGATTCGAGGATTTCGTGGCTTATATAAACCAACAACTTCATATTCTTCATAATATTCAACAATAGGCGCTATTTTAAATCTATCATTTGTCCTATAGCCTATTGGCAAAGATACAATATCCCCGATTTGGATTTCTCTAGCTACTCCATTCTCTAGAATCTTCATCTTTTTATTAGCGATTATTTCTTTCTTGTCTTTATCAAATATTGTGCCTTCAATGATATCGATATTGTTTTCTTCGAAATAATTTTCATCTACCCCATATATAAGCCATCTAGGATTAGCATCAAGATTAGAATTTTGTTCATAAATATTTATAACAGGATAAAAATCAGATGGATACTTATTTAAAAAATCATATATCAAAGAAAATTCAGCATAAAAATCGCTACCATTAGCATACTTGTTAAAATCATTGATATTGCATAATCTATTTTGAATTTTGATTTCATAACTAAGATCATTTTTCAGTTCATTTGTTAAATATTGACTGCTTATATTGATAGAATCAAAAGTCATAAACAACAAAATAAAGAAGAAGATTACCAAAAACAAAGGCAATGATTTATAAATATTTCTTTTTAAATACAACAATGCTTGTTTTAATTCCATCTTACTCTCCACTTGTTAATATCTTATACGTACTCATTAGACTAAGCTTTAAATAGCTGATAATACAAGCTATTAATAATGAAATGAGCACAATTAATATAGGCAATATTTTAATATATGCTGATGTTTTTACATCAATAATAGAAACATAATCAGTAAAGATACTAGATGTAGAAATATCAATCAGTTTCATATTTAACTTAGAAACATAGTTTGTAACAAGATAATTAGAAAGAGAAAAAGCCAATATACAAGGAAATACTCCAAGTAAAAGATACTCCCATAAAATTTGTAAGATCATTCTTTTTTTACTATTTCCAAGCACAATGCAAATCGCAATGTCTTTCTTATAATTCTCAACATCATTTAAGATAAAGACGATAAAAAGAGCAGCTGTAACCAAAATGGAAGCAACACTAGCAATCTTGAACAATCCTTTATTGGTGTTAATACTACTTATTGCCAATGAGAAGCGGTCAAGATTTGTAAAATAAGTATATTCAATTACCCTATCAGAAAGATTGTTTAATCTCTTATTTACAGTCTTGATATATGAAAGAATCTCAAAATAATGGTCAAGACTGTCAACTGTAATAACAAGAGGCCTTATACCACCATATTGACCATAATAAATAGCTTCTTCATTTACATTGTTTTGTTTTGTAGGTTTTTTATCAGCGCTTAAATAAAAATCTAAAAGGCTTTGTCTAATCTTTTCAAAACACTTATTTGGTATATAAATATTATGGGAATAAGATTGCGGATATACAAAAATATAAGCAAAATTATCAAAAGTATAGGTATCTTGAATAGATAATCCTCCAACATTTCCATCATTTATTCCAATTACTTCAAATTCAAATACTTCTTGTCTATCCCCATATGTAACTGTTATTGGAATAGTATCCTTTATTTTTACATTTGAGATGTTGTTTCTATCTAATAAATATGTTTGACTATTAACAACTGCAACCATTTTGCCTTCATCTATTTCTTCTCTACTAAAGGTTCTTCCCATAACTATATTCATATAATCAAGTTTTAAATCACTAAATTTACTTTGATTAACACCTATAAGCACTGGATAAAACGATTCATTCATTAAACCAAGAACCTCATCAGAATTAGGATCTTGATAGAAACGCTCCATAGATGTCAAATAATGCCTATTGTTATTTATATCCTTACTTACCGTATTTAAAAAACTATCGCCTTGATCAATATTGTATAAAACCATTTCATAAAAAGTATCATCATTAATATTTTGAGCACTGATTACCTTTGAACAGTGTAAACCTTGTTCAAAATTTACAACGCCTAGCTTTTTTTCTTCAATATAAGATGCAGTGTCTTTAATAGTTGAACATATCTTATTATAGGTATCAAAATCATTGACATAACCGTTAAATTCGTAATCATTTATATCTCCGTATAAAACGATATTGATACCTATTGTCTTAAATAAATAATCTTCTATTTTCTTGTTAACATCATTAAAAAAAATAGCAACAAACAACATAAAAAAGACAATGAAAAACATCACTATTTTAAACATTGTCTTTGTCATATTTTTACTTATCTTATTTAAAACATATCTCATATTACCTATGCAGATACCGTATAAACATATAAATTACCTAAGTACCGGTAATAAACATCTATAGTAATATTCCAACCGTTTTGGAAAGGATAAACGCCATCAATGGTTACAGAGGAGTTACTAGCATAACATCTTGTAACATCAATATTTGTGGCAACACCATTGACTCTTTCATAACTACCTTCAACAGTGATTGTAGTATCTGTTTTCTGAGGAACGGTAAATGTTCTACTAAATGGAACATAGGCTCCACAAGGAATAACAGTATTGTCTTGAGCGAATAAGTTAAAATTGAAAGTACCCACAAGCATCAAAACAATTAATGATAAACAAATTTTTTTAAACATAATAAATCCTCCTTCTTATAATTTATATATAACATAATCATCAATAAATGTAAACGCTTACATATATTTATGATTAAGCCAAGTTGACATAAAAAATTGCATCTTAAGATGCAATTTTAATACGATTCATAGCTCTTCTTAAAGCTAATTCAGCACGCTTCAAGTCAAGATTAGGATCTCTCTTTTCAAGTCTTTCCAATGAACGATCCTTACTTGCGATAGCTCTATTAAGGTCAATCTCTTCTTTTGACTCAATAGTATCAACTAGAATATTAGCGACACCCTTCTCAAAATAGAACATACCACCATTGATGGCATAGACCTTATCCTCACCATTTTCATTAGTCTCTAGTTTTCCAATGTCTAACATGAAACAAACAGGAACATGGTGCTCTAGGATACCTCTTTCACCATCCTTAGAAGTAATATTGATAAAAGGTGTCTCAAACTCCTTATATAAACCATGAGGAGTTACGATTTGACCCTTAATCATTTGAAAGTACCTTAGCTTTTTCTCTTACTTCTTCAATAGCGCCTACAGACATGAAAGCAAGTTCTGGAAGATCATCATACTTACCTTCAAGAAGTTCCTTGAAGCTTCTAACAGTATCCTCAATCTTTACATACTTTCCTTCAAGTCCTGAGAATTGAGTAGCTACAGAGAATGGTTGAGATAAGAAGTTACGAGCTCTTCTAGCACGGTTTACGATAATCTTATCTTCTTCAGACAATTCATCCATACCTAAGATAGCGATAATATCTTGTAACTCTTTATATCTTTGAAGTAATTCTTGTACACCTCTAGCAACCTTATAGTGTTCCTCACCTACAATTAGTGGATCAAGCATTCTAGAACTTGATTCAAGTGGGTCAACAGCTGGATAGATACCCAATGCTGCAATACCTCTATCTAGAACTGTCTTAGCATCTAGATGTGAGAAAGTTGTAGCTGGAGCTGGGTCAGTCAAGTCATCAGCTGGAACATAAATTGCCTGCACAGATGTGATAGAACCTTCTTTTGTAGAAGTGATTCTTTCTTGTAATTGTCCCATTTCAGTAGCTAGTGTTGGTTGATAACCTACAGCACTTGGCATACGACCAAGAAGGGCAGAAACCTCACTACCTGCTTGAGTGAATCTAAAGATGTTATCGATGAATAATAGAACGTCTTGTTTCTCTACATCTCTGAAATACTCAGCCATAGTTAATCCACTTAGGGCAACTCTCATTCTAGCACCAGGTGGTTCATTCATCTGACCATAAACTAGTACAGTCTTATCAAGAACTCCTGATTCTTTCATTTCAAAATACATGTCGTTGCCTTCTCTTGTTCTTTCACCAACACCAGCAACAACAGAACGACCACCATGTTCAGTCGCAATATTGTGGATTAATTCTTGCATCAATACGGTCTTACCAACACCGGCACCACCGAATAGACCAATCTTACCACCTCTTGCATAAGGACATAGTAAGTCAATAACTTTAATACCTGTTTCTAAAATCTCGGCACTTGTCTTTTGTTCATCAAAAGAAGGCGCATTACGGTGAATTGGCATATACTTATCAGTAACAACCTCACCTAAGCCATCAATTGGATCACCCAAGACATTAAACATTCTGCCTAGTACCGCATCACCAACTGGAACTGAAATAGGACTTCCTGTGTCGATAGCCTTAGCACCACGGACAAATCCATCAGTAGCTCCCATTGAAATAGTTCTAACAACATCATCACCAACGTGTTGAGCTACTTCAACTGTAAGGTAAGTACCATCTCCCTTTTCGATTTTAATCGCATTATGAAGATTAGGTAAATTATCACCACTAAAGCGAACGTCAATTACCGGACCAATAATTTGTACTACTTTTCCAATATTTTCCATTTATTTCTCCTATAGGGCATCAGCGCCAGATACAATCTCAGTAATCTCCTGAGTAATTGCGGCCTGTCTTGCCTGGTTATAAGCTAACAATAAGTTATCTGTAAGCTCATTAGCGTTATCAGTTGCATTCTCCATCGCAAAACGACGATTACCATGTTCACTTGTCTTAGACTCAAGATACTTAGAATAGATTTGACTCTCAACCATCATCGGAATTAAATCCTTAAGGATTTCATCCGCACTTGGTTCAAATTCAATCTGCTTATATTCTCTTTTTTCATCTTCCTTCTTTTCACCAGGCAACACTGAGAATACTGTAGCCTTGAAGTTGATGTTGTTGACAAAACAAGTGTAGATAACATTAATTGAATTAATCTTGTTCAAGCGATACATCTCTAATGCCTTATCTGCAAATTCTTTAATAAGCATATAATCGGCAGTATCAGAGCTTGTCATCTCATTAATGATGTTGTAGCCAAGTTTTTTAATAGAAGCATAGCTCTTGTTTCCAATAAAGATAATATAGTCATCTTTAGAAACAGTCTCTTTAATAAGCTTTTCAATGTTGATATTGTAACCACCACACAAGCCCATATCACTTGTAAACACAAAATATAATTTTTCTTTGGCATCCTTAGTAGTTAGATAATCGTTTTCACTAATCATCTCACCACTAAGCATATTCGCAACCATATCTTCCAAAGCACCTGCATAGGTTCTATTCTTAAGCATCAAAGAACGATTCTTAGTCAATTTGACATTAGAAATAAGTTCCATGGCACCAGTGATCTTCTTAGTAGAATTAATTGACTTAATTCTAGATTTAATAGCTGCTTTATTCCCTGCCATAATTAAGCACCATAAATTTCTTTATAATCTTTTAAGATAGCAGCAGTAGCATCTTTCAACTTAGCAACTAGCTCATCAGATAAAATTTGTTTCTCTTCAATCTCCTTAACAAGATCACTATACTTTTCCTTATAAGTCTTAAGCATATAAGTTTCAAAGTCTCTTACTTTTTCAATAGGAAGCTCCTTTAAGAAACCATACTTAGCAGCAAATAAAGATAATACTTGTTCACCCATTGAAAGAGGTGAGTATTGTGCTTGCTTAAGAAGTTCTGTTAAACGAGCACCTTTTTCAATAGTAGCCTTAGTAGCTGCATCCAAATCACTACCAAATTGTGCAAATGATAATAATTCATGGTATTGAGCTAAATCAAGCTTTAATGAACTTGATACAGCCTTCATAGCCTTAGTTTGAGCAGCACTACCTACTCTACTTACAGAAAGGCCAGAGTCAACTGCAGGTCTTACACCTGAATTGAATAATTCTGTTTGTAAGAAAATCTGACCATCAGTAATTGAAATTACATTAGTTGGAATATATGCAGAAATATCACCAGCTTGTGTTTCAATAATAGGCAATGCAGTTAAAGAACCACCACCTAATTCATCAGACAACTTAGCAGCTCTTTCAAGCAATCTTGAATGCAAGTAGAAAACATCACCGGGATAAGCTTCTCTACCTGGAGGACGACGTAATAGTAAAGACATTGTACGATAAGCTACCGCATGCTTACTTAAGTCATCATATACGATTAAGACATCCTTGCCTTGTTCCATCCACTCTTCACCAATAGCACAACCTGTATAAGGTGCAAGATATTGAAGTGGAGCAAGCTCACTAGCACTAGCACATACAATAGTTGTATATTCCATAGCACCGTGTTGTCTTAACTTTTCGCTAATTTGAGCAACTGTACTTGCCTTTTGACCAATGGCAACATATATACAATTTACATTCTTACCCTTTTGGTTGATGATCGCATCAGTTGCGATAGCTGTCTTACCAGTTTGTCTATCACCGATGATCAATTCTCTTTGACCCTTACCAATAGGAATCATTGAGTCAACAACCTTTAAACCTGTCATAAGAGGTTGGCATACTGACTTACGAGTCATAACACCAGGAGCAACTCTTTCTACAGGACGAAACTTCTTAGCGTTAATAGGTTCCTTGCCATCGATTGCTTGTCCTAGAGCATTCACAACTCTACCAAGCATCTCATCGCCTACTGGAACTTCAACGATTCTACCAGTTCTTTTTACTTCATCATTTTCTTTGATGTTAGTATCATCACCAAGTAAAACCGCACCAACACTATCTTCCTCAAGATTTAGGACCATTCCATATACGCCACCTGGGAATTCTAATAGTTCACTAGACATGGCATTTTCAAGTCCTTGGATAATGGCAATACCATCACCAATTTTAACGATAGTACCTACATCGTCGGCTTTAATTTCAGCACTATAATTCTCAATTTGTTTCTTAATTAAAGCACTAATTTCACTTGCCTTAAGCTCCATAGACACCATCCTTTCTCTTTAAAATCTCTTCCATCTGTTTAATCCTTTGTTTCATCGTGTTATCGATTACCTTTTCTTCAATAGTCACACGGAAACCTGAAATAAGGTCCTTATTGATTTTTGGTTTAAGAACTACAGTATATTCACCATCACTTAAGGCTTTCTCAAGTTTCTTAATTGACTCTTCATCTAGTTCTCTAGCCGTTTCAATAATGCCTTCTTTTATCTTTAATTGTTCGTTACAAAGCTTATGAAATTCATCAAAAATGTCATCATAATAAACCATGCGATCTTTATCAATAAGCAAGAATAAGAAATTCAAGACATATTGATCTACATGCTTATCAAATGCATTCTTAACAAGATCTTTTTTCTCCTCTTTAGAAACCTTATAGCTTTTTATAAAAGGAAGCACATTAGATTCATCAAAAGTTACCTTAACAAAATCAATTTGTTCCCTATATTCAGCTACCTTATTTTTTTCAAGTGCTAAAGAGAAAAGTCCTTCACCATAACGCTTAGCTAAAACACTCATTTCTTCTCTCCAATAAAGTCTTCAATAGCCTTCTTATCATCGCTAGAAGTAGCTTTATCTTGCATAAGTTTACTAACAGCAGCCATCGCAACATCGACCATTTCATCGTGGATTCTATCTTGAGCATCCCTTTCTTTTTGTTCGATTTCCTTATCAGCTAAAGCCAACTTAGCACTAGCCTCACTATTAGCCTTATTAACAATCTCAGCTCTTAGATTTTCAGCCTCTTTACGAGCACTCTCAACTATTTCACCAGATCTGTTACGAGCATGTTCTAATTCTTCTTTTGCCTTATCAAGTTCAACAGAAGCATCTTCTCTTAACTTTTGACTAGACATAAGATTCTCATTCATCTTATCTCTTCTTTTAGCTAGAATGTCTCTAGCAGGCTTCCATAATAACTTCTTACATAACAAAAATAGAACCAACGTTGAACAAAGCTGGACAAGCATTGTGATCCAATTGGGAAATAGTACACCTTGAATATCAAAAGTCATCTCTTACCCTTTTGATCCTTAGTAAACGAAAATCAACAATAAAGAAATTAATAGACCGTAGATAGCACAAGTTTCTGAAATGGCAGCACCAACGATTGCTTGTGATCTAATCTTATCAGCAGCATCTGGGTTCTTACCAATTGCTTCTACAGCCTTTGCACCTACATTACCTTCACCTAATGCAGTACCAAAACCTGTGAATACTGCAATAGCAGCAGCGATTGCGATTAATCCTCTTTCTAATTCCATAAATAAAACCTCCTTATTTTTCTGGCAATTCTTTTCCGATAAATATTATTGTTAAAGACGTAAAGATAAACGTCTGCAACAAACTAGAAATTAAGTCAAAGTATGAATGAAGTACGGGAGCTAAAGCTACACCCACAAAGTCAAATTTTCCAATTAGTGGAATAAGACTAGATACATACCCTGAGAACGTATAGAACAATGTCATAATGATTGTTCCAGCTAAAACATTAGCGAAAAGACGCATTGACATAGAAATAACTGGTGAAATCTTACCAATTATGTTCATTGGTAAAAATAAAAACATTGGTTCAAATAAGCCTTTAACATAGTTTTTAATACCATTGTACTTAATACTATTTACTTCAACCATCGTGATAGTAATAATAGCTAAAGTCAAAGTAACTGAGAAGTTCCCAGTAGGAACAGCTTGGTTGCCAAACAATCCTGATATCGAAGACAAGAAGATATAGCCCCATAAGTATCCAACATAAGGACCTAAGTAATCAAAAATCTCATCATTAACGTCAGCTTTAACTGAATTATCTACCATTTCAACAGCAGTTAGAGCCAATAATACTAGTCCCTTTGGCTCCGAATAGGGATCAAATTCTCTAAGTGCCTTATTCAGTATAAGCATAATAATAGCTAAGATAGCTGAAATAATAAGGATAGAGAATACGTGTGCTTGAATTGTAATAGTCATTTTTTAATAACAGCCTCGATAATCAATTTAACCTTAATAACAAGTAAGCCTACTACTACCCCAATATAATTAAATATATTCGGTAATAAGAAGCTAATAACAAGAGGAACAGCTAATAAGCTTGTGCTAAATAGTGCTCCTAGAATCACCCAAGAGTTGTAATGGTTTAGGTGATTATAACGATATTCAATTAGGCGATAATTTAGGAAAGAAAAGGTGAATCCTAGTAATACACCTAATGAAATCTTATAGTCTATAAGTAAAAAGATGGCTGCGATTAATAAACTTAATACAAGCTCACTAAAAAAACCTCTTTTACTCATGACCGTATTATAGCACAAGCTTTTTCATCATGTTTTCTAATAAAGTGCCAAATATGCGCAATTTTACATACAAAAATATTAATGTTAAAAAGAACGATATGTTCTCTTCCTTATTAATATAATCTCCCCTAGTTTTGTAAGCGTTCATCATTTATTAATAATTAGCTACTTTTTTTACACACAAATACTAATGATAAGTTATAAAAGTTGATATAATAGTACAGCTAATTAAAGAAGGAGAAAAAATAGATGAGCAAGAAATATGTTTATATGTTTGCAGAAGGCAATGCAAGCATGCGTGAACTTCTTGGTGGTAAGGGTGCTAACTTAGCTGAAATGTCAAGTCTAGGACTACCTGTTCCTTTTGGTTTCACAATTTCAACTGAAGCTTGTACAGCTTACTATGATGACGGTAAGAAAATCAACGACGACATCATGGCTCAAGTTAAAGAATGTTTAGCAAAACTTGAAGAACAAGCTGGTAAGAAGTTAGGTGATGAAAACAACCCTCTTCTTGTTTCAGTTAGATCTGGAGCAAGAGCAAGTATGCCTGGTATGATGGACACTATCCTTAACTTAGGTATCAATGATAAGGTTGTTGAAACAATTGCCGAAAAGACTGGTAACAGACGTTTCGCTTATGACTCTTATAGACGTTTCATTCAAATGTTCTCAGATGTTGTAATGGAATTATCTAAGAAGCGTTTCGAAGAAATTATCGATGAAGTCAAGGAAGCTAAGGGCGTTAAGCTTGATACTGAACTTAATGTAGCTGATATGGAAGAATTAGTTAGAAGATTTAAGGCATTCTATAAGGAAAACTTAAATGAAGACTTCCCTCAAGATACTAATGTTCAATTAGAAAGAGCTATCGAGGCAGTATTCAGATCTTGGAATAACCCAAGAGCTATCTTCTATCGTAAGGAAAATGATATCCCATCTTCTTGGGGAACTGCAGTTAACGTTCAAATGATGGTATTCGGTAACATGGGTGATGATTGTGGTACAGGTGTTGCCTTCACAAGAAACCCAGCTACTGGTGAAAATAAGTTATTTGGTGAATTCTTAATGAACGCTCAAGGTGAAGACGTTGTTGCTGGTGTTAGAACTCCACAAACAATCGATCAACTTAAGGAAGTTATGCCTGAAGCTTATGAAGAATTCAAGAAGATTTGTGATACTCTTGAACATCATTACCATGATATGCAAGATATGGAATTCACTATCGAACATAAGAAATTATTCATGTTACAAACAAGAAACGGTAAGCGTACAGCTGCTGCTGCATTAAAGATTGCTTGTGACATGGTTGATGAAGGTTTAGTTGATACTGATAAGGCATTATTGATGGTTGAACCTAAGCAATTAGATTCTCTATTACATCCTCAATTCAATGCTGAAGCATTAAAGAACGCTACTCCTATTACTAAGGGTCTAGCTGCTTCTCCTGGTGCTGCATGTGGTCAAATCGTATTCTCAGCTGAAGATGCTAAGGATGAACATGCTAAGGGTAAGAAGGTAGTTCTAGTAAGACTTGAAACTTCTCCAGAAGATATCGAAGGTATGGCTGTTGCTGAAGGTGTACTAACAGTTAGAGGTGGTATGACATCTCACGCTGCTGTAGTTGCTAGAGGTATGGGTGAATGCTGTGTATCTGGTTGTGGTGATATTAAGATCAACTATGAAACTAAGACATTTGAATTAAATGGCAAGACATATCATGAATTCGATTGGATTTCATTAGATGGTACTACAGGTTGCGTATATGGCGAAGCTATTCCTACAGAACCTGCTACAATTTCTGGTTACTTCAAGCGTTTCATGGACTGGGCAGATGAGAGAAGAGATCTAAAGATTAGAACTAATGCTGATACTCCTCGTGATGCTAAGCAAGCATTAGAATTCGGTGCTGAAGGTATTGGTCTTGTTAGAACTGAACATATGTTCTTCGAAGCTACTAAGATCAAGGCTATCAGAGAAATGATCGTTTCTAAGACTGTTGAACAAAGAAAGGCAGCTCTTGAAAAAGTATTAGCTTTACAACAAGCTGACTTCGAAGGTATCTATGAAGCTATGGAAGGTAATCCAGTGACTATTCGTTACTTAGATCCACCTTTGCATGAATTCGTTCCTACAGGCGAAAAGGAAATCGTTGAATTAGCTGTTGATATGAACATGCCAGTTGATGAATTAAAGGCTATTATCGCTAACTTACATGAAGTTAACCCAATGATGGGTCATAGAGGTTGTAGATTAGCTGTTACTTATCCTGAAATTGCTGAAACTCAAACTAAGGCTGTTATCGGTGCTGCTATTAACACTCAAAGAAAGCATCCAGATTGGAATGTAGTTCCTGAAATCATGATCCCACTTGTTGGTGATGTTAAGGAATTAAAGTTCGTTAAGGATATCGTTGTTAAGACTGCTCAAGAAATGATTGCCAGAAGCGATATCAAGTTAAGCTACCATGTTGGTACTATGATTGAAATCCCTCGTGCTGCTATCTTAGCTGGTGAAATCGCTAGAGAAGCTGAATTCTTCTCATTCGGTACAAACGACTTAACACAAATGACATTTGGTTTCTCAAGAGATGATGCTGCTAAGTTCTTAGGTGATTACTACAACGCTAAGATCTATGAACAAGATCCATTCCAAAGAGTTGACCAAAGAGGTGTAGGCGTACTAGTTAAACTAGCTGCTGACCAAGGTAGAGCTACAAGACCTAATATCAAGTTAGGTGTATGTGGTGAACATGGTGGTGATCCTTCTTCTATCGAATTCTTCCATAAAGTTGGATTAAATTATGTTTCTTGCTCACCTTATAGAGTACCTATCGCAAGACTTGCTGCTGCTCAAGCTGCTATCAAGTTCCCTAGATAGTCAATAAATAGTTAAAGCTCTCAATCAAACGAGAGCTTTTCTTATGCCCAAAATAAAAGCCATTACCTATAGTAACAGCTTATATCTTATTTATTAACTACCTTAGACAAGAATTCCTTAGTTCTTTCGTTCTTAGGATGTTCAAATACTTCTTCAGGACTACCCTCTTCCGCAATTAAACCATCTTCCATAAAGATAACCCTATTAGAAACTTGTTTCGCAAAGCCCATTTCATGAGTAACAACAATCATAGTCATGCCCTCTTTAGCTAATTCTCGCATAACAGTTAATACTTCGTTAACCATTTCAGGATCCAAGGCACTTGTAGGTTCATCAAACAACAATACTTCAGGTTCCATAGCTAATGCTCTAGCGATCGCAACTCTTTGTTTCTGACCACCTGAAATTTGATCTGGTCTTGCATTAATATATTCAGCCATACCTACCTTTTGTAGATACATAAGCGCATTCTCTTTAGCTTCTTCACGTGACTTCTTTAAAACCTTAACCTGTCCAATAATACAATTTTCTAAAACAGTCATATTATTAAATAAATTAAATGATTGGAAACACATACCAACATGACTTCTATAAGTATCCAATTTATAGCCTTTAGCCAATACTGATTCGCCGTGATAAAGAACATCACCACCGCTTGGAGTCTCTAACAAGTTAATGCATCTTAACATTGTAGACTTACCAGAACCAGAAGCGCCAATAATACAAGTAACATCACCCTTGTTTACCTTAAAGTTAATATCCTTTAAAACAACATGATCACCAAAAGCCTTAGATAAGTGCTTAATTTCAATAATAGGTTCCATTATTTTGCACCCTCCTTATGATATTCATCATAGTTGCTGCCCTTAAGTGGTGAATTTAAAATGCCACTAGTAGGAGCTAATTGATCAACAGTAGCTAGTGTATATGAAGAAGATCCAGCCATCTTCTTTTCAATTAGTCTTAAGATAAATGAAGCAACCAATGTCATTGTTAAATAACCAATCATTTCAATAACAGCACTAGGGAAATATAAGTAAGTAGCACCTACTACCGCTCTATGAGCCGCAAAGAATTCAGTAAAGGTAATGACAAACATTACTGAAGTATCTTTGACATTAATAATATAGTTATTACCAATTTGAGGAAGAATATTCTTAAACACCTGAGGCATAATTACATATAACATTGTTTGCCAATGGTTCATACCAATAGCCTTGGCACCCTCTGTTTGTCCCTTATCAATTGATAAGATACCACCTCTTACAGTCTCAGCCATATAGGCACCGGTATTAATAGATACAACTAACATTGCACATGCCCATACACTACTCCATAGCTTTGTTCCTTGGGTTAAGTATGGAACACCATAGTAGAAGAATACAGCCTGTAGTACCATTGGAGTTCCTCTAAAGAATTCAACATAGACTCTAATAAGTCCTCTTAAAACCTTAATGAAGAACTTTTTTATACCACTATCGTTTTTCTTATATGGAATAGTTTGTAAAATACCACATAAGAAACCAATTAAACAACCAAATACTGTACCTACAAAAGCTAATAGTAAAGTATTTTTAATACCACTCATATATGTGGAAGAATAGGTCGACCACGTTTTTACAATATCATCAATTAACATAAAATATTACTCCCCTAAAGGCTGTACCTTAATGGCCTCGTTCATTATTTCATTAAAATCTTCAACAGTTAGTGTATTCAAATACTTATCAATATCTTCCTTAAGAGTTGTATTACCCTTTCTTAAAGAAATGCCGATATTAACAAGTTCTTCTCTATTGTCAAATACAAAATCACCATCAGTACCGCTAAAATCCAACATTTTTAAATCATCATAAGCAATAGTAGCGCCTGTTGCGGTAGGCAAATCAGTTACCGCAAAATCAAAGATACCAGTTTCTACTCCCATAATCATTGCCGGAGCTGATTCAGCAGCAGTTTGAATCAAAGCATCTTCCATTTGAGGTAAACAATCAGAATACCAAATAGTAGCTGATTGAGCAGTACCCTTGTAACCACCAAAGTCCTTGATTGAAGTTGCATTAGCCAAAGGTGAATCTTTCTTAACCAGAATAGCGAAACTAGCATAATAATAAGGACCAGCGAAATCTACCTGTTCACTTCTTTCCTTAGTCATTGACTGTCCTGCAATAACCGCATCAATTACACCAGTTTGCACACTAGGCACAAGAGAGTCCCAATCACTTCTTACAATCTCTAGTTCCCATCCATTGGCCTCGCAAATCCTTTTCGCAATCATTACATCGTAACCATTTGCGAAATCACTAGTGTCCTTAATTGGCACTGCCCCATTAGAATCATCTGTTTGTGTCCAGTTATATGGAGCATATGCACACTCCATAGCGATAGTAAGAACACCATCTTCAACACCACTATGAGCAGAAGAATCTACGATGCAGCCACTTAAAGTCACTAACATCATAATTGTCATTAATACACTAAGTATCTTTTTCATTTAAACCCCCTTTAATGTATTAAGCAAAAAATCGTATGTGCTATCACACATACGATTCATCTAGACAACCGAATATACAATAGCGCCACTTCTTACGAAGGAGTGAAATAGGTATTCCCTAATTCCCCATGCACTAGATATGCCTATCCAATACATTCGGCGACGGTTACCTTTTGTAAAGATCATTAGATGCCTCTTCACTTAACTACTAATTTTCGTCGCTACCTCTATACATAGATTATTTACTGTCTTTATTGTCCTACAAATAAAATATTTGTCAATAAGATTATTGTCTAACTTGTAACCATTCTTTTAATAAAAATGTACAAAAGTATGGGAAGGTATAAACATTATTCTCAAAACCAATATTGTTCATAGATAATTTAATACCCCATTTTATATCACCATACTTTTCGCTTTCGATTAATGTTTTCATCGATTGAGATTTGCCACCATTAGCCTTAACCTCAACCGGAATTAAATTATTAATATCTCTAATGAAGAAATCTTCTTCTAAAGAACTATCTTCTCTCTTGTAGTAATACAAAGAATAGCCGCTTTTATATAAGGCCTCACCAACAATACTTTCATATATTGCACCCTTATATACACCTAAGTTCTTATTAACCCTAAGATCCATTTGGGTTTCATCATCCAACATTGCCACAAGCAATCCAGTATCAGCCATATAAAGTTTAAACTTAGTATCATCATAATTGCCCTTAAGAGGTAATTCTGGAAAGTTTAAACAATAACACTTCTTAATAATGCCTGCATCCTGGAGCCAATCTATGCATCCTGCATAATCATGAAATCTTGCGCCATGCCCAATTTTAGTAATTTGGAACTTCTTATTCTCTTTCGAAAGTTGCACTGAAATCGCATCAAACACTCTAGCAATTCTTGTTTGATCAACACCATCCGCATATTTTCTAATGTCTTCTCTATATGCAGATAAAATTTGTTTTTGTAGCTCTCGAGTTTTTGAAAAAGAACTTGAATCTATATATTTGGATACCACCTCAGGCATACCGCCTAATATTACATAATCAATAAATAATTTGTTTAATTTATCAAAAGTTACCGCACCAATAGGTCTTCCTTCAATCATATTATTAAGAAGTTCTTTCTTTAAAGAATCATCATAGCCATTAGCCCAAAGAAATTCCTCAAAATCTAATGAATGCATCTCATAATCAACCTTATAACCAACACTAATACTTTGGATTTGTTTATAATTAACTCCTAATAATGAGCCACTACAAATAACATCATAGCGTCCATCAATAGAAAAGAATTTTAGAGAAGTTACTATATCAGGAAACGATTGAATCTCATCAAAAAATATTAAAGTCTTACCTTCTATAAATTCAATATCTGGATTGATTCTTGTAATATTCTTTATTATTTCATTTGGATTATAGCCATCAGCTAATATCGTTTTAAAATATGGACTTTCAACAAAATTTATTTCCACAACATTATCATAATGAGTGCTCGCAAAACGCCTAATAGATTCAGTCTTACCTATTTGTCTAGCACCCTTAATAATCAAAGGCTTTTTATCTGCATCATGAAACCAATTATTTAAATAAATATCTATCTTTCTTTTTAAATAAGACATACAAAAACCCTCCGTATATCATCATTATAAGGAATATGAATTATTTTGTATACAAAAAATAGAGCCAATATTTTAAGTTCAACAACATTTTTAGAGCCAATTTTTACAAATATCAAACATTTTTAGAGCCATTACTTCTTTCTAACAATGTTTTTATTGGAAATAGAATATTCTTCATCACACACTTTCGCAATATCGGGATTATGAGTAACCATAATTACACACTTATCATATTCATGAGCTAATTTTAAAAATATATCAACTATCATATTAGAATTATCAACATCCAAATTGCCCGTTGGTTCATCAGCCAATATTATTTCAGGATTATTTATCAAAGCTCTTGCGATTGCGATTCTTTGTTTTTCACCACCAGACAACCTATTAGCCTTTCTTTTAGCCGTTGTTTTATCAATACCAACGACACTTAAAGCACCATAGATTCTATTTTCATCTTTCTTGTTACCTGCAATTTCCATCGCCAAAGCCACATTTTCAAAACCATCTAAATAGTTAATCAAATTATAATCTTGGAACACAAAACCAACTTTCTTCTTTCTATATGTACTTTCATCATCAAAAATATCATTTCCATCCAAAAGAATTGAACCATCCTCACATTTATCTATAGTACCTAAAAGTGATAATAGTGTAGATTTGCCACAGCCAGATGGACCAGTAATACAATAGAATTTTTTATCCAAAAACTCACAACTTGCCCCATTAAATATTTCTTTCTTTGATTCTCCATCCTGATAAGAAAAACAAACATCCTTAACTTCTAACCTCATAAACACTCCTTAATGTAACAAACAATCTTTAATCTTTTTTGGCTTATTCATCTTAAACAACAACACTACCAACAAAGCACAAACAGTTAAAGTAGCCAACATATAAACAATGAAATATATTGGACTAATTAGATATGAATGATTGATATTATCAAATATAAATTGATGTTTGACACCTATTAAATTTAATATATCATTCTCTAAATTTATTCTCTTATTAATATAAGAAGAAATAATAGAATTATAACTTAGTAAGTAAACAATATAAGCTGAACATATACCGCCGGTAATAATCATTAACTTTTCCATGACGAATGTTTTAATATTATCACTATCTTTTACTCCAAGAACATTCTTAATTCCAAATTCTCTTGTTCTATTTTTTATTTCAATCATTATAAACAAAGCGATAATCATCAAAAATACTAGATACATAATGCCAAAAACATTCTTAACATTATCAGTAAGCATTACAAATGGCGAAATAATACTATCAACATATTCAGTATTTGATTCTATCTCATACTTATCACCTAGCGAACTAATTTTGCCATTAATGCTTCTTAGTTTATTTTTAACATCAACATAAACATCTTCCATTTCATCATAAGAAGCCAACGTTATATAAGCATCGACAAACTTTACATTCAATACATAATTATTATTGTTTACAACAGTTTTTATATTATGATCCTTAAAAAGACTTATATAATCATCATAATAATCAAGAACATTTTCTCTGCTTAAATAAATCCTATTATTAAGCATATATTCATTCTCATAATTTGTGATATCAATATTACGGCTCTTATAAAGGCCAACAACTTCATAATCAATATAATGATCTATAAGAGGAAAGAATTTGTTATCGTTTGGTAATTTATAAGCTACAGGAACAGAAATCACATCACCAATTTCAACACTTCTATCGCCTATTAACATCCTTTCGTTAACAAGCACCTCATTAGAGCCTTCTAGAAAAGTTCTTCCCTCAACTAGTTCAATATCATGTTGTTCTAAATAAGTAGAATCACTTCCATATAAGTAATAAACATCTTCATTGCCAACTTGAATTTTTACATACAAATCATAATGAGAATCATAATCATTAAATATCTTATAGATTGCTTGAAACTCATTGTTGAAATCATAATCATTTTCAATAACCCGCCCACCATCAACCTTACACAATCTATTTTTAATTCTTATATCGTATGTTAAATCACTTACAAGTCCTTCTTTTAAGTTAGCGCTAATCTTATTAATAGACAAAACCGATAGAAATAAGAATGAAAATAAGAAAACACACATCAACAACGCCAATGTCTTATTAAAATTTTTCCTTAGATACAACAATGCCATTTTAATATTCATATTCAGTCCTCAAATAATATTTTCTTAACATTTAATTTACTTATTCTGATATAAGAAATAGCACAAACCAAAATCATAATTACCAATACTACAAATATAGGAACTAGATAATTACTTAAACCAATATTAACTTCCAAAGTATCTAATTCACCACTATAGAAAATATTATTAGTAGTAATTAGATTATTATTCATATGATTTAAATAAGTATTCGCTAAAACGCTAGTTAGTACTAAAGATAAAATCATCGGAATTATTGACTTTATTAAGTATTCAATAAATAGTCCAAAAACCACTTCAATCTTCTTTTTACCCAAGACTATATACAGGGCTAATTCTTTCTTATCGTCTTCAATAGTCTTTAACACATACAAGACAAAGACAACCAAAAATGCACATAAGGAAATAATAATTGCCAATTTCAACAAGCCTTCAATGGTACTAATATTGTTGATAACAACATAAAATCTATCTAAATTTGAAAAAGAAGTATATTCAATTACTCTATTAGAAATCTTATTTAATTTATTTAATTCACCATTAATATAAAAGACAATATTTTGATAATCATCTAAATTATCAGCCTCTATCAACATTGACCTAATAGCGCCATATTGATTATAGAAAATAGCTTCTTCACTAGTTAAATAATCAACATCCTCATAAGGTCTTCCATATTCATAGTACATTTCTAATAAATCACTTCTAATTCTTAGATAAGCCTTTTGAGGAATAAATAATGATGTACAGTAAGAATTACCAAGCATATTAACAATGCCCTCTTTTTCCATTAACATCGTGTCCTCGATAACTAAGCCACCATAAGAGCCATCATCAATACCGATAACTTCAAAATCATAACTTTTTATATCATCACCATACTCAACGGTAAGAGGAATGATATCACCTAACTTAACTTCTCTTATTTCATTTCTTGAAAGAATATAGGTGTTAGGACCACAAATCACAACATTTTTGCCATCATCTATTTCTTCATTTGTAAAAGTTCTACCCGCAACAACATTTATATAATTCAATTTAATATCAGAAAAATCTTTTGTATCAACGCCAATCAAAACAGGATACATACCACTTCTATAGCTATAGTTGTCTGGCTCCTTTGTTAAATGTGGATCATGATAAAAACTTTTCATAGCAGTCTTATAATGAGCATTGTTACTTATATCCTTTGAAACCTCAGACAAATAGTTTCCTTCAATACCCACATAATCAAATAAAACCATTTGAAAATCATCCTCATTTAAAACATCCTTGGCACAATATAAATTAGGATTACAAAGACTTTCCTCTAAATACACCCTACCCAAATTCTCTTGTTCTATATATTCTTTAATCTCATGCATCTTCTTATAAACTTCATTATAAGTATCATAGGTATCTTCATAGCCAAGATAGGAATCATTTATATCGCCATATACTATAAGATTAATACCGAGCTTCTTATATAAGTAGTCTTCTATTTCAACATTTAAATTATTAATTACTATCGAAGAAAACAAGATTATGAAACATAGGAAAAACATTATCATATTCGATAATGTCTTGCCTTTATTAATAAGTATCCTGTTAAAAATATAACGCATAAAAGTTATCCCTTATCTAATATTGTTCATCTACTATTTATGCTTATATTCTATCATAAATAAAAAAATGGATAGCCACAGAGTGACTACCCCAGCGTGGTCCGAAAACTCGCGCCTCAATCAACCAAAAATATTATACAACAACAAATACTCAAATTTTGATATTTAAGGTTTAGATTTAACAATTTAAAAGATAAACGAAAGTCTTAAAGTTTTGTTTTGTCTTTAACAAGATTCATAAACAAAAGACCTGTTGCGAAGGCATCAGATAGCGCTCTGTGAGCAAATGTATCATCAATGATTTTGTAATAATCACAAAGCGTGGTTAGCTTATAATTTTCAACATCATAGTCATAATTATCGTTAATTGTATATTCTTCCCATTCTTTATCCCACTTCATTCTAGGTTTTTTCAATGTCCTTTGAGCAATTTCTAATGTGTCATAATATTTTCTTTTACAAGAAGTAAAATCATATCCAAAATGGTATAAAAATTTTAAATCAAATGCTAAATTATGACCAACGATGTTAGATTTTCCAACAAAAGAATCTAAACTATCAATTATTTCAACAAACGTAGGTGAATTTGCCACCATCTCATCTGTTATATTATTAACTTTTGTTGCATCATCAGGTATATGTTTCCCAGGATTAATCAATGTATGAAATTTTTCTACTGGAGCCCAATCTTCAAATTTTATTGCTCCAACTTCAACAATTTTGCTATTTGAGCAACTCAATCCTGTTGTTTCTATATCAACAACAACAAAACTTCCTATTCTATCAAAGCTTGTTTTTGGAGTTATGCTTGTATATTTTACATTCTCCTCTAAATCTAAAACCGATAAGATTTTATGTTTTGCATCAGTTAACGTGATTTCAAAGGTATTAAGATTCTTGATTCTATTTTGAAACTCAATATTTTCTTTAATGCTTTCAATTTTTCTTAACCAAAAATTTTTATATGAATATATTTTTTTACTAATCGCAGAAATAAAATCATCTTGTGTAAAGGTATTTTTACCATATTCTCGATAAACGCTAATATCCCAATCTTTTAATTTCCCAATCCCCAAAGATTTAAAATCTTTATCATCATATTCAAGATTCTCATTAAATCTTTTTATTAATTCTGTAATGTACCTTTGGTCAACAATTTTATTTACTAATTCATCACATTTTTTAACTTTATTAACAATAAACGGAATTTGTTCATACGCTTCGAAGGGATCGCTTTTTATATCGATATCTTCACGTACCTCGTTATAAAAACGCAAAATTTGTTCATAAAAAGCATTGAATTCTGCTTCACTTTCTTTTTTAGCGCATTCTTTGCATCTTCCCAAAGAATCAACATATAAAAATAATCCTTTTTTACCGCAAATTAAACATTTAGCCATATATATCCTTTCTATAAATCACCATTTATTTAGCTCAATATTAAGCATTTTTATTTTTTAGGAATAAACGAATCAAAGATAATTTGTTGATATAAACCATCGCACTCTTTTAACATGCTTTGATTCTTAACCGTCCAAGCTACACATTCAGCCTTATATAATCTAGAAACAATATTAAATGAGAGATTATTCTTATTTTTAATATCATAAGCAACAAAATCTGGTTTAGTTAAGAAATTAGCTAATAGGTTTGTACCTACAAACTTAACAAACATATTTGCAGTATTCTTCTTATCCTTAAACATGTTATAAGCTAATTGACCTCTAATAATCTCTGGATGATACTTCTTTAGATGATAAACAACCAAAGGATTAAAAGATTCCATTACATAATTAAGATCATAATTCTTTAGCATCTCAACACTTAAATCACAAGTCTCAATACATGGTCCCTCAGGCTTAATTTCAACAATTAACGGTGTATCCTTATCCAATTCTTTTAGCACATCCTCAAACAAAGGAATCTTATGTTCGGTATTAACCAATGAGTACTTTTGAAGTTCCTCATAGCTACAATCTGTTAACTTCTTATCAACACCACACATTCTAAATAAATTAACATCATGGAACACCACCAATTTCTTATCAGTTGTCATTTGAACATCTAGTTCAATACCATAACCATGTTTAATAGCTTTTTTAAAACCAATTAAGCTATTTTCAGGAATATCAATATTATTAAACAATCCTCTATGAGCTATGTATACATCTTCAAAAGAAGACATAGCCTCTTTACGTTCCTTGTTCATATTTGGCATCAACATCAATAGATACACCAATATGATTATTAATATTATCTTTAACACATACATCTTCATTGTTTATTACCCCTAGTTTCTATCCAATAAGCAGCCATTGATTGGCCCTTTTGATAAGTTACTTCATCATCTAAGTAATCAGCTAAATTAACATCACTTGGATTAAAAGACAACGCTTCCTCTTCATTAGAAAATTCTACTTCAGCATAATAGAACTTTTCATCAACAAAGTTAACTTCTAAATGATGACCATCATTTAATAAATAAGTTTTTCTTATCTTATCAATTAAAGGTAAACCAATTAAATCCTCTAATTCATCAAACTTATCCTTAGGAATTTCCATTTCTATTTCTTTTCTAGATAATTTACCCTTTGACTTAAAACATAGGATATATTTAGAATCCTCATCCCTAATTCTTACTGTAGGACTAGTTGAAATATAACCCTGTCTCATCTTCTCTACATATAGAAGTTCAAGATTATTTGGCCAGCCCCTTACCATCCATTTTCTTTCAATCTCAACATTCTTCATAATTAAAACTTTTTAATTGCTTCCCTAAAAGAATCTAAAGCCTTAGTATCCCCATCTTCTAGTGCATGAACAATACAATGTTCCATATGTTCATTTATTATTTCCTTACCCAAAGAATTTAAAGCTCCCCTACAAGCTGACAATTGAATTAGAACATCTGCACAATCCTCATCATTTTCAATCATTCTCTTTACCTTCTCAAGATGACCAATAGTTTTAGAAAGCCTATTAAGTTCCTTCTTCTTAACCTCTGGTGAATGATAATGATTATGTTCCTTCATGAATTATTAACCTCTTTCACTTTTCCTAATCAATTATACCCCAAAATGGCTCATAATTTTAATATCCCTAGGCACACAGCTTTGTTATAAACAATACTTATAAAAAAGGATTAAGTCTTTTATGTCACAAAAACCTAATCCCACTTTATACATTATGATCAATCAAACAAACTAAATTCTAACAATTTTACCTTCCGACACAAGATAAGTAACATCACAAATACTATCAATATTTTCTTTAATATGTGATGTAACAATGACAATACAACCCTGTTCCTTCTTTTTTAAAATTATATTCTTAGTCAATCCAACGCTTCTTTCATCCAAACCATTAAAAGGTTCATCAAGAATCAATACTTTCGGATTATGAATAACTGCCTGAATAATTGCCAATTTCTGTTTAGTACCCAAAGATAAATTCTTATATTTTGTATCAACAAATTCGTTTAAATTATAATAATCAATCCAAGAATCAATCTTATCATCTGTTATTTTCTTAGAAAAATCCTTCAACATATCTAGATTTTCCCTAAGAGTCAAAAAAGGTAAAAATTGAACATTCTCAATCATTATCCCAGCATTAGACAAATAATTATTAGGACTTCTTATAGCCTTACCATCTTGTTTAATTATTCCCTTATCAGCCTTCATATAACCACAAATAAGCTTTATTAAAACAGTCTTGCCACAACCATTTTCACCCTTTAAACAGTAAACATTGCCTGATTCAAATTTAGTACTCAAGTTATTAATAACCAAGTTTTCTTTAAATTTCTTAGATACATTATTTAGCTCAATAATCATGACTCATCCCTCCTTGCTATAGAACCGATGTCTGTATAAGATAATCCCAAAATTATAATTAAAATTATTAAAGTTATAAGTGCATTGATATGAAGAATACATTGAAATAGAGTAATAATATTAAACACGATTACAAAACTCAATGGTTCAAAACTCAACAAGTAAATACACAAGAATGCAAAATAGTTTATCACAAGTATTAATACTGTCTTAATAATAGAAGAAATATTAATATTTGGTTCCAAATATAATAAACAAACAATTATTATTGTTACCAAGAATAAAAGACTATCTTTCAAATAAATCCTTGTAAATTGTTTTATCCTATTAATAAGATACAAGTTTCTATTTTCACTATGATACTTAACAACCAGATTGTACCCACCATATGAATCACACACAAAGATAATAGTCTCTAAATAATTAATAATGCCAAAGGCCAAAATAATCATCATTTTTATAAAACCAACAGTTGGTGGCATATCTATATTATAATCTCTAAAGTCTAATAAACCTAAGTCATAGAAAGTTATTAAATCAACCTTATATTCAAAATTTATATTAAGCGTTCGAGCAATCTCGCACCCAAGCAACACTAACGCTATTATTCGTAATAACACTTTTAAAATTGGTTTTAAATATTTATACTTCATAGACTTTAATATTCAACAAATTATACAACACAGCACAAACCAACAATGGCATCATTAACTTAAACATATTATGTAGATAATACGCATGAACCATGAATGATGACATTAGGACAAAATAAGACGGTAAGATTCGATAGAACAATAATGATCCCAACCAAATAAAGACTAAATATACCATTGATGGTCTAATGAAGTCATTAAAAAAATCTACAAGTTTCATGCACAACATAGAATTCGCAAAAATTCCTATACAAGTAAAAATTAAATTAAACAACAAGAAACCAATTTTACCTGGGAAGATTATTCTTAATATTGAACCTTCAGCAAATGCATAATAAAGTGAATCTGGATCCAATTCAAAACGACCACCAATTATGGCAACAACACATATGATGATAAAAATTATTGTGTACCACAACATTGGCAACAACGATAACAAAACTTTTGATTTAAACAAATTTTTAGCATATAAATTATTCTTGCCAATGCTAAGTTTTAAATACTTTTCTTTAATTGTGTAATATGATTTGCTAGTAGCAACCACTACCATTGGAATCAAAAATGACTGGAATCTTCCTAATTCGAAGATAGTATACTCAATTGAAATAAAATTATGAAATACTCTATATTTTAATTCGATAGCATTCATATTTTTTAAATCAGGTGCATCAATATCATAAAAGAATAATGTATCAAATGCATCATAATATATGATAGCCAGTATCACTATACCTAGTAATAGATAAGGCATAAATATCTTTATCTTATTATGTAGTTTCATAAAAACCTCATTTCTAAGGATAACCAATGCACTAGGTTCTTTATCTAACTATTCTAATTTAAAATAGTTAACGTAAATCGGGCGACCAACTACCTGTTATATAAATAGCACCATCGAAAAAATGTTCTCTTTTCATATCTAGTGCGTAAATATATGATGGTGTAGCCCAATTTGAGTATTCATATCTAAAACCACATGTTGGACTATAAACATCGCTTCTCGCTTTACCTTCGGAATTAACCATTACTGTTTTAATTTTTATTGGGTTATGTTCTCTTGAAGGCTCTAAATTTATAACAAATGATGAATTATCGTATTTAGAAAGATATCTCGTTCTTGCGTAATCTTTAGTAATTTTAAAATTACTAAAGCTATCAATTTCTCTAGCAGAAACAATCACGCCAGTAGAAACAATAAGCAACAACGTAAGCATTACAGTTTTAAATTTCTTCATAATGTTTTCTCCTAATTTTGCATAATTAAACAATTCATAGACCTAGTGCATTGATTACCTGTTTTTATTATAAAGTATTACTACTTGTTTATCAATTCACAAATTTTTCTTGTATTTAACGATAAAATTAACCGTAAAATTCAGTTAACTGGAAGGATTGTACTAGGCTTGTTTTAATGGTATGTTTTCTTTTTGCCCATTAGAAATCTCGAGTCAATTCTTGAGGTTTTTGGATAATGCTATTTGTTATTTAATTCTTTTTGGACTACGTCGTTAATTGTTCCAAAAGTATGAAAAATGTCGTTTATGGTTTCTTCTCTATATTTATAATATTTATTTTTATAGTTGTTAAAATTTTTATTAAATATTTCCGAACACAACAATTCATCAATCAATTCATCATAATCAAATAGATTATCGTAAGTGTCTCTATCTTTTGATACGGTTATAATTGCTTTTGCTAATAATTCATCGTCGATCAAGTGATGATTTTCTTGATACAAAAAATGGACATCAAACAAATCTCTAATTCGAGAATTAAACTCTCCTCTATCTAGTGTAGTTTCATACTTCTCTGCTATTATGTTTTCTATCGGATAACTCAAAACATCAATGTTATCATCATCAATAAAACTATGCACTTTAGTTTCTATTCCATTAGGATAAATTAAAGTGTTATTTGAAATATCTAACTTTAAATGCAGTTTAGCTTTTCCATTTATTGCATCTAGCACACAACTATAACCAGAATAGTGGTCATCTAATTGTTCTTCACTAATACTAGCGATTTCATATTTGAAAAAAGAATCAGTATCTGTATTGCATATATCTTCTATGATGCATCTTATTTCGTCAATGCTATATATAGTTGAATTATATGTAAAATCAATATCTCTAGTTTTTCTTTCATCTATACCCAAAAGTGCTGACACAACAAAACCACCTTTTAACACTATTGAACTTTTATGTTTTGATTTACTAATCTTTCTAGCAAATTCTTCTAATATATATCTTTGTTGCATCGCCTGAACATCTACATTATTTATATCAGATAATTTTTTCATTTTGCTTTTCCATTAATCTATACTTGTATATTTCACGTTTTTTCTCCTATGGCTTCATATAAAGCTCGATAATATCCATCATTTTTTGTTGAATATGCAGTTCTTTAGAAATTTTAGATAACTTTCTTAGATTGGGTTTACCCTTTAAAAAATAATTCTGTAAACCTTGTACATATACTTGTTGTTCTATTCTTTTTTTATTCTTTACAACATCACATACAGTACGTTCAACATCATAAACAAGAATAGGATTACCTTGTGGCGACATAATTTCAACAATATTATTTTTTAGTAATTCTTCTTTTACGTAGTAAACCTTTAATTTTTCATTTCTTAAATGATACCCTCTTTTAGTAGTGACACTTAATGGAATTGGGTATCTATCTGTTAAGTCATGAAGAAATAAAGCTGTTTCATTACTATATATAAAATAAGAATTATCATGTTGAAATGTATAAAATTCATCCTTTAGCTCATTATTAAAACCATAAAGGCCATGTTGTAAATGCTCTAAAGTACCATCATCAACAAGCTTCTTCACTTCGTATTTTGTACATCCAAACTCTAATAACTGCTTTTTACTCAACACATTATTATTTTCAATGAATAATTGTTCTAGTCTTTTTTTCATTTTTTGCCTTTCGTACATATATTTTATTGTTTTTATGTACGATTGTCCACTATTTAATAGGCAGTTTTTATCAAATCAATATTGAAATGGCATGAAAATTGCATATAATAGTTTTGGAAAAACCTTTAATTTAGTACGAGATACTATGAAGGCTTGAAAAAACACTGGTTTCTTTTGATGTACGCCTTCAAATGTATTTTATGTTTGAAGGTTTTTATTTAGGAGGAACTTTTATGTTAAAGGGCAGAAGCTTATTGGAACCAATGGATTTCAGTTTAGAAGAATTAGATGGCATTTTTGATTTAGCAGACCGTATTATTGCTGATCCTCAAAAATATGCACATGCGTGTGATGGAAAGCTATTAGCTACCCTATTCTATGAACCAAGTACACGTACACGTTTCAGCTTTGAAGCTGCAATGTTAAGACTAGGTGGTCAAGTAATTGGCTTCTCTGAACCAAATTCAAGTTCAGTTGCTAAGGGCGAAAGTATTGCCGATACAATTAGAACAATCTCATGTTACGCAGACGTTGCAGTTATGCGTCATCCAAAGGAAGGTGCTCCAAGAGTTGCTGCTAATAGCACTGACATGCCAGTAATCAACGCTGGTGATGGTGGTCACCAACATCCAACACAAACATTAACTGACTTATTAACTATCAGAAGAACATTAGGTACTTTTGAAAACATTACAGTAGGTTGCTGTGGTGACTTAAAGTTTGGTCGTACAGTTCACTCACTAATTAAGGCATTGTCAAGATATAAGAATGTTAAGTTTGTATTAATTTCTCCAGAAGAATTAACAATCCCTGATTATGTAAGAAAAGAAGTATTAATCAAAAACAACATCGAATTCAAAGAAGTAAGAACTATGCAAGAAGCATTAGGTGAAGTTGATGTTCTATACATGACTCGTGTTCAAAGAGAACGTTTCTTCAATGAAGACGACTATATCCGTCTAAAGGACACTTATATCTTAGACAACGAAAAAATGCAACTTGCTAAGAAAGACATGATTGTCTTGCACCCACTACCAAGAGTTAATGAAATCGCTACTGAAGTTGATAGCGATCCACGTGCTAAGTATTTTGAACAAGCAAAGAACGGTATGTTTGTACGTATGGCTCTAATCATGAGCTTACTTGGAATTGAAGGTTAATAGGAGGCTAAAAATGATTGTAACTAGTATTGAAAACGGAATCGTAATTGACCATATTACTGCAGGCTTAGGTGCTCAAATTCTAGAATACCTAAATATTGACACAAGCGAAAACACTATCGCCTTTATCATGAACGCTCAAAGCCAAAAACATGGTAAAAAAGATATCATCAAGATTCAAAACGTTACTGACGTTGACTTAACTGTACTTGGTCTAATTGACCCAAATGCTACTGTTAATATCATCAAAGATGGTAAGATTGCTGAAAAGATCAAATTATCTTTACCTGAAACAGTAACAAACGTTATTAAGTGCAAGAACCCAAGATGTGTTACTTCAGTAGAAAATGGCATCCCTCATATCTTCCATTTAATCAATCCTGAAACAAGAGAATATCGTTGTGAATACTGCGATGAGATTGTTTCATTTAACAAAAAATAATGAAAAAGATTATTAAAAACGGCTTAATCATCGACCCTAGTCAAAACCTATGCGAAGAAGGCAATTTATATCTTGATGATGATAAGATTGTCATGATTGAATTAGCTAACAAGACATTAGGAGAAGCTAAAGACTTTGAAAAAGCTGAAACAATTGACGCCAAGGGCCTATGGGTAACACCAGGTCTAATCGACCTACATGTTCACTTTAGAGAACCAGGACTAGAATATAAAGAAGACATTAAAAGTGGCTCTGAAGCTGCTGTACACGGTGGCTTTACTACTGTATGTATGATGCCTAATACTAAGCCTGTAATCGATAGTGTAGAAACTTTAGAAAATGTTGATAAGAAGGCAAAAGAAGCTGATCTAATCAACGTATTAACTATTGGAGCTATCACTAACGGTCAAAAAGGTGAAGAACTATGTGACTATGAAAAACTAATGGAAGTAGACACCATTACTAAAAAGATTAACGGTAAGGGCATTTGTGCTATCAGTGAAGATGGTCGTTCAGTAATGAATTCTAAGCTAATGTTAAAAGGTATTGAAAAAGCCAAAGAATTAAATCTACAAGTATTTTCACATACTGAAGATGATTCCCTTGCTTCTACTGGCATTGGCGAAGAACTAATTGTCGCAAGAGATATCATGTTAGCTAATGAAGCCAACGCAAGAATACACCTATGTCATATAAGTACTAAAAATAGCCTAGACATTATTAAAACCGCTAAAGAAAGAGGAATCAAGGTAACTTGTGAAACAGGACCTCACTACTTTATCTTTAATAAAGATGATGTAAATGGTGATCCTAACAAGAAAATGAACCCACCTCTTCGTAGTAAAGAAGATGTTGAAGCTGTTAAAGAAGCTTTAAGAAACGGAACAATCGATGTTATCGCTACAGACCATGCACCTCATAGTAAGGAAGAAAAATCTAAACCTATTGAGAAAGCCTTAAATGGTATTGTAGGACTTGAAACATCATTTGCCCTATCTTATACATATCTAGTTAAAACAGGTATTCTTACACCTCTTGAACTAATAAACAAGATGTCAACTAAGGGTACAGAGATATTGGATATAAACCGTGGTACTTTAAAAGTAGGAAGTATTGCAGATATCGCACTATTTGATGTAACAAATGAATACGAAATAAAGGAAGAAGACTTTAAGTCAAAGAGCCATAACTCACCTTTTATTGGTATGAATGTCTATGGTAGAACTGTTCAAACATTTGTTGCGGGAAAGTGTAAATTTAAGAGATGAACTTAATTGTTCATCTTTTTCTTGCATTATTAGTTAGCATTTGCTAACCTATATACATAGTTAGTTATTGCTAACTTGAGGTAATATGACAAAAGAAAAACTAAACTATTAATTCATAAACACCTGTGCCCCAGTAATCAAAGGACTAACTATAGCTAATACCATAACTGGTAAGAAAGGTACTTACAATTATCTTCTTAATGTATTAGATAATAGCCCCTTGTCTATTCACCTATTGCATAAAAATGATAAAAACGAAATTATCTTAATATATCGAGAAGTTAATTTAAAAGAGTATCTATTTAAAGATGAAGTGAAAACTTATCTTAAAGAACTAGGATATAAAAGGTGTGACCTTAATTATGTCTTAAGAAAGCTCACAAAACGTTTCAGTAGTTTTATCTAAACAAAACTGCATTTCCTCACGAGCTTGGAATCATCTTAAATTATCCTATAGAAGATATCAAAGGCTTTATTGAAAACGAAGGAAAAAATTATCTGGCATGTAAATATTGGAAGGTCTATTCCAACCTTAATGAAACACTTAAAGTATTCAAAGAATTAGATAAAGCCTTAGAAACTTCATTGAAACAATTGTTAAGCGGCTACCGCTTAAATGAAATTATAGAAGGAGCTATATGATTAATATTATTTATTGGACATTATCAGGTAACACTCAAATGATGGCAGAAGCCATTGGTGAAGGTGTTAAAGAAAGTGGTAAGGAAGTAAATGTTACAAATGTTAACAGCATTATCGCTGATGATTTAAAAGATGAACAAGTATTTGCCCTAGGTGCTAGTGTCATGGGTGATGAAGAATTAGACTCAGAAATGGATGACTTTGTAAGTGAAATAGAAAAAGGCTGCAAAGGAAAAACAATCGCCCTATTTGGATCTTATGACTGGGGCAATGGCAAATGGATGTCAGACTTAGAAAATCGTCTAAAAGATCATGGTGCCATCATCTTAAACGATAAAGGCTATATCACAAGATTATCACCAGATGATAAGGCTATTAGTGATCTTAAACAAATTGGTAGTCAGTTAGCTAATATCTAACTTTCTATATATACTTTCCCCATATAGTATGAAAGAAAGAACTGTTGGTGTAACAGTTTCTTTTTTTATTATATAAATTTATGCAGAAAACTCATAAGTCTTTAGCTTATGATATGAATGCATTAACATTGACTTTCTATATAGCGGTTGATAGTTTCTGGGTTTGCTTCACCTATGGAACAAGCAAAGTATCCGTCACTCCAAAAAGTATGTTCTTTCCAAAAATGTTTAGATAAAAATTTAGTGATAAAAATTTAGAGTAATTTTTCCATAAGTAAATGATAGTTTCTTGTTTTAATTTACTGACTACTGATGTAACATATAATTTTGGTGGATACGATATTAACATATGGATATGATCTTCATCCGTTTCTAATATATCGATATTAAAATTATTTCTATAGGATATTTCTAAAATAGCTTTCTTAACGATATTATCAAAATTATTAATTAATAACTTCTTTCTATATTTACATACAAATAATAAATTGACTTTTAAATAATATTCATCACTTGCAGAAGTGTGCTATGATAGCGTGGCTATAAATGTTAAAACAACAAGACGGAGATTATCCACTAAGTGATGTAAACATTCTGTACTATCTATTGAAAAAGTTTCTTAATTCTCATTCTAGATTTGATAGAAGGGACTTACAAAACTATCTTAATCTATTTTCTTTCATGGTTAACAAGCCATATAACAAACTTGAAAAAGTGAAAATATTGTTAGATAAGACTATACGTAACCCTAAAGCGCTACACTATAGAGATTTCTATTCTGAATATTTCACAGCCTGAGTGCCATTGATACGGTGTTTAGTACCACCTGTACACCACTTAATGCCACCATATATAAACATGCACCGGTACGGTAATCAGTACCGGTTGTTTTATTTTTAGTACCACCCTTACAATGAGG
>JALFIR010000043.1:0-9094 GCA_022776215.1 Solobacterium sp. | reverse complement strand
GATATATGGGGATGGAATGGAAAGTTTTCCAAAGCTTGATACGAGAAGCCGTGTGCGGGAAAATCGCACGCACGGTTTTGAGAGGAATGAGTAACCTTCCCTTGATAAAGAAGGAGAAATGAGTGAAAATTTACTTATGAGATAATAAATATGTTGGGGGTAATTAATTCTCATAAATAGGATATTTGTTACAAAGAGTAACAACTTTTTCTCTTATATTATCAATATTATTTTCATAATCAGTAACGGTTTGATAGATAAGATCAGCGATTATTTCCATGTCTTCTTCTTTCATTCCTCTACTAGTTATAGCTGCTGTTCCGATTCTTACACCACTTGTCACAAAAGGACTTCTAGGATCGTTTGGAATAGCATTTTTGTTTAATGTGATATAGACGTTGTCGCATCTATTTTGTAGCTCTTTTCCTGTAATATCAAAGTTTGTAAGGTCTAGTAGTAACAAGTGATTATCAGTGCCACCGGTTACCATGTTGAAGCCTTTGTTTCTTAATGAGTTTGCTAGGGCTTTACAGTTTTTAACTATTTGACTTTGATATTCTTTAAAAGAAGGATCTAAGGCTTCTTTAAAGGCTACAGCCTTACCTGCAATAACATGTTCAAGTGGTCCTCCTTGAGTTCCAGGGAAGATAGCTTTATTGAAATTGAACTTTTCATTTATTTCGTTATTTGAAAGAATTACACCACCTCTTGGTCCTCTTAATGTTTTATGAGTTGTGGTGGTTACTACATCAGCATATGGGAAGGGACTAGGGTGTAGGCCTGTGGCAACAAGTCCTGCAATGTGGGCCATGTCTACCATTAGGTAGGCGCCTACTTTATCAGCTATTTCTCTAAACTTTTTAAAGTCAATGATTCTAGGGTAGGCACTGGCTCCAGCAATAATCAATTTTGGTTTGTACTGTTTGGCTAGTTCTAAGATGTTGTCATAGTCGATATAACCATTTTCATTTACACCATAAGGTACGCAATTGAAGTATTTGCCTGAGAAGTTAACAGGGCTACCATGACTTAAATGTCCACCTGCATCTAGGCTCATGCCCATGTAGGTATCGCCAGGATTTAACATAGCGAAAAAGACAGCCATATTAGCTTGAGCACCTGAATGCGGTTGAACGTTTGCGTATTCACAACCAAATAGTTTTTTAACTCTTTCAATCGCAATGTTTTCAACAACATCTACGTTTTCACAACCACCATAGTATCTTTTACCAGGATATCCTTCAGCATACTTGTTAGTAAGTACTGATCCCATAGCATATAGTACGGTTGGTGATACGATGTTTTCTGAGGCAATTAGTTCGATGTTTCTATTTTGTCTAACATATTCATCTTTGATTGCCTGTCCTACTTCTTCGTCTTCTTGATATACAAGGTTCATCATTTCTTCGATCATTTGGATATCCTCCTTATAATATTATTTGTATGTTAACCTAAAGCCTTGTCCATATACTGATTGAACACGTGTTGTGATGACAAAGGCTTGTTTGTCAATTTTTTCTAATATTTCAAGTAAGTCTGAGTATTCTCTTTTGTCGATGATTACCATCAGCATTTTGCGTTTTTCTAGAGTGTAGCCACCTTGTACATTAAAGATGCTTACGCCTCTATCTAGTTCATTAAAAATTTCTTGTTTAAGTTCTTCCCATTTAGATGAGATGATTTCAACTTGTAGCGAGTCATCACCATGGGCAGTTTCAATCTTGTTGATTACCATAGAAGTTAGGATAACAGAAATTAGACCGTTTAATAGTGCTTCTAGTGGGTAGTTCATAAGGCCAAGTAAACAAGTAAGGGCGTCAGTCATAAAAATGAATTTACTTGTTTCAATGCCTGTGAAGTGGTTTAGTACAAGGGGTGGTATGTCCATACCACCTGTTGAGGCGCCGCTTCTTATAACTATACCAATACCGATACCAGCAATTAGTCCTGAGTAGATGCTAGCAAGCAACGTTGGTATTTCTAGTGGTATTGGGAATAGTGATAGTATATCAATGAATATTGGGTATAGTATTGAGGATACTACTGTTTTTACCGCAAAGTCTTTGCCAAGTATCACCCAACCTACTAAGAATAGTCCGATTACTAGAAAGTTTATTATGAACTTCTGGGATACTGGTACTATTGGGGCCAGTGCAACAGCTACACCGGCGACACCTCCCGTTAGGATGTCAAATGGTAGTATGAAGTATTGGACACTGATGGCTAATAGGAAGTTTCCTAGGGCAATGATTAAAAAGTCTTTTATTATTTTCTTTCGCATGTTTATATTGTACTCTTTTAGGAATTGTTTTAAAAAGCCTTATGACTGATAGAATCATTTGAACAAGTAACTGTATTTGTTTCTTTGAGCCATTAGAATGTCGTATACTCTTTCTTTTGTGCTGTCATCATAATATTGTTCGTTATTTAAAATATTGATAAGGTCATTTCTGTTCCATAAAAATTTAATTATAGAATCATCAATGGCTTCTAATTGTTCATCAAAGTCGGTTGAGATGGTTTTTGATTTAACTTTTTTCATTAACTGAAAGACATCCTTATGTAGTGGATAGTCCATTATGGTATCCGATAATAGGCAAGCACCATTATCAAAAATAGGACAGTAATCAAAAGTACCATCATTTTTTCTGATAACCGCAATATTGTGCATGTGTCTATCTTCATTAAGAAAAAGAGCATCGATCGTAAGTGTTTTAGATAAGTATTTGTCAAAGTCTTGTAGGTTTGTGAGCATTTTAATGTTGTTTACGATGAAGTCTTTTCTTTTGTTTATATCAGTGATTTTAAAAATACTTTGGTATAAACTTTGGCCATATTTGTTTTTAAATAGTCTTTCAAGAGTTATTAAAGATTCATCCTCTTTTAAAAAGTTGGTGCTTTTGCAACCATTGTAGATCTTATCTCCGTATCTAATTTGTTCGGTTTCATAGATTACATATTCATCTTCATTTAAATTTGAGAATCTTAAAAGTTTAGAAACAACATATTCTACTAATCCTTCGTAGCCACAATAGTCAGCTTTGTACCAAGTGTCTTCTTTTTGCCACTTTAGTTGATTGCCCTTAGATGATTTTCGATTATCTTGGTATATATCAGTATCAAATAATTCGATCATTGTTGTCCTCCATATTCTATTTTTATCCAGAACTTGTCTTCGGCCATTCTTCCTTGGGTTTTTTCTACGATCATAAAAGGATCATAAAAAGGAAGGTCTAGTTCCCTTAACATTAGTTTTAGTTTGTCTCTTTCTTCAGGAAAACATCTACTTTTTAAAAATTCAATATAGTCATCATAAACTGGATTATTATTTATGCCAAAGGCACGTTTGTGAATATCGTTAGTAAAGTTTTTTATTTTTATGATTCTATTGATTTCATCAACGTCTATTAATGTGCATAGTGTGGCGTTTTCATAGTATTTTAGTCTTACTGTGAAGTTTGATGCGAATGCTGGGATTTTGAGTTCTTCTATTAAATTAGGATTGTTGTATAGTATTTCACAAATAGTGTTTATAGTCCCGTATACTTGTTCACTCTTTTCCCATCTTTCTATGGTTTTGTTGCTGACACAACAAAAATTTGCAAATTCGTTTTGCGTTAGATTTAATTTTTTTCTTAGTTGTTTAATGTCTTTTCCAGATAATTTTTCTCTAATTGCGAATTCCATATTGTTTCCTTGTTTAAATTATACACAAAAATAGACAAAATGAGGGATAATTTAAGAAAAAAACCCTCAAAATGTCTCTTTTAGGGTAAATGATAACATTGTAAGCGTTATCCGTTAAAAACGGCTTTTATTGCGTGTTTAAATAAACTATACAATAAGTTTACTTGTTATAATAAAAAGAAAAGAGAGGGACAATTAAATGATTAGTTATACTTATGTGATTAAAGATGAAAATGGTATGCACGCACGTCCTGCTGCTATGTTTGCACAAGGATGCAGTAATTTCAATAGTACAGTTACTTTGACTGCTAATGGAAAGACTGTTGATGCGAAGAATGTGACTGCTATTTTATCTCTTGGTTGTAAACAAAATGATGAGATTAAGATTGATATCGATGGTGATGATGAGAATGCATGTTTCGATAAGGTAATGCATGTCTTAGATACAAAGTTCAATCGTTTAGATACAATGCGTCCATTGAAGGTAGCTTTCTTCGGTGCTAAGGACTATGATAAGACTTTCTTCGTTGAACTATCAAAGGATAAGGGCCCTGGTACTTATAATGTAGATATCACTTATTTTGATGTTCGTTTGACAAAAGAAACTGTTTCTTTGGCAAGGGGCTATGAGGCAGTTTGTATTTTCGTTAATGATGAATGTGGCGAAGATGTTGTTAGAAAATTATATGAATATGATGTTAACTTAGTTTTATTAAGATGTGCTGGTTTCAATAATGTTGATATCAAGACATGTAATGAATTAGGCATTACTGTATTAAGAGTTCCTGCTTATTCACCTTATGCGGTTGCTGAACATAGTATGGCTATTTTACAAATGGCTAATAGAAGACTTCATAAGGCTTATAACAAGATTAAGGATAATAACTTTGATTTAACTGGTTTATTGGGTATGGACTTACATAACAAGGTTGCTGGTATTATTGGTACTGGTAAGATTGGTGTTTGTATGGCTAATATCTGCAAGGGTTATGGTATGAAGGTTATTGGTTGGGATGCTTATCCTAATAAGCAATTAGAAGAGAGCGGTTTGTTGACTTATGTTTCTAAGGAAGAATTGTTTAAGAAGTCAGATTTAATTTCTCTTCATGCTCCATTAATTATGGGAGAAGGCGGTACTTATCACTTGATTAATAAAGAATCAATCGATATGATGAAGTCTACTGCGATGTTAGTTAATACTGCAAGAGGTGGCTTGATTAATGCGGAAGATTTAATCGACGCCTTAAAGGCTGGTAAGTTCCATGCGGTTGCACTAGATGTTTATGAGGGTGAAGATACAAACGTTTATACTGACTTGTCTGATGATATCGTTACTAATGATATTACTGGTAGATTGTTGATGTTCCCTCAAGTAGTTATTACTTCACATCAAGCATTCTTCACTCGTGAAGCATTACAAGCTATCGCTACTCGTACAATGGAAAATGCTCGTAACTACGTAGAACATAAGGATTTTGGTCCTGCTCAAGTTAAGTAGTTAGATAGTTAAATTAAATTAAAGAAAGGATTGGGGTTAACCTGATCCTTTTATTATGTGATATAATCGGTATATACCGGAAATAATGGAGATAATATGCCACGTCCTAAAAGATGTAGAAGAATTTGTGAAGTGCCTAAGAATGATTGTTTTTATCCTATGGTAGATAATGGTTTAGAAGGAATCAGCTTAACACTAGATGAGTATGAGGTAATTAGACTTGTTGATTTAGAAGGATATAGTCATTTAGAGTGTGCTAAGCAAATGGATATATCTAGGTCTACAGTACAAGAGATATATGAGAGTGCTAGAAGAAAGATTGCGTCTTTTATTGTGTATGGTAGAAAGCTATATATTAGGGGTGGTGATTATCAAGTGTGTGGTTGTAGTAAGAAGAAAGAAGGAAGAATAATGAAGATTGCGGTTACTTATGAGAATGGAATGGTGTTTGGGCATTTTGGTCATACTGCTGAGTTTAAGATTTATGATGTGGTTGATGGTAAGGTTGTAAACAGTGTAGTAGTTGATACTAATGGTAGTGGTCATGGTGCTTTGGCCGGTTTTCTTATGCAAAGAGGCGTTGATACTTTGATTTGTGGTGGCATTGGTGGTGGTGCTATTAATGCGCTTAGCAACGCTGGTATTAAGGTATATGGTGGTGTTAGCGGTGATGTTGATACTGCAGTTAATGATTTTATAGCTGGTAAGTTAGAATATAATCCTGATGTGCATTGTGATCATCATCATAGAGAAGACCGCAAGTGTGGTGAGCACAACTGTGTGAAATAAAGTGAAATTAATAAGTTTTATTTTATTTTGACTATAATAAAGTCATGAGTGAGAATATTTTTGGTTTAACAATTACTGATGACAAGGAATTGGATGAGGCACAGTGTCAGCATCTATTGAGTGAGAATAGAAAGTATCAAGAGGTCATGTTGGAGTATCGTTGTGCTCTTAAGGTTATTGTGACACGTCTTGAGAATCTAGATGAGGAGTTCTCTTTAAGACATGATCGTAATCCAATTGAGAATATTAAGAGTAGATTAAAGTCTCCTACTAGTATTATGAATAAGATGAAGAAGTTGAATTTACCTTTTGATTTCGCTTCTATGAGTGCCAATATTTTAGATGTTGCCGGGGTTAGAGTAGTCTGTTCTTTTGAAGAAGATGTTTATTTCTTGGCTAAGTGTTTAAAGGCTCAAAGTGATATAGAGGTTATGGTAGAGAAGGATTATATCGCTCATCCTAAGGAGAATGGTTATCGTAGTTTACATTTAACGGTTAAGGTTCCTATTTATTTAGCTGGTAAGGAAGTAAAGGTTCCAGTAGAAGTACAGCTTCGTACTATTGCGATGGATTTCTGGGCAAGTCTTGAACACAATATTCGTTATAAGAAGGATTTTCCAAAAAATGAGATTGTAGAGAGGGAATTAAAGGAATGCGCTTTGTCTACAAGAGATTTGGATAAGAAGATGGAGCGTTTACTGCATCTAATTGAGAAGTATAAAAAATAGTGTAATAATAAATACATGAGTTTGGCTGATTATAATACAAGCTATATATTGACCGTCTTGTGTATGTTGGTTATTGATTATTTGATGATTAGAAGGCTGTCTAAGGGCAATTATTTTGGTAGTCGTCAAAAATGGGTCAATATCATGTTAGTAGTATCAGGAATCTGTGCTTTCTCGGATATCATGTGTATTTTGATGGAAGGAGTAAAGCATAAGTTTCCCGTTTTCTTTTTTAATGCCTTATTTAATTTGGTTTTTGCGCTTGTGGCTTTCTTTCTTTTTTACTATATGGAAAAGGAATATAAGCCAGAGCTTTTTAAAAAGAAGTCTTTTAGGATAATAATTAGTTTGCCTGTGATGCTGACTGTTGTGTTGTTGATCTTGTCTTATCCTTTTGGGATAATTTTTGCGGTTGATAATTTAGGTAATTATACAAGGGGTCCTTTATATAGTTTCTTCTATTTTGTGTTGGCAAATGGTTACACTATTTTTACTTTTGTTAGTTTTCCTTTTAGGTTTTTTAGAACTAATGATAAGAAAAAGAAGAGTGTAATGTATGATACACTGATTTTCTATTTGCCTGTTGTGATTGGTTCTATTATTCAGATGCATAATTATTATTTCCCTGGTTGTAATATTGGTTTAACAACAAGTGTTTTGTTTATTTTGATTAGGGGGTTAGAGGAAGAGGTAGAGGTTAAGACTGCTAGTTTAGAGTTAAAGAATAACGAGCTTAAGGAAGCTTTAGAAAAGGCTAATGTGAATAGGGATGTGATTACAGCAATTGGTAAGATGTATATCGCTATTTATGATATTAATCTTGATGAGGGTACTTATACAGTAGTTCATGGTATTTCTAATGTCTATAGAGATTTTGGTGATGTGGGTAAAACTTTGGATGCGATAAGCGTGATTATGAATAGTATTGTGTCTGATGAATATAAGGGTGCAATGGCTAAGTTTTTCGATTTGCATACTTTAAAGGATAGATTAAAGGATACTAATACTGTACATGCTGATTATAAGGCTAGTGATGGTAGGTGGGTTAGTGCTCGTTTTGTGGTTAAAACTAGAAACGGCGATGGCAGTGCTCATGAGGTTTTATATATTCCAAGAGTCATCACAAGTGAGAAGATTAAGGAATTGGAGTATCAAGAGGAGATTGTAAGAAGTAATCTAGAGGCTAAGAAGGCAAATCTTGTGAAGACTGATTTCTTAAGAAGGATGTCTCATGATATTAGAACGCCTATTAATGGAATTATTGGTATGACTAATATTGCGGAGCATTATTCTGATGATTTAAAGAAACAGGAAGAATGTCGTAGAAAGGTTAAAAATGCGTCTAATTTCTTATTAGAGCTTGTTAATAATGTCTTGGATATGAGTAAGCTTGAGTCGGGTGCGATGGAACTTGATGAGGTTACTTTCGACTTTGTAAAATTGTTGAGGGAAGTTGAAAATATTACTAAGATGAATGGCGATAATAAGGGCGTTAGGGTTACTTCTGATTATTCTAATACTATGGAATGCATGGTTGTTGGTTCTCCTTTACATGTTAAGCAGATTATTTTGAATATTGCGGGTAATGCGGTTAAGTATACTAATGATGGTGGTAGTGTTAACTTGTCGGTTGAAGAAACTTTTAATGATGGTGAGACTGTTACTTATAAGATGGAATGTAGGGACAATGGTATTGGTATGTCTAAGGAGTTTTTGGAACATGCTTTTGAGCCTTTTTCACAAGAGAAGTATGGCGCACGTACTAACTATACTGGCACTGGTTTAGGTTTGGCTATTACTAAGCAACTTGTTGATTTGATGGGTGGCAGTATTAGTGTAAGTAGTGAACTTGGTAATGGTAGTACTTTTACTTATATTCAATCTTTTAAATTGGTTGATGAAAAGACTACTGATAATGATGCGGTTGAAAATGTTTCTTTAGATGGAAGAAATGTTTTGGTTGTTGATGATAATTTAATTAATCAAGAGATTGCGCGTTTTGTGTTTGAAGAAAAGGGTGCTGTTGTGACTTGTGCTGATAATGGTGATGATGCTTTAAATAAGTTTAAAAATAATAAGTATGATCTAATTGTCATGGATATTATGATGCCTATTATGGGTGGTTATGAGGCTACAAGAAGAATAAGGGCAATTGATAAGGATGTACTTATTTTTGCGATGAGTGCTAATGCGTTTAGCGATGATGTTAAGAAGAGTTTGGCTGTTGGTATGAATGAGCATTTGTCTAAGCCTGAATATTTCACAGCCTGAGTGCCATTGATACGGTGTTTAGTACCACCTGTACACCACTTAATGCCACCATATATAAACATGCACCGGTACGGTAATCAGTACCGGTTGTTTTATTTTTAGTACCACCCTTACAATGAGG
>JALFIR010000082.1:0-13648 GCA_022776215.1 Solobacterium sp. | reverse complement strand
TTAAATATTCACATATTAGAAGAGCCGTGTGCTAGAAAATGGCAAGCACGGTTCCGTGAGGGGTAATCTCGACATTACCTAATCAAAATAAAAGTAAAGAAAGTAAAGAGAAAGGAGTGTCGAGTGCCTACTCGACTATTTGAATTTATGAAAATTGGAATGATTATTGCGATTGAAAAGGAGTTAAAGAGTTTCCTCGAGAGCAATTACCAAGTGGAAACGCTTTGTGTAAAAAACAGAGTAGTCTATAAGACTAAGATTAATGATAATGAATTATATGTTATTAAGTCAGGTTGTGGTGAAATTGATGCAGCTAGTGCTTGTCAATTTTTGATTGATAGGTTTGAAGTAGAAATCATGTTGAATTATGGTGTTACTGGTGCTTTGGTAGAAGGACTTGCTGTATCTGATTTGTTTGTAGTAAAGGGTGCAATCAATCATGATTTTGATACATCTTGTATTGATGATGTCTTGCCTCATCAATATTGTGATGTGGATAGTGTGGCTTTACCTTTGGATAATGATTTGATTACTTTGGCTTTAAGTATTAAGCCTGATTTAAGAATTTGTAACTGTGCAAGTGGTGATCGTTTTATCGAAAAGCTAGAAGATAAGAATAATTTAGCAAAGCTGGATTGTGTAATTTGTGATATGGAAATTGCTGGTATTACTAGAACTTGTATGTTAAATAATGTAAGAGTTTTATCGATTAAATGTATTTCAGATACGATTGATGGTGATGGCCAAATGTTTGTGGAAAATGTGTCTAAGGCTAGTGCTAAGGCCTTTGATTTGATTGATAAAATCATGAAGGCTTTATAAACAAAAGGCCTATTAGGTGATAGAATAGAAATGTGAATTTTGAGTAATACTCAAAAGAGCATATATATGCAATAGGAGAAACAAATGTATAAGATTTTAGCAAAAGATTCACTTAATCCTACTGTATCAAGAATGACAGTAGAGGCACCATTCGTAGCTAAAAAAGCTAAGGCTGGTCAATTTATTATTTTAAGAGTAAGTGAAACAGGTGAGAGAATCCCTCTAACAATTGCGGACAGTAATCCAGAAACTGGTGCTGTTACAATCATTTATCAAATCGTTGGAGCTACTACTTTAGAGCTTGATCAAAAGAAGGTTGGCGAAGAGTTGACTGACTTTGTGGGCCCTTTAGGTGTTCCAACTGAGGTTGAAGGATTGAAGGATGTATGTGTTGTCGGCGGTGGTGTAGGCTGTGCTATCGCTTTACCAGTTGCAAAGGCTTTAAAGGAAGCTGGTTGTAACGTTACTAGTATTATCGGTTTTAGAAACAAGGACTTATTGATTCTTGAAGATGAATTTAAGGCTGTTTCTAATGAATTGATTGTTATGACTGATGATGGTTCTTATGCACGTCAGGGTAATGTAACAGTTCCTTTGAAGGAAATGTTAGATGCTGGTAAGCATTTTGATAAAGTTATTACAATTGGACCACTTATCATGATGAAGTTTGTAGTAATTACTTGTAAGGAATTCAATGTACCAGTTGATTGTTCAATGAATCCTATCATGATTGATGGTACTGGTATGTGCGGTGGCTGCCGTTTAACTTTAAATATTGATGGTAAGAAGGTTACTAAGTTTGCGTGTGTTGATGGCCCAGATTTCAATGGTTATGAAATTGATTTCGATGAGGCTATGAGTAGAGGTAGAATGTATTCTACTTTTGAAAGACACAAATATGATGAAGCATGTAACTTATTTAAGAAGGGAGCTTAGTAATTATGCCTAATATGAAATTAGAAAAGAATCCAATGCCTATTCAAGACCCTATTGAAAGAGGTCATAACTTTAAGGAAGTTGCTTTGGGTTATACTGAAGAAATCGCTCTTGATGAAGCTGAAAGATGTTTAAATTGTCGTAATCCTAGATGTGTTGAGGGCTGTCCTGTAAATATCCATATTCCTGAATTCATTACCAAGATTAAGGAAAAGGATTATGAAGGTGCTTATAATGTAATTTCATTATCATCTTCTTTACCTGCAGTTTGTGGTAGAGTTTGTCCACAAGAAACTCAATGTGAATCTAAGTGTGTTAGAGGTATCAAGGGCGAACCTGTTGGTATCGGTAGACTTGAAAGATTTGTTGCTGATTATCATTTAGCTCATGATCATGATGTTGTAAAACCTGCTTCTAATGGTCATAGAGTTGCAGTTGTTGGTTCTGGTCCTAGTGGTTTAACTTGTGCTGGTGACTTAGCTAAGAAGGGTTATGAAGTAACAATTTTCGAAGCTTTACATACTGCTGGTGGTGTTCTTGTTTATGGTATTCCTGAGTTCAGACTTCCTAAGTCAATTGTTTCTAAGGAAGTTGATAACTTAAAGAAGTTAGGCGTTACTGTTGATACAAACGTAGTTATCGGTAAGTCAATCACTGTTGATGAATTATTAGAAGAATATGAAGCTGTATATATTGGTTCTGGTGCTGGTCTTCCTTCATTTATGAATATTCCAGGTGAATCTTTAAATGGTGTTTATTCTGCAAATGAATTCTTAACTAGATCAAATCTTATGAAGGCTTATGAGAGTGATCCTGTTACTCCTATTATGAAGGGTGGCAAGGTTGCAATCGTTGGTGGTGGTAACGTTGCGATGGATGCTGCTAGAACCGCTTTAAGACTTGGTGCTGAAAAGGTTTATGTAATTTATAGAAGATCTTTAGAAGAACTTCCTGCTAGAAAAGAAGAAGTTGAACACGCTATGGAAGAGGGTATCGACTTCAAACTATTGAATAATCCAGTTGAAATCCTTGGTTATCATAATCCTGATGATCCTCGTGATCCTAAGAATAACTTTGTTACTGGTATTAAGTGTATTAAGATGGAACTTGGTGAACCTGATGCAAGTGGCAGAAGAAGACCAGTTGAAATCCCTGGTTCTGAATTTGAATTAGAAGTTGATGCTGTTGTTATTTCTATCGGTACTTCTCCTAACCCTCTAATTAAGTCAACTACTAGTGGTCTAGAAGTTACTAAGAAGGGTGGTATCATCGTTGATGATGGTGGTAAGACTACTAAGGATAAGGTTTATGCTGGTGGTGATGCTGTTACAGGTGCTGCAACAGTTATCTCAGCTATGGGTGCTGGTAAGTTGGCTGCTAAGTCAATTGATGAATACTTAAGCAAATAAATCAAACAAAAAGCTTGATTCAATCAAGCTTTTTCTATACTTTCGAATAATTGTTCTAAGATACTTATGCCTTTTTCGATATTATCCTTGTTGAAACAAGAATAGTTGACAATCAGGGTATGAGTATCTTTCTTTTCATGCATGAAATGAGATAAGGGATATATCTTTATCTTTAATGTTTTAGCAATTTCAAGTACTTTTTCATCACTTACCTTATAAGGATAGGTAATTAGTACATGTAATCCTAAGTCAACTTCTTTTAGGATTAGATTGTGTTTATTACTTAAACTTATCATCTTTTCAATAAAGGTATTTCTAATATCCTGATATCTTTTCTTTTTCTTATTTAAATATCTTTCGTAAGCACCCGAACTTATAAATTTGGCTAGAATTAATTGTTCTAACTTTGAGACATTACACTTAAAAGTAGACATCTTGTTTTCGTATTCATTAACAAGTCTTTTAGGAAGTACCATATAGGCTATTCTAAAACCAGGATTAAGAGTTAATGAGAAGGTATTTAGATAGACTACATTATTATCGTCTAAGGTGAATAAAGGGTTTATCAGCTTGCCCTTGAGTCTTAATTCAACATCGTAATCATCTTCAATAATAATAGAATCATTATCTTTGGCCCACTTAATCAGTTCATAGCGTCTAGATATTGGCATAACGATTCCACTAGGATAGTGGTGATTGGTTGATACATGGACGATATCAACCTTTGATTTCTTTAATTCAGAGATGTTAATACCATTTTCATCTAATTTAATGTATTTATATTTAAGATCATTTAATTTATAGATTGAAGAAATATTTTGGTAACCGGGATCTTCTAGTCCATATTTTATCTTTCTACCAAAGAAATTGATTAGATTATTATAGGAATTATCACTACCTGAGGTGATGATTATTTGTTTATAGGAAACATTCATTGCCAAATTATTATTAAGATAATTGGCTATCGCTTTTCTTAAGGGCTGTTCACCAAAACTTTGAGGTTTATTAAATAATAATTCTTTATTGTCATTCAAGATTTTACGTTCTATCTTTTGCCAATTAGAAAATGGGAAGTTCAAGATATCACCATTGTTGTTTCTAAAGTCAAAGAGGTAATTATCATTATTTGGTTCAAAATTATAATTGTTATTGGGTTCATGTTTGGCAAGAACTTCGATATCACATACAAAGTAGCCAATTCGCTCTTTACTATAGATATAACCTTCACTTTCAAGTTGTTCTAGGGCAGTGGCTACCGTGATTAGCGAAACATTAAAGGCTTCGCTAAGTTTTCTTTTTGAGGGTATTTTAAAGTTGGGTAGCCACTGTTTGTGTTTGATTTTATCGATTACATATTCATAGATTTCTAAATATAATATCTTTTTCATCTGGTCTTATTAAAATATTCAAAACTGGTTATTTCTATATAACCACTACTATTATATACTTCCTATTGAGGTGATGATTATGAAAAAGAATTCAGTGTTAAAAATATCAATGGTTGGTCTAATGGCGGCCTTATGTTATGTAGCTTTTACCTTCCTACAAATTAAGATTCCAACTCCTGTTGGTTATACTTCTTTCCATTTAGGAAATACTTTCTGTGTATTGGCTGCTTTGTTGTTGGGTGGTTTACCTGGTGGTCTTGCAGGAGCTATTGGTATGGGTATTGGTGATATCTTAGATCCAGTTTATATTGCGGTTGCGCCTAAGACTCTTGTTTTGAAGATGGGTATTGGTTTAGTTACTGGTTATTTCGCTCATAGAGTATATAAGATTAATCAAAAAAGTGGTAAGGATTTAAGAGTGGCTGTCTTTAAATCTTGTGCCTTCGGTATGATTTTTAATTGTATTGGTGAACCTGTATTCTCTTATGTTTATTATTTGGTTATTTTAAAAAATGCACAAAAGGCTATTACTTATTTAGCATTTGCGAAGTTTGTGACTACTTTTGTCAATGCGGTATTGGCTGTAATTATCGCATCTTTAATCTATTTGTCTTTATATCCTAGACTTAAGGAAAGTGGTTTACTAGATAAGGTTAGTTCTGAGGAATAATTATTTACACATTTTATAAAAATAGTGTTATATTAGTTACATGAATTATATGTTGACTAGAAATTGTTGTTGTTGTTGTAAGGAGTATATGCAAATATAACAATTTTCTTGTCGACTTTTTTAATTTATGTCTTATATTAGGGATTTTCGATAAGAAGATCCCCTTTTTTGTTTATTAGGAGGTTTTTATGATTAAACAAAATATTACAGAATTAATTGGTAAGACACCGTTGGTGGAACTTAAGAAATATGAAGAATCTATAGGTGCTAAGGCTAATATTATCGCTAAGCTTGAATATTTAAATCCAGCAGGTTCTATTAAAGATAGAGTAGCTTTATCTATTATTGAAGATTATGAAGAAAGAGGTTTATTAAAGAAGGATTCTACCATCATTGAACCAACAAGCGGTAATACGGGTATTGGTTTGGCTATGGTTTGTGCTTATAAGGGTTATCATTTGATTATTACGATGCCAAGTACGATGTCAAAGGAAAGAATTGATTTGATGAAGGCTTATGGCGCTGAAGTTATTCTTACTGATGGTAAAAAGGGTATGAAGGGTGCTATTGAAAAGGCTAATGAACTACATGAGACTATTCCTGGCTCTATAATTGCGGGACAATTTGAAAATAGTGCTAATCCTTTAGCTCACTATAAGACAACAGGTCCTGAGATTTATAAGGATAGCGAAGGCAAGATAGATATCTTGGTAGCTGGTATTGGAACAGGTGGCACTATTTCTGGTGTTGGCAAGTATCTTAAGGAACAAAATGAAAATATTGAGATAGTTGGTGTAGAGCCTTTTGATTCGCCAGTATTGACTAAGGGAACAAGTGGTCCTCATAAGCTTCAGGGTATTGGTGCTGGTTTTGTGCCTGATACTTTGGACAGGGATGTTTATGATAGGGTTGTTACGGTTAAAACTGAAGAGGCTTATGATACGTTAAAGAATTTAGCTAAGCTAGAGGGAATCTTTGTGGGTGTATCAAGTGGTGCGACTTTATATGCGGCTAGTTTATTAGCTAAGGAAGAAGAGAATAGGAGTAAGAATATAGTGGTAATTTTACCTGATGGCGGTAATCGTTATTTATCACTAAATTTGTTTGATTAAGATGATTTTTAGAGATTTAAAAAGGCAAGTAGAGAATATTAAGAAAAGCGATCCTGCCGCAAGGAATACACTTTCAATAATTTTGTTGTATCCTTCGATTCATGCCATCTTCTTTTATAGGATTGCTCATTTCTTAAATAATCTTCAACTATACTTCTTAGCTAGACTAATTTCACAAATTACTAGGTTTTTTACAGGCATTGAGATTCATCCCGGGGCTACTATTGGTAGGGGCTTGTTTATAGACCATGGAATGGGTGTGGTAATTGGGGAAACGACAATTATTAAAGATGATGTTAAAATGTATCATGGAGTTACACTTGGAGGCAGAGGTAATTCTGTTGGCAAGCGTCATCCTACAATTGGCAATAATGTAGAGATTGGTGCTGGTGCTAAGGTCTTGGGTAATATAGAACTTGGTGATAATGTGAAGGTTGGGGCTAATGCGATAGTCTTGCAGGATGTTCCAAATAATCATGTTGCGGTTGGTATTCCAGCTAGAATAAAGGAGGCAAGATGAATAAGTTATTTTTGGTGCTAATATTGTTGTTTAGTTTGACTGCTTGTAAACAAGATGTTAAAGATGACAATAATACTACAAATGGTGGTAATAATGCCTGTAGTTTAGATTCGGATTGTGATGATGATACAACTGTTGATTATTTGATAAAGAAGAATCCAATTACTTTAGATGAACTTTATAAAAGAATTGATAATAAGGAAAGTTTTGTCTTGTATATGTATTTTGATAAGTGTCCTTGGTGTAAGGAACTTGGCCCTGTTGTATCTGATGTAGTTGAGGATGATCAAAGATTATTAAATATGACATATTCTTTTAATGTTAGACCAGATGGTGAAAGAGATCATGATTATCGTTATACAAATGATGATGGTGAATTTAATTATCCTGAGTTTAAAGCTTTATATGATTATGTTTATGATTTCTTGGGCGAGGATAAGAAAGTCTATGTTCCAACGCTGGTGTTTGTAAGAAACGGTGAAATAGTTTATTATCATGTAGGTACTGTTGATGGACACGATGCTGATAAACGTACTATGACTGAGGAAGAAAAGGATCAGTTAGAGGATTATATAGAGGAGTATTATTCAATTTATGAAGAAAATTAAGAAGGGTAAGAATCTTTACTACTTTGTCTTATTAGGCTTTATTCTTTCAATCATCTATTCAATTTGTATGATTGTTTATGCACCAAGTGAGGAAGTTGATACATTATTTAGACAAAAGAGTGATTATGTGTTGATGTTGTTGCAGTGTATTCTTGGTATTTTTGCCATGAATCTTCCAAGTTTCATCAATAGAAAGTTTAATGTGACTATTCCTAATAATACTATCATCGCATACTTGATTTTCTTATATGCAGCTATTGTGTTGGGTGAGGTTAGATCTTTCTATTATCGTTTTACTTATTGGGATACAGTGTTACATGCTTTCTCAGCGGGCATGCTAGGATCTTTGGGTTTTGATATCGTCAATGTTTTAAATAAGACTGCAGATGATAAGGAGTTAAAGTTGTCACCTTTCTTTGTGGCGTTGTTCTCTTTCTGTTTTGCGGTTTCTATTGGTGTTTTATGGGAAATCTATGAGTTCTCATTTGATGGTATTTTACATTTGAATATGCAAAAATTTAGACTTGAGGATGGTACCAATTTGATTGGTAGAGAGGCTTTAAGAGATACGATGGATGATTTGATTATTGATTGTGTTGGTGCTTTGACTACTTCTACTATTGGCTATTTTGGTTTAAAACATTCTAAGGCTAAGAATTTGGATACAAAGTCTGATATAAAAGTCTAACTATAATGGTTAGGCTTCTGTATTGGGTATTGAGCTTTTGTGCAATTTCCTATTTACATTTGTATTATAAAAGTGTATTATAAATGAGAATGTGGCGGTTGTGGTGAAGTTGGTTAACACACCAGATTGTGGCTCTGGCATTCGTGGGTTCGAGTCCCATCAATCGCCCCATATGATTAAAAATATAGAGAGTTCCAAATTGATGGGACTCTCTTTTACTTTCTATTGTTTCTTTAGATAATTAAGCACATTATTAAATTCAATATTGGCTCTTTTAATCATAGCTTCCTTAGTAAAGTAGGCTACATGAGGAGTAAGAATTGTGTTTTTAGCATTTAATAATGGATAATCTGCATTTAAAGGTGGTTCTATATCGAATACATCGATGCCTGCACCTTTTATTCTTTCTTCGTTTAGTGCTTTAGCTAAGGCTATATTATCGACTACAGCACCTCTTGCACAGTTAATTAAGATAGCATTTCTTTTCATCTTATTGATCTTTTCTTCATCGATAAAATGATATGTTTCTTCATTACTTGGGATATGTAAAGAGATGATATCACTTTGTGCTAATAGCTCATCTATTGATACTTGAGTAACGTTTGGATTATTAATAGTGCTTCTTTGGTAGCCTAAAACTTTACAGCCAAAGGCGTTAAAAAGATTAGCTGTTTTATTTCCAATCTTACCTAAACCTATAATGCCTACTGTCTTGTTTTCTAGTTCTTCGCCAATTAAAGAAGCGTTTGTTTGGCAATTTCTAGTTGCCAAGTCAGCTTCATTTATCTTTCTTAAAAGATTTAGTGTTAAACCGATTACTAGTTCACTAACCGCAACATTGGAATAATTAGGACAGTTTAAAACTTCAATGTTTCTTTCTTTACAAGCCTTTAAATCAACATGATCGATACCCGCAAAAGCCACCGCAATTAGTTTTAGTTTATTAGCTTGTAGGATAACTTCTTTAGGATAAGGATTGTTGGCAATCATTACAATATCTTGATCCTTGCTTCTTTTGATTAGTTCATTTATATCTGTTGTTTTACTGTTGTAGTAAGTGAAGTTGTGCCCCATTTCTTTGATGGGTTTACTTAATTTTTCTATTTCTTGTTCACTTATTCCGATTGGTTCTAAAAGACTTATGTTCATATTCGCACCTCTTATACTATTATAGATATATGATCAAAATTGGTGAAAGATATTTTGAGTTAAAAGTAACTCGTAAGAATATGAAGAATATTTATCTTAGGGTAAGAAATGAAGTGTTAGAAGTTACTTGTCCTAAGTGGGTGTCTAATGATGATGTGTTAAGGTTTATTAAGAATAAGGAAGAATGGATTCTTAAGGTTGTTGATAAGAAATCTGACTCGAAACTTGTAGTTGATGATCATATCTATTATCTTGGTAAGAAGTATCATTTAAATGTTGTACAGGGTAAAAGTAGAGTCAGTGTCAATGGTGATGAGTTAACTGTTTATTCTTGTAAGACAGATATGGAAGAGGTTTTGAAGACTTTTTATAAAGAGGGTTCCAAGAAGTTATTGTCTTTGATTAAGGAAAAAGAAGGCAAGTATTTAGATATTATTAATGATTATGGTTATCGTTTAAATCCAGATTATAAATTTAGACTTTTGAAATCGGCATGGGGAATTAATTATCCTAAGAAGAATTTGATTACGATTAATGAGAAGCTTATTCATTTTGATGATAAGTATTTAGAGGCCGTTTTGTGGCATGAATTGTTACATTTTATTATTCCTAATCATTCCAAGAGGTTTCATGAGATTTTAAGTTACCATATGCCTGAGTATAATGTTTTAATTAAAGAAATCTATTAGTATATAATAGATTTAGGAGGTAAATTATTATGTTATTTATCTATATTTTGATTATGTATGCATTACTTGGTGCCTTGGGCTTGGTTGTAAGTACGGCGACTGTTCTTGTGATGGGTCTTTTATATTATGTTTTATATGCGGTTGGTTCATACATGATGTTTACTAAGGCTAACAAGCCAGGATGGTGGGCTTTTATTCCTTTGTTTAATGAGTATCAATTGTTTAAGATGGCATGGGATCAATATGCTTTCTGGGCTTATTTCATTTTGAATTTCTTTAATAAGCCTAATGATGAAACAGGCAGAAAGAGTTTCTTTGCGATATTGTGTGGAATTATCGTGTTTGGTATAGAACTTGTATTTACTAATAAGCTTGCAAGAGCATATGGCAAGGGTACAGTCTTTGGATTAGGTCTATTGTTCTTCCAACCAATCTTTATCATGATTCTAGGTTTGGGTGATAGTGAATATTTAGGCCCACAAATGTAATCATATAATCTCTAGTTTGTCTAGAGATTTTTAATATCTTTTGTCAAAAATGAAAACGGTTACATTTTTTGAAAAGTAATTTAAGAAATATCCTTGTAGTTATGATTTTTACTTCTTATAATGAAGTCAAGGTAAAAGATTATGAAAGTATACAATGCAATAAAAGGACTAAATAAAGTAGTTGGGGTAAGTGCCCCAAGTGTTGTATTGTGTAAAATTAATTCTTTATAGTGAACGTGCGCTTGCGTTCACTTTTTTTATCAAAAGGAGGATAAAACAATGACACAAGAATTAAACAAGAATTTCTACGCTGCAGTAAAGGAAGGAAACTTAGAATTAGTCAAGAAGTTAGTGGAAGAGGGCGCTGATGTTGAGACTACTAATACTGAAGGCAGATCTGCACTAGCTAGAGCAAGTAAGAGAGGTTATGATGATGTGGTTGCTTACTTACTTGAAAAGGGTGCTGATGTAAGAAGTAGAGATGTTGAAAACAAGACTGCTTTAATGGGTGCGGCTAAGAAGGGTCATTTAGCTATCGTTAAGATGCTGGTTGAGGCTGGGGCTAATGTTAATGCGAGAGATAATAAACAAAGAAGTGCATTAATCAGAGCTAGTTATGAAGGTAGAACTGATGTTGTTGAATATTTGATTGATAATGGTGCTGATTTAGAGGTTAAGGATGAAGAGGGTAGAACTGCTTTAATCGACGCAATTAATGCTGGTAAGGTAGAGACTGTTCATTTATTACTAAATAAGGGTGCTAATGTGAATGCTCAAGATAATAAGGGTTGTAACGCACTTATGAGAGCTTGTTACCAAGGTAATGTTGATGAAGTTGTTTATTTAGTTAATAAGGGTGCTGATAAAGAAGCTAAGGATATTAATGGTAAGACTTGTAGAGATTATTTCAGAAACGGTGTACCACAAGAATTGGAGAGTGTAATCTAATATGATTGAATATGAAGGAAAAGACATTCGTAATGTCGTATTATTAGGTCACGCTGGTAGTGGCAAGTCTACTTTCATTGAAAGTGCCTTATTGTTAACTAATGAAATCGATAGAATGGGTAATAGTTCTGATGGTTCTTTGGCAATGGACTATGATCCTGAAGAAGCTAAAAGAGGTTTGTCAGTTTATTCATCTATCGCTCCTATCCAATGGAAGGGTAGAAAGATTAACTTTATTGATACACCAGGATATCTAGATTATGAAGGTGATATGGTATCTGGTGCTAGTGTTGCTGACTTAGCTTTGATTTTCGTTTCTGGTAAAGAAGGACAACAATCAGGTACTGAAAAAGCTGCAAACTTAGCTATCAAGCTTGGTATTCCAATTTGTTTCTTAATTAATAATGCTGATGAAGGTATTAAGTTTGAAGAAATCGCTAAGAGTTTAACTGATGTCTATGGTAGAGGTGCTGTTCCTTTCTTGATTCCTGAGATGGATGGCAATAAGATGGTTGGTGTTAGAAACACTATCTATGAAGAAAATGATCCATATTATAACGAAATCATGGAAGTTGTAGCTTCTGCCAATGATGAGATGATGGAGAAGTTCTTTGCGGGTGAGACTTTCACTAAGGAAGAGAAGAAGTTTGGTTTGAAACAAGCTTTAAGAAATAATGAAATTAAGCCAATCTTGGGTAGTTGTGCTATTTCTGGTTATGGTGTTGGTGAAGTATTAAGCTTTATTTGTAACTTTGCCCCAGTACATTGTGAAAAGGGTACTATCGAGGTTGATGGTAAGACTGTTGAAACTAAGGACGACGCTCCATTTACTGGTAGAGTATTTAAGACTGTGGTTGACCCATTTGTTGGTAAGATTTCTTATTTGAAGATTATGTCTGGTTCTTTGTCATTATCTACTCCTTTATATAATGCGAATAAAGATGTAAATGAAAAAGCAGGTGCTTTATATGTAATGTGTGGTAAGAAACAACAAGCTGTTGATAAAGCGTACTGTGGTGATATTGTTGCACTTACTAAGTTATCTCAAACAGAGACTTGTGATACTTTATGTACTAAGGATTTTGTTGTTAAGTATCCACCAATTGAATATCCTCGTCCAATGTTGGGCATGGCTATTTCTCCTAAGACTAAAGATGATGAAGATAAGATGTCTGATGCGTTGAAGAAGATTTTGATTGAGGATAAGTCAATTAATCTTGTTAGAAACGCTGAGACAGGTGAGCAAGTATTGTATTGTGTTGGTGATCAACAGTTGGATGTTGTTGTTAATAAGCTAAAGAATCGTTATAAGGTTGAAATTAACTTGAAGGAGCCTAAGGTTCAATATCGTGAAACAATCAGAGGTAAATCTGAGGTTCAAGGTAAGTATAAGAAACAAAATGGTGGTGCTGGTCAATTTGGTGATGTTTGGGTTCGTTTTGAATACAATCCAGATGAAGAAGATCTAGTATTTGCTGAGGAAGTATTTGGTGGTGCTGTTCCTAAGAACTTCTTCCCAAGTGTTGAAGCTGGTTTAAGAGCTTGCATGGCAAAGGGTCCTTTAGCTGGTTGTAAGGTAGTTAATGTTAAGGCTACATTGTATGATGGTTCTTATCATCCAGTTGATTCTAAGCCTAATTCATTTGAAGCTGCTGCTAAGTTAGCATTTAAGAATGGTATTCCTAAGGCTAATCCAATGATTCTTGAGCCAATCGGTAAGGTTCATGTGGTTACTCCTGAGAAGTATGTTGGTGATCTAATTGGTGATTTTAATAAGCGTAGAGGTATGATTATGGATACAGGTCATACTGATGATGGTTATACAACTATTGATGCTGATGTTCCTATGGCTGAGATGCTTAAGTATGCGACTGAGCTTCGTTCTATGACTAAGGGAAGAGGTACTTACGTAATTGACTTTGATCGTTATGAACCTGCTCCTAATAGTGTGGCTGAGAAGGTTATCGCTGCTGCAGCTAAAGACTTAAAGGATGATGATATTGATTAGTTAAGCGCTTTCGCTGTTTGGCATAAGGTGGTCTATATGTATATATAGGCCACTTTTTATGTCATAATTGTGTTATGGTGCGCCGGTTCGGTGCATATTAAATAGTTAGGTGAAACTCCTAACCTGGTAATTCCTAGCAAGAAGCCAGTATCTAGTCTTGGACTTATAATCGTGAGGTTATAGGTTAAGCGTAGACAAGAAAGATAAAGAGCC
>JALFIR010000075.1:0-29106 GCA_022776215.1 Solobacterium sp. | reverse complement strand
CGAAGACATTCTTAACTCTTTTTTATTACCCATCAGTAATTATATAAGAAAGTAATTATTTAACATCATTTAATAACTATGGCTAAAATAATGTGTCGTTATTTTAAACTAAATGGCTATTATTTAGTGACGAATAACAATACATTACTTTAGGCTGTATTAGTTACCTCTTTTTTTGACTTATTTTGTTGTTGCTACTTAATGAAGTTTAAAAAAGGATCTACTTAAAGATCCTCTTAACCTCACAAACATACATATCATGATAATCTCTTTCAGGATACTGTCTATCAATGATTTCCTTATCCAAGAAACAAGACTCATCGATAGTTTGACGATATAGCACTTTTAATTCAAAAGTTAAAGTAGCTTGCTTATAGGTTTTAACACCATCAATCTCAATGACATCAAGACCACTCTTCTTAATCTTATCCTTATCATTGTAGGCAGATAATGTTCCTAGTAATGCTAGTTCTTTTTTGTATTCACCGCCAAAGAAAGATAAAGATAATTTTGAATTCTCGCTGTCAATTAGCTTCTTAGTATAACGTTGTGGCCTAACATAAATAGTCACTACATTCTTACCCCACAAGAAACCCATGGTGCCCCAATTGGCAGTCATTGAATTAAATTCTTTACCATCATCACTGTTAATCAACATCCACTCTTTACCAATCACAGTAAAGGGATCTAATTTAATCATTTCCATTAATATCCTCGCCCCTTATAAACTTACTAATATCTTGTGCTAATTCTTTAGTATTCTCTTCTGAAATATAAATCATATGACCTGACTTATAAGGTTTCATAAAGACACGACTATGATCCAAACCAGCATGATCAATTGTGTAATAAACCATGCCAATCTCAGTACAAACATCATACCAACCATTCGCAAAGAACACACGCATTCCTCTTGAACCATTCATAGCCTCTCTTAAACGATAAAAAGCATTACCACCTTTTTCTTCAGTATTCCACTTATAAGTACCATCACCCCAGAAATTTCTAAAAGTTAAATATTGTCTATCCATCGTAACATTTAACGAAGGCAAAATTGTACCATTTAAAGCAGCATAGAAGAAACCATCATATCTTTGAGCAGTAGCATCACCACCTTCTTGCTCTTCAATCTCCTCCGCAAAAGGGACAACCAAAGGTCTAGTTAAACGACCATCATATCTACTAATAGATAAACCCTTATCCTTAACAACCTCTAATCTAAAACCCTTTTCATCAATCTTTAGGGCATGCATCTCTAGATATTGTCTAGAAACACCTGTATAGTACATAAGCTTTTGAATGATCTTTTCTTTTTCTTCACCAACTAAAGCTTCACCCTTATATAAAGCTAATAGATATTCCTTGTCCGCAAACTTTTTAGCCTCCAGTGCAAACTCATCAACACTTTGATTACTTGGATGATTATGATACCAGTTAATGGCTGCATATGTAGGGAAATATAATACCGAATGTTCAACCTTTACACCTTCATTAAAATATTTACCCACAGTTACAGTGTTGCCAATTAAAATCAAACCATCAAATTTAATGCCATAGCCTCTTTTAGCACCCATGCCACCACACGAAATACCAGCTGCAACCGCACATCTTGTACAACCATAGCTTTCTCCAGCTAAATACTTTGGAGAATTGAAACGATTATACTTTCTTAACCACTTTTCAATAAAAGCTAATAAGGCCTCTGCATCTTCTTCAATCCCAAAGAAATCCTTAGCATGACTATCATCAAGTAATACGCCATAACCCGTACCAACAGGATCAATCACCACAATATCAGCCTCATCCAATAGACAATCAGGATTATCAATAACCTCATAAGGTGGAAGCGAAGTTTCTCTATTAACCTCATCATACTTAATACGCTTAGCACCAAAAAAACCAGCATGAACATACATGGAACTAGAACCAGGTCCTCCATTAAACGCAAAAATAACCGGTCTATTGGTTGTATCTACATCATCTCTAAAATAAGAATAAGAAAATATAGATGCGATAGGATTACCATTATCATAAAAAACATTATCTTCACATACAGTGTGATACTTAATTTCAACGCCCTTTAAAGTAACACTGCCATTTGAAGTAAAACATTTTGGTTCAAAAGTCTTTTGATCAAAATTCTCAGTATTATACATAACACAACCCTCTATAATTCTATCTCAAACAAATCCCTAGGGAAATTAGTTAAAAACTCAGCACCATCTTCAGTCACAAGAATCATATCCTCAACTCTCATATAACCCTCATTCTTAAAAAACATCTTAGGCTCAGAGCAGAAAATCATACCAGGTTCTAACACCAAATCATCACCTGGAACAAGGAAAGGAAGTTCATGAACCTCACTACCAATATGATGACCATTACCACCAGTCTCATCCCTTTTAAATCTTAGATAATCGTAGTAACCAAGTTCCTCAACCTTATCACAGATAAAACCATATAACTCACCAAACTTAGTAACACCTGGCACAATCTTACTCACCATATAAGTTTCACCAGCTTGTAAAGCTTCATAACCCTTTTTTACAAGTTCAGGAGCCTTGCCATAATAAACCGTTCTACCCCAGTCACTACAATAACCTCTATCCATATAACCAATATCGAAAGCAATCATAGTACCCTCTACTAGTTTTCTATCATTCTCAAAAGGTTCAATATTTTGTGCATTCTCAGTATTTCTAGTTTTAAAACCACAAGTTGGAGGGAAAGACAAATCAGCCATACCATGTTGAAGACCATAGTCCACAATCATTCTTTCAGCCTCAAACATTGTCATACCAGGTTTTAGATGCTTACAAACGTACATTACCGCATCATCTGTAAACTTACCAAGTTTAGTCATCAAAGCTATTTCCTTCTCATCCTTGATTCTTCTTAAATCATAGAAGATATCCTCGACCTCAATTAACTTAACATTCAAAGTCTTTCTAAACCAAGCCTCACAATCCCTGCCAATGCCAATCTTCTTACCATCAATTATCTTAGTTAGTTCATCCTCAAATTGATCCATATAAGAAACAACAACATCATTTAAAGTAGTATCAAAATGTTCCTTTAATAAAGGAGTAGTCAATATTGTAGACTTACCATCCTTATTTAAATAAACCATGGCCTCAGGAATGATCCTAGCCCCCGCCACCGGCTCATCCAAGTTAAAACAATATCGCTGCCAAAAATATGAATTAGACTCTACTACATATTGAAAGTTAGCACCAGAGGCAAACAATAAGCCATCCAAACCACTCTCATTCAACTTCTTAAGTATCTTTTCTCTTCTATTCATTATTTCACCTCAATCTCAAACAAGTCTCTAGGGAACTTAGTCAATATCTCAGCTCCATCTTCTGTAATCAAAACGATATCCTCAACACGCATATACATCTCATGTTCAAACCACATCTTTGGTTCAACCGCAAAAGTCATACCGGGTTTAATCACAAAATCAAAATCCTTATTAACCATAGGAAACTCATGACAATCAATACCAATCTGATGGCCCAACATTTGAGCATCCTTATAACGTAAGTAATCAAGCATTCCTAACTCGTCAACTTTCTTCATAACAAGACCATATAACTCATTAATATTAGTCTTATAAGGAACAATCTGACTAGCCATATATTCAATAGACTTATTTAACGCCTCATAGCCCTTCTTACAAATATCAGGTACCTTACCTACATAAACACTTCTACCCCAGTCACTACAATAACCCTTATTCATATAACCAACATCAAAGGCGATACCAGTTTGAGGCTGAAGCTTCCATTCACGATCATAATATTCTACGTCTTCAGTCGTGATGGTATTTTGAGTCTTAAACCCAACCGTTGGTGGAAAAGAAAAATCAGAAACGCCATGGTCATAACCATACTTAACTAAAAGATTTTCAGCCTCCCTTTGAGACATACCCATCTTTAGATTATTCACAACATACATTACCGCATCATCTGTAAACTTACACAATTCTCTTAGTGTCTTAATCTCGTCCTTTTCCTTAAAACATCTAATATCATTTAATAAGTTCTCACCATCAACTATTTCAATATTACTGTTGATATTTCTTAATATTTCACTAATAAACTTACTACAAGATACAGAAACGCCAATTCTTTTTTCCTTCACAAAAGGTGCCAAGGCATCCTCAAATTGATCCATGTAGGAACAAGTCACATGACCCAAATAATTTTTAGTAAAGTATTCCTTATTATGATAGTTACAAATAATCTGATAATCACCCTTATTATTTAGATACAACAAGGCATCAGGCAAATTATAAGCACTAGAAAAACCCATAATATTAGTATCACAACTTCTTTGCCACCAATAGTCAGTGGCATCTAAGATATATTGAAAATTAGCACCAGAGCCATAGACAACGGCCTCAATCCCGTACTTATTTAATTCTTTTATCACTTTTAAAATTCTGTCTTCTCTCATACACGCTCACTTTCTTTATAATTACTGATGCTAAGGATGATACATAAACCAAAGGCTATAGCCGATACGACAAATGATGCCTTAGGGCCTACTCCATAGATTAGTCCTGCAAGTAATGAACCAAGTACCATACCAATTGATCTTACCGCATTAAACAAACCAACCAACTCACCATTATTTCTAGTCTTATACTTGGTCATCATTGCCTGTTGTAAAGGAAGATAAATTGAATTCATCCCAAAGAACACAACATTGATGATGATAAAAGGCACCATATCATCAATCACACAAACCCCCACTAACATTAGAAACAACATTCCAAAGACTGGAACAATAGTCTTAAAAGTATTAGTCTTTAGCAACATCATCGTAATAGTCCAATTAGCTATTAGGGCAATAATGCCAACTCCAGCCTTCAAGATACCGTTATAAGAACTAGGGAAGTTAAAGACATCCTTAATATAATAGTTGAAACATTGTTCATAACAAGTAGAGCCAAAACTTGAAATAGCTGCTACTATTAGAAACAAGAACACAAACTTAGTGATGATATCCTTAGAATCACCAAAAGCTTTAAAGGGATTTAAGTCTTCCTTATGGAGCTTAACATCCTCGGTATCACTATCGCCAAAGATTAATAAGCCAAGTAAGCCGATTAAGAATAATGAAATACCCTGAATATAGAAGGTTCCTAAGATATTCCAATCACCAAGAAAACCACCAATCAAGAAACCAAATGGTGATACTACCATATTAACAGTGGCACAAATTGCCAAATCCTTACTAACATCCTTAGAATTCTTTAGACAATAGATTAACTGGGAAACTGATATACCAGATAAGAAAAAGCCTGCAACTAGTCTTGCGATACAAATTTGAACCTCAGTCTTACTTATGCCAAAGAATACTTGCATCACACCATAGCCTAATAAGCCAATAGATAAGATTTTAGCACCACCATACTTCTCTGATAATTTAGACCATAATGGTGAAAACAAGAAGTTAGTTAGTGCCATACAGGAAAAGGCCACCCCAAACATATAATCATGAAGCCCCAACTCTTTAATAAAAGTTGGGGTTATAGGATGGGCAAAATTAGCTGCCAAAGAATATAAGAATATTAAAAAGAATAATATTTTAGTAGAAACCTTTTTCATTATTTAACCAAATGGAAATTCTCTTGTCTTCCAGCTAAGAAATAAACCTTATCATCAGTAAATAAGACATCAGTTTCAAGACCCAAACAGAACTTTAAATCATGCCATTCTTTTAAAGTAAACTCACAATTTAGTTCCAAAGAATAAGCAGTGTTGTTGTACATTGGATAAGTACCGTTCTTACCACCAACACCTTGTTGCTTATCAAATAAACCAATAGTTGGACCAGCTGCATGACCGTTATAGCCAATTGGATGAGTATATAGGCAAGGATTTAAACCTTCAGCTTTAGCTTTATCTAAGGCTAATTTAAGAATCTCATTACCACTTCTACCCTCTTTAAAGAAACTAACAACGATATCTTGGAAACGATTAACATCCTTCATACACTTCTTTAAATAATCAGGCGCATCACTTTCACCATTTTTTAAGATATAAGCATTTTCTTGAGTATCAGTACATAGACCCAAATAATTAAAACCGACATCGCAGTGTAACATATCGCCTTGTCTAATAATATCTTCTTCTTCAAATTGACCTACACCATCTCTAATAATAGAAACTTCAAAGTCAAACCAGGGAATAAGCCCCATTCTTGTTACCTTATCCAACATCCAATACTTAACATCATGGTTTGTGGTAACACCTGGAATAATGACTCTACTAGAGAAAGCTTCATCGATCATTGAATGAGCAATCTGCATAATACCGTTATAAGCTTCCATCTCTGGCTTTGTTCTTGTTTCTAACCAACCAACACAAATTTCATCAGCTGATACAATCTTTGACTTCATATCCTCATCAAAGCACTTAACAATCTCATCATACATTGACTTACTCAAACCATCCGCAAAGGCGAAATCACGAGAGATATTTAAGCCAATCTTCTTAACATTTGCTTCCTTAATTAAACGAGCTAAACATTCAAATTGTGTTTCAGCCTTACTTGGATCAGTACACCAAATTGAATCCTTTTGATTAATCCATGATGCAGTATAAAATTCATCTAGGCCAACATTTGGTCTTGTGATTGAGTATCTTAAGACCTCATCGCCCTTTAACACAAACAACAAAATGGTAGTTCTTCTCGCATTCATCATGGCAGTAGGTGTTAAAGATCTAAGCACTGGATCCTCATTATATTCATCACAAGCTACCACCCAACAATCAATACCACTTCTTTTCATAACCATTGGTAGTACTTCCTTATAACGAAGTCTTAACCAATTATCAACTACCTTTTCTCTATCTCTATAAGATAGAATTTTTTCATTAAAGTCATCTAAATGACTCACTTCCTTATATAAAAAATCTTCTCTACTAATCATTCTTATTCTCCATAAACAATTTCTTAATCTCTTTTACTGCCTCATCAATGTTAGTGTTCTTAACTTGATTCTTAAACAAAGGAGCAATCTCCATTTCCATTCTGGCCTTATTAATACGAGCATTAGCACTAGCCAAATCATCACCATAAACATCCATGATATGTTTCTCTAATTCTTCCATATTCTCAGGCACAATGAATACCGCCAAAGCATCAGGCAAATTAAGCTTTAAAGGACCTACACCCTCAGCCTCAACTTCAATCAAAACATTCTTACCATTATTCAACAAGAAATTTACTTGGCTCTTTGGAGTTCCATAATAATAGCCATTAAACTCGGTATATTCTAAGAAATCCTTATTCTTTACCGCATTGGCAAAGAAGTGATAATCCACAAAGTAATAATCCTTGCCATCTTCTTCATTAGCCTTTTTAGGACGTGTAGTCATTGAAACAGATTCAATCAAAGCTAAATCCTTATCAGCCAACAATTTCTTTTTAATGGCACCCTTACCAACAGAACTAGCACCAGATAAAATTAATACTTTTCCCTTTGTCATTACTTACACTCCTTAATCAAACTAGTTAACACTACATATCCTCTGTCGAAAGATTCGAGCTCGAGTCTTTCATCAGGTGTATGAATATCCTTCATAATAGGGCCATAGGTTAAGATATCCATATCATCACTAATAGCGGCAAAGATACCGCACTCACAACCACCATGAGTTGCCTCTTCAAGTAATGGTTTATGATAAATTCTTTCGATTATCTTATTTAATTTATGACGCATATCACTATTTGGCTTATAGTTCCAACCAGGGTAACGAGCACTTACAGAAACATCTACATTAAATATATCTGCTAGAGTACTAATCTCTTCAATCATATGATCAATGCTGCATTCTAAGGCACTTCTTAAAGAACTTGTAATGATTAATTTATTATCTACAGTATTAATAATGCCTAGGTTCAATGAAGTTAAAGTTAATCCTTCAATAGCCATTGAACGATGCTTAAAACCATTAGGCAATAGGAAAATATAGTCGATGATTTCTTTACTTGTCTTAGTTTCAACCACTTTATCTGCCAAATTAATTTCTTCTAATGTACATTTAAATCCGTTGTCTGAGAATTCAAGTTCCTTTTTTATATTAATAATTGATTCATCAACTGACTTTTTAAGATCACTGAAGTTAATATCACTACTAAAGATGACTTCACATTCTCTAGGAATGGCATTATCCTTAAGACCACCATTAGCACTAACTAGATTGATTTCACCTTTTAATTCCTTAATAATTCTAAAGGCTAGCTTATTCGCATTGCCCTTTTCCTTATGAATCTCACCACCAGAATGGCCACCACTTAAACCTGATACAAAAAGTCTATAGGTAGGCTTATAGTTATCAACATACTTCAAATCAAAGGTTTGGGTTACAATACAACCACCTGCTGAAGAAATACCTGTTGATACCTCTCCTCCTCCATCTAGACATATCATTCTTCTTGACTTAAGTAATGATGTATCTAGTTTTAAGGCACCACACAAGCCTACTTCTTCCTCAACAGTGAAGACACATTCTAGTTTTGGATGAGACAATGTGTCATCTGCTAGTATTGCCAACATATAGGCAACACCTGTTCCATCATCTGCACCTAGGGTTGTCCCTTTGGCCTTCAACCAACCATCCTCTACATATAAATCTAGAGGATCTTTCTTAAAATCATGATTTGAGTCTTTATTCTTTTCACATACCATGTCCATATGGGCTTCAAGTAACAACGGTGCACTATTCTCATAACCCTTACTTGCCTCTTTATAGATGATGACGTTGTTAGAAGGGTCCTTATAAGATTCAAGCCCCCTTTCGAGCCCAAACTTATATACATAGTCGGCTATTCTTTCCTCATCATAAGAACCATGAGGAATCTTAGCAATTTCATTAAAATAGAAACAATATGGTTTACTTAAATCAAACATTATTCTTCCTCCATCAAATATTTGTTCATCCAAGCAGTAATTTCTTCTAGTCTCTTGATTCTGTGAAGTGGTTTACCGCTTCTTGATAATTCATGATTTTCACCCTTAAACGCCACGATCTTAGTATCAATACCGTTACATCTTATAGCTGTAAAATATTGTAAAGCTTCAGGTAAGGTACAACGATAATCCTCTATTGAATGAATAAACAATAAAGGTGTCTTAACATTGTTGGCATACTTAAGTGGTGACATAGACCATAGTTCATCATGGCAATTGTGTAAGTCAGTAAAGTTCATCTCATATGGGAAGTCAATACCATAATCTGAGGCACATACTTCGGTAATCATATTAGAGATTGATCTTTGAGTGGCAGCACACTTAAATCTATTAGTATGTGAAACTATCCAGTTAGTCATGTAGCCACCATAGGAACCACCAGTTACACCTACTCTATTTGAATCAATTTGGGGATATTGTCTTAAGACTTCATCAGTAAAGTCCATTAAATCTTCAAAGTCCTTACCACCCCATTGTCTTCTTAAATCGGCGAAATCATTGCCTCTACCATCGCCGCCTCTTGGATTGCAGAAGAAGACGATATAGCCAAGACTTACCCAATATTGCATCTCATGATAGAAGATTTCACCATAGGCACACTTTGGACCACCATGAATATCTAATATTGCAGGATATTTCTTGTTTGTGTCAAAATCTTCAGGAAGTAAGACCCAACCTTGAATCTTAGTCTTCTTATTTAAAGTAATGCGATTAGGCTTAGCCACATAGTATTCGCTTAAATCATTCAAATGAGTCAAAGTCTCACCATTTAATACTTCTACTTCTTGTAGTCTATTAGCTAATGTAGTTATACGGTAAATCTTATTATCAACAACAACCGCATCATCAACTGTACCTTCAAAGTCACTTAGGCATACTAATTTATCATTATCGATAGTAAACAATTCGCTTCTACTTCCTTTAGAAGCTGATAGGAAGTATGGTTTACCGTTGATTTTTCTAAATTGTGAATATTTACCATAGTGAATATCAGTGCCTACTGTGTTATATAAACTTAAGTCACTATCGATATATAGTTGGCATTTTCCATCTATTAACTTATAGAACTTAGGATTCTCTAACCATCCTGTTTCTTTACCAAAAGAAGCTATTACAATGATGTCGTCATTTAAATAAAAGCTTCTGGTGATAATCATGGTTTCATCACTTAATTTTTGAATAGTCTTACTTAAGACATCATATTCATAAACACTACCAAATTTCTTTTTATAGGTAGTAAAGTCAACACCACTCATCAATATTTTGTTTTCTTTATAATCAAATGATTCTACATCTAATGTAGGTGGTGTGATTCTTTCTATTTCTAAAGTTATTTTATCTATTATAAACAAGCCATTACGATTGCCGTTGATGACTCCTGCTCCATTAAAAACGAAGGGATATTCATCAAGGACAATGTAATCTTTGTTGTTGTCTTCTTCTTTAATTAATTCTTCCTTCTTATCTTCACTATACTTATAATAATCAGGATGATTTACTTTAAATGTTGCTGATGCTAAATAATGATTATCGTCATATTTTTTAATTTCATTTACATCAAGTGGCAACACAAAAGATCTCATTTCTTCACCAGACATAGGATCTAAAACAACAATCTTAGTCTCAGTTTTTTTAGTTTCCTTGTTTACTTCACCGATAAGAACTTCATTTTCATCTACATAATATAAAGGTAGTTTATCCACATAATCCTTAACAACACTTTGACTATTAGTATTTAAATCATACTTTAATAGTCTTTGACAATAATCACTTTTATCTTCTTTCACTTTTGTATCTATAAAAAATAAAGCATTCTTAGATGCGTTTAATGAAGAAAGAAAATGATACTTACAAAAATCTGATATACCAATTTTTTTCATATATTCTCCTTTAAAACAGTGGCAAATAGCCTCGCTACTTGCCACTATAAATAATTAACAATTACTTAGATTCAGGTACTTGTACAAACCAGAATGTTGAGTTACCTTGAGCTGAGTTAATAGAGCCAGTCATACCAGCAGGCTTTAAGCATACTGTTTGATAACCGAACAATGGACATACTTGAGCAGTTGTTTCTACTAAGTACTTTTCAGCAGCATGTAAAGCATCAATTCTTTCTTGACCAGTTAGCTTATTAGCTTCTTCGATCATAGTATCGTAAGTCTCATCACCCCAAGAAGCACATGTTTGATAAGCAGTAGTAGCCATATCTAGATAACTCATAGAATCTAGGTAGTCAGCAGACATAGCGCCTCTTGCTGTTTCATAGTTACCATTATCATCTCTATCTGAGAAGAATACTCTGACATCACCTGTCTTTAATACTAGGTTGATGCCAACTTCAGCAAGTTGAGCCTTTACAACAGAAGCAACTGTATCATGCATAGTATTTTGGTTATAGTAGTATTCAATAGTAACTGGATTATCCTTTGAATAACCAGACTTAGCTAATAATTCGATAGCTTGATCCTTATCATAAGTTACATAATCACCACCAACTTCTCTGAAGTCACCCTCAGCAGCTGTAATACCTTCAGGTACAAAGCCTGTTAGAGGATAGTAAGCATCACCTGCAGCAAGGGCATCAACGATTTCTTGTCTATTGATAGCTAATTGGAAGGCTCTTCTTACATTTACATCTAATAGAACTGGGTTAGTATTTGTAGCTTCTCTTGTGTTAAATTCAATGTAGTAATTAATTACTGAAGGAAAAATATCAAGGTTATCGCTATCAGCATACATACTTGTTACAGTAGCTGCATCAACAGCAGTAGCATAATCAATTTCACCAGTTTGGAATGCCATCAATTCAGCTTCCATATCTTCCATAACAACTGCAGTTAAAGTTTCAACAGTAACCTTATCAGCATCACAGAAGTTTTCATTCTTAGTCATGACGATCTTATCTGCTCTATCGATTGAAGAATACTTGAAGGCACCACATGTAGGAACCTCAGCACTTTCAGCATAAGTGTAATCACCACTTGGAGCATAGTCGCTTCTTACCGCATAGAACACACCACCTGATAATAGTGATACGAAGTAGTCACATGGCTTAATTAGTGTAAATACAAGAGTACTATCATCCTTAGCTTCAACACCTGTTAGTTCGCTCATTGAATCAACATCAGCACCATCATATTGAGCTGCACCAACTAGGTTATTGGTAATCCAAGATAAGTATGTAGCTTCAGCACTACCGATTGATAAGGCATGTTTAACACCATATACATAATCAGCGGCAGTTACTTTTTGTCCATCAGACCAAGAATTATCTTTAAGTGTTAGTGTATAAACTAGGCCATCATCACTAACTGTATAATCACTAACCGCACAAGGTTCAACACCTTTTTGAGTTAATTGGAATAGTGGATAAGTTGTTTGGTTAAGTACATAACTACCAATAGAATCAGATGCGATAGCAGGATCTAGATAAGCGGGAGAACCACCAATAGCGTATGTAAAACTTGTCTTATAAGTCACATCGCTAGTGCTGTCACCGCCTTTGCTTTCATCTTTAGAACCGCAAGCAACTAAAGACAAAGTCATCAAAGCTGTTAGGGCAAACACAACGATTTTGTTTAATTTTTTCATATATCTTCCTTTCTACCTCTCATACAAGAAGCACGCAACCAGTCTATTTCCGACCTTTACAAATGGAGGCACATGTTCCTTACAACGTTGTGTGGCCTTTGGACAACGTGTAGAGAACGGACAGCCACTTGGGGGACTTATAGGTGAAGGAATTTCACCTTCAAGTACAATCCTTTGTTTGGCTTTGGCAATATTTGGATCCGAAATCGGAATAGCTGACAATAGGGCAACCGTATAAGGATGAAGAGGACGATGATAAACATCGTTACTTGGACCAACTTCCATCATGTGTCCAAGATACATAACCCCAATACGGTCAGAAATGTGTTTTACCATACTTAAGTCATGGGCAATGAACAAGTATGATAGATCCATTTCTTTTTGAATATTTTTAAGCAAGTTAATAACTTGCGCTTGAATTGAAACATCTAGAGCTGAAATAGGCTCATCACAGACAATAAACTTTGGATTAACTGCTAAGGCTCTAGCGATACCTATTCTTTGTCTTTGACCACCAGAGAATTCACTTGGATATCTTCTAATGTGGTCAGGTTTTAAACCTACAATCTTTAATAGTTCAACAACCCTGTCTTCTCTTTCCTTATCACTCTTATAGATATTGTGAATAGTCATTGGTTCCTTAATGATTTCACCAACAGTCATTCTAGGATCAAGAGATGCATATGGGTCTTGGAAAATCATCTGCATATCCTTACGGAAAGCCTTTAGTTCGCTTCCTTTTAAAGTAGAAACGTCTTTTCCTTCAAATTCAATATGACCACTTACTGGTTCATATAATTTAACAATGGTTCTACCAAGGGTAGACTTGCCACAGCCTGATTCACCAACTAAGCCAAAGGTTTCATTTTTGTTGACTTCAAAACTTACACCATCAACAGCCTTTACAATTTGTTTCTTAGAAAAGATTCCTTTAGTGACATCAAAATGAGTCCTTAAATCTTCAACTTTTAAAATAACTTCATCACTCATTTACATCACCCCACATCTTCTTAGCCATTTCTTCATTAAGCCAACATTTGCATGTATGGCCCTTGTTGAACTCTTTTTCTTCTGGCATATATTCTTTACAAATTCTCATCGCCTTTGAGCATCTATCCACAAAAGGACAACCCTTTGGTGGATTTAACAAGTCAGGTGGTGAACCTGGAATTGGTTCAAGTTCCTTTTCCTCACCATCTTCAGGATGAGCTACACAATTTAGTAAGCCTTTAGTATAAGGGTGCTTAGGATCATAGAAGATATCCTTATCGCTTCCCTTTTCTACTAATTTGCCACCATACATGATGCAAATCTTATCACAAAGTTTTGCGACCACTCCTAAGTCATGGGTAATCATGATAACAGCAGCATTTGTTTCTTTTCTTAAATTATCAATAAGTTCTAATACTTGAGCTTGAATAGTAACATCTAGAGCAGTAGTTGGTTCATCCGCGATGATTACTCTTGGGTTACAAGTAAGAGCTATCGCAATGACAATTCTTTGTCGCATACCACCTGAGAATTCAAAGGGATATTGTTTAATTCTTTTTTCAGGAGATGGGATACCAACTAGCCTCATAAGTTCTAAGGCTCTTTCACGAGCTTGAGCCTTAGTCATATTGGTATGATTCATAAGAGGCTCAATTAATTGGGTTTCAATCTTTAATACGGGATTTAGAAAGGTCATTGGATCTTGGAAAATCATCGCAATTTTGTTTCCTCTTAATTGACGCATCTTAGCATCATATTCTTTTTTATTCTTAAAGTGGCTTGGTGATATGTCTTCTCCATCAAAGATAATTTCACCTTTTTCAACTACCCCGTTATCTGCAAGTAAACCCATAATAGAGTACATTGTCTGTGACTTACCACTGCCTGATTCACCGACAATTCCAATTACTTCACCTTCATTTAGAGAAAGTGATACATCATTAACAGCCTTAACCTTACCTTGGTCAGTATTGAATGATGTTGTTAAGTTTTTAATTTCTAATAATGACATATAACTACCTCTGTTTAGCTTGGAAAGCTTCTCCAACACCATCACCGACAAAGTTTAAAGAAAGACATGTAAGTGATATTGCAAGGACTACCCAAATGATTTGGATTGGGTAGGTAAAGAATAGACCTCTACAATCGTTTGCTAATTTGCCCCAAGAAGGAATAGATGGATCTAGACCAATGCCAACAAAGCTTAAGAAGGCTTCCGTGAAGATGGCAGATGGCACCAACATGGTTAAATTGACAATAATAGGGCCAATAGCATTTACGATTAAGTGATTAATCAAAATTCTTTTATGGCTAGCACCCAATACTTTTTCAGCCATCGCAAATTCCATTTCTTTAATCGAACGAACTTGTTGGCGAACTTGTCTAGCCATACCTACCCATGATGTGAAGCAAATTGCGAACAACATCGCAGGGATTGTGTTACCAAAGATCATAAGGATAAGGATGACATATAACAAGGTTGGGATGGAATCTAGAATATCAACAATTCTCATCATGACCATGTCGACTTTGCCACCAACATATCCTGCAATACCACCATACAAGACACCAATAATCAAACAAATAAAGGCACTGGCGAAGGCGATTGATAGAGAAATACGGCCTCCATACATTACTCTGACAAAGATATCTCTACCAAGTTTGTCGGTTCCAAACGGATGGTCTAAACTTGGCATGGCGTTTTTTAGGGCAATGTTTTGGTCCTCAAATCCATATTTAGATAAGATAGGCACAAATATTGCCATTACTACCATGATGACTAGAAAGATAAGTCCAATCATCGCTAATTTATTTTTCTTATATCGATCCCAAACATCCCTTAGGAATGTTTTTGATTCCATGGCGATGAATTCAGAATTCTTTTCATCATCAGGAAGTTTCTCAAACATTTTTTCATTTAATTCTATGTTCATAAAACACCTCACTACTTATTTACTTTGATACGAGGATCAACCATAGCAGATACCACATCTGAGACAAGAGTCATGATGATGACAAGTGCTCCAAGTAGGATGGTTAGTCCCATGCATAATGTATAATCACGATTTGAAATCGATGTTGTAAATTCTCTTCCAATTCCTGGAATTGAGAATAATGTTTCAATTACAAGGGAACCAGTAATCATGCCTGCAAACATTGGGCCTGCGTATGTTATGACTGGTAACAAGGCATTTTTAAGTCCATGTTTGATTACGACCATTGATTCCTTTGTTCCCTTAGATCTTGCTAGGGTAATGAAGTCACTACCCATCACGTCTCTTAATGATGATCTTGTAAGACGTGTAATTGTTGAAATAGGGGAAAATGATAGAGCCAAGACTGGCATTATGTAACTTGCGGGTGTTTCAAGCCCTACCACAGGCAACAATTTTAAATTCACAGCCAACAAGATCATCATCAACATTGCCAACAAGAAGCCAGGCACGGATACACCAATGGTTGCCAATATCGTGATTAACGAGTTGACCCATTGTTTATTCGTGAGTGCCGATATAACACCAAGGGTTATACCTACTAGCATCGATACCACAAAGGCGATAACACCAAGTTTTGCGGTAACTGGTAGTCTTGTTTTTATAATTTCTGTAACGCTTTGGCCTTTCTTGGAAATAGAAACACCAAAGTCACCATGTATAACATTTTTCATGTAAACAACATATTGTTCACTAACTGGTTTATCTAAACCATACTTTTTATTTAAAGCTTCCATAGTGGCAGCTGGAATTGCCTTATTGTCTCTTGAAAACGGGCTACCGGGCATCGCCTTCATCCCAAAGAACACTATCGTAGCTAAAATAAATAGTGTAAATATTCCTAATAATAATCTCTTAACAATGTATTTAAACATCTAAACCACCTTCCTATAAAACTTTATAGGTCTTAATATACACCGATTTGTATATTCATTTTCATAAAACTTGTAATTTTTTCCATATGACTGAAACTTCTTTCATAAATAAATGTAAAAAAATAAGTTTCTTGAAAATAAAAAATGTCGATTGTGCTATTATATAGCTAATCGGCAAATTTTCTTAAATAATTCAACTCCTGTTTCGATGATATCATCATCAAATTTATATAAGTCATTATGTAAACTAGGACAATCGCCCATGCCTACAAAGAAGAACATACATGGGGCAAACTGTTTATAGAAGCCAAAGTCCTCACTGGCTCTTATTGGTTCAGGTAGATATTCCAAACCACCAATTCTTTTAATTGTTTCTTCAACTAATTCAGGATCTGAATAGTTTTCATCAAAACGATCAAATTCTTCTATATGTACTTCAAACTTATCTTTTAAATTATAAAAATATCTTCTTACATATTCTTCTAACATCTTAAGCTCATTTTCTTTGGCAGCTCTCATAGTTAAACTTATTTCACCATTAGCTGGTGATATGCCAAAGTTTAAACTGCCAACACTTAGATTAATGATGGTAATCATTGCTAAGTTAGTAAAGGAATAATCTTTAAACTTAAATGGTTTATAGCCATAGAATTTAGATAAGGGTTCAATAGATTCTACAAATCTTGCTAGTTCATAAACAGGATTTAAACCTTTTTCAGGTTCTGAGGCATGACTTTGAACACCCTTAAGACTGATACGATAGCCAACAGAGGCACACATTACAGTCTCTGGGCGATAATAGACAACATTCTTTTTAAGACCTGGCATATTATGTAGTCCATAGACTTCATCTACTTTATATTTCTTAAATAGTGGTGCACACATTGGGGCTCCTGCGCCATTTTCTTCAGCTGCTTGAAATAAATAGATAACATTCTTATCTACGTTTTCAGCTTCTAACATCGCACCTAAAAGTATTGCGGTATGACCATCATGACCACAACCATGGAATGGTATACCGTTAGAATTAAGTATCGCATCATGGTCAGCTCTTAGGATAATAGTTTTTCTTCCTTCCTTGAAATCCTTTAAACAATATAGCCATCCACCTTCATCATGGATTTCATACTCAGGCATATTCTCACTTATAAAGTTTTTAATGATTTCCCTTGTATGTATTTCATGATTAGATATCTCAGGACTAGAATGTAATAAATGACGTAATTCAATAATTTTATTAAGATTTTCTTGTTTCATACTTTTATGATACGCTTTATTTGCATTCACTAATCAATCTTGTTAATACTTTATATGCTCTATCAAAAGATTCGAGTCCCAATCTTTCACTAGGTGTATGAATACCTTCCATAATTGGACCATAAGTAATGACATCCATATCATCATCGATTGATGCGAAGACACCACATTCTAGTCCGCTATGTTTTGCGATTTCTAATAAAGGTTTATCATATTCTTCCATAATAATCTTATTTAACTTATCACGCATATCACTATTAGCCTTATACTTCCATCCTGGATATCTAGCACTAACATCAATAGATATATTAAACATTCTAGCAAGCACTTTTATTTCATCAATCATATGATCAAGGTTACAATCAAGGTTACTACGTAATGAAGATTCCATTACTATCTTATTATCAACAGTATTAATAATACCTAGATTTAATGATGATGTGGTTAATCCTTCAATGGCCATTGAACGATGTTTATGTCCATTAGGCAATAGGAAAACATAGTCGATTATTTGTTTACTTAATGTACTATCAATAACTTTATCTACTTTATCTATTTGATAAATTGAGCATTCAAATTGATTATCAGAGAACTCTAATTCTTTACCGATATCAATGACACTTTGTTCAACTGCTTTATCAATTGTCTCAAAAGGTAATAATGAACTAAATTCAATTTCACATTCTCTTGGAATCGCATTGTCCTTAAGTCCACCATGAACACTTATTAGGTTTATATCACCACCTAATTCTTCTAATATTCTAAAGGCCAACTTATTCGCATTGCCCTTTTCAAGATGAATATCATTACCAGAATGACCACCACTTAATCCTGTTATAAACAACTTATAACATGGCTTATCATTTGGAATATATTTTAAATCTAGACTTTGAGTAACAACACAGCCACCAGCTGAAGTGATGGCAGTAGTTACTTCTCCATTACCATCAAGTGATATCATTCTTCTTGACTTAATAAGTGAGGTATTTAAATTCAAAGCACCGCATAAACCAACTTCTTCTTGTACTGTAAAGACACATTCAAGTTTTGGATGACACAACTTATCATCCGCTAATATAGATAAAATATAGGCAACACCAGCTCCATCATCAGCGCCAAGTGTTGTACCTCTTGCCTTCAACCAACCATCTTCTACATATAAATCTAGAGGATCTTTCTTAAAATCATGGTCACTATCACCATTCTTCTCACATACCATGTCTAGATGTGCTTATAATAATAGCGGAGCACTATCCTCATATCCTTTGCTAACTTCTTTATAGATAATGATATTGTTGTATTCATCTCGTATAGTTTCGAGTCCGGATTCGAGCCCAAAGTTATATACATAATCAGCTATCTTTTCCTCATCAAAAGATCCATGAGGTATCTTAGCTATTTCATTGAAATAGAAACAGTAAGGCTTACTTAAATCAAACTTACACATAAACAATCACCTTCTTTATAAACATAATATACACCTATCTTTTTATGATGATTGATTGAATTTTTAAAATTTATTATTGTAAATTTATCTACCACTTTATCTACCAGTCTCACCGGTAGATAAATAATAATAAAAAATCCCAATATCCTACTTAGTTAATCTCCAACTGCCATCTCTTTTCGAACCAATTCTTTCCACTAAGCCATCTTGGGTTAATTTTGCGATTGTTCTTTTAACCGTACTTGGTGACTTACCTGTTATTTTCGCTAGTTCAGACAGGTTAGCTTCAGCATTATTTTTAATTGCATCCAATACCAAACTTTCGTTATCAACAAAATCTTTTGATATCTCACTTGTAATAGCTTCCGGGGCAAATGGTTTTCTTAAAAATTCAAATACGAATCCAAAATCATTATTCCCATATCTTGTTTCAATCTTATTCTTTTCACATAGATTAAATACTCTTCCAAATCCAGTTCCAAAAGATTCAATAGTCTTATTTAAATAAAGAACAGTATTTATCAAAGGATTTCTAGCAATTGGGCCATTTGTCCCGGTAGCAAAATCTATTGGGCTTTTACCCTTTACTAAAAAACCAGGATTATAAATATGAACACGAGTAGGAGTAATATATATTTCACTAAAAGAACTATTGTTTACTTTCATGTGAGCAAAACTATTCACAACAATTTCTCTTATAGCTTCTATAGGAATTTCAGGTGTTTCCACCCTTTCCATTCCAACAATATCAGCACGCCAATGTATTGTTTTAGCGATATATTTATAAGCTTCTTCAATGCATTCAAATATATTTCCTTTAAAGATAGTTGAGTCGATAAAACTAATTCTTTCATCAGTTGGATAGATAGCTAGTTTTAAAGTCCATGGTTTAATCTTAGAAAACAAATATACACCCGCATTATTCAAAAAGCCATTTTTCATCAAACCTAACTTGGTAAGTGCATCGTTGGTATCCTTATAAAGAAAAGGAATTCTTCCAACTTCATTACCTTTATTGATGTAGTTAATTAATAATCCTTCATCAACAACTTCTTCTCCATAATTTGTTAATTCATTTTCCCACTTTGAATAATCTAAGTTCTTATTAACAAATAAATCCTCAAGTTGTGAATTGGTCATCTGAAGATCTTCATCATCAGATCTTATAAAATATCTTCCATAAGCACAATAAGGCTTATCATCTCCATTAACTTCTATTTTAATAATCTGTTTTTCATCTACCTTTTCCACAGAAATCGAAGGAACAATAACCGGGCGCAAATAATTCTTAATTTCCTTAGAAATATCGGAAGTTGTGTTGTTTCCTATTTGTTGACCAAATACAGTACCGTCGTTTTTTACTCCAAAATAAAGAACGCCATGACCATGTTTATTAAGCATAGAAGCCAGTGATATAACTCCCTCTCTAAGCTCTGCAGTGGTTTTTTTAAATTCAAGTTCTTCAGATTCTCTACCAAACATATTATTATCCTTTCTCTTCTTGCATGCTTATTATATCATTTAAAAGGTCATAAAAGGTCATTTAGTGTCATGCTTGACCTTTTATGACCTTTTGCATTGTTGTACAATTGTAAAAATATAAAATTATAGAGCTTCAAATGAAGCTCTACAATCACTGTCTAACAAAATTAGTAAATACCCTTTTCTCAGACTTAACATCCGGCTCTTTCTTAAGATAAGCAGCCATATTATAGCCTAAGTATCTCATTGTCTGCATACCCTCTAAGTCTTCAACAACTTCTCCAATCTCAGCACCATGGGCAATATTCCAATAAGTAGAAGATATTACAGGCATTTGATTAATTGTGAAATACTTTGTAAGTCTATCTAAAGTAGCAGAACCACCACTTCTTCTACATACACAAACTGCACTTGCTGGTTTATACTTAAAGTCCTTGCCAGAAGAATAGAAAGCTCTATCCAATAAGGCACAAAGAACACCATTAGGACCAGCATAATAGACAGGAGAACCTACTACATAAGCATCTGCTTCTTTCATCTTACTTACAAGTTCATTTAAATTATCATCTTCAAACACACAATGTTTAACATTGAAACATTGACCACATCCAATACATCCTCTTACTGGTTTATTGCCAATCCAAAAGATTTCGGTTTCAATACCTTCATTATGCAAAACATCAGCGCATTCCTTTAAAGCTAAATAAGTATTTCCTTCTTTATGAGGACTACCATTTATTAACAATACTTTCATATACAAACCCCTTCTATTTAAAGATGCCAACATCAATTGGCACCCTAATTATTTATTTAATTTCTTACCACACTTTGGACAAAACTCAAAGTCTCCATCAACCTTTTCACCACAGTATGGACAGAAATCCTTTTTCTTACCATATTTCTCATTTAAAGGATCGCCCTCTTCATCTTCATCAACGATATCAACAATGGAACAACGTTCTTCAGAAGTTGCATTCTTTAGATTATATACACCACTATAGATGCCTAATCCTACAAATATTAGGCCAAATGGAACCATTATACTCGCTCCCATATTAGCAGCAGCAGCAGTCCAAAACAAGCCAAACAACGCAAACGCAAAAGATGCAACAGCTTCCATCTTAGATGGGCCTCTTCCAGGTTTAATACTCTTCATTAGTATTCCTCCTTTTATTGAATAAATTATATCTTGTTTACATTCAAGATTATAGAGACTTAATTGTTTTTAAATAATCATCTACACTCTGTTTATTTAGCTTTGAATCAATGCTTTCTATTTGATCAGCAATATATTCAGTATTCATTGTCACACTTGCAATACAACAAAGAATCAAACTCTCAAAATAGGCAATGGCTACTTGAAAAATTGACATTACAACGCCAACAAGCACAATACCAAATGTGTTGCTTCCAACATCTAACCCTAAGTAAACAGCACTTCTTAAAAAACTAATAGCTGAAATTACAACCATTATTCCAATAATAATCCTTATAAAAAACCACACATACGCAATAGTCTCTAACTTACTACCAGGATTTTTAAACATGTTACTTATTCTCCTTAAACTTTTCAGCCAAACTAGGTGCATTCTTAGTTAATTTCTTAATAGTTAAATCCTGCGCCTTATCATTGGCAAGCCTTAATTGACGATCAGAAGACAATAGATTTTCTTTTACCTTCTTTAAATGATCAATAGTCTTGTCAATCTCATCAATAGCTGTAGAGAACTTCTTAGAAGCAGTCTCAAAGTTTTTACCAAAGGCTACCTTAAAGTTTTCCATATTCTCTTCAAAATGAGCAATATCCAAATTATTATTCTTTTCAATAAGTAATTGTTTCTTATATTCAGTCGCATTCAAAGCTGCATTTCTTAATAACGTAATAAGAGGAATAAAGAATTGAGGTCTAATAACATACATCTTGGGATATCGATAAGACACATCCACAATACCCTCATTATATAGTTCACTATCACTCTCAAGTAGTGATACAAGAACTGCATATTCACACTTCTTGCGATTACGGTCTTTATCTAACTTATCAAAGAAATCTTCATTCTTATGTTTAGTAGAAGTTGTATCAGCTTCATTCTTCATCTCAAACATAATAGATATTATTTCTACGCCATCTTCATCAAAATCTCTAAAGACAAAGTCACCTTTAGAACCCTCAACAACCTCATTATCCTTCTCAAAATAAGCGTTTCTAAACATGCCCATTCTATTCTTATTAAATTCATTAGCACAATGTTGTTCTAAACTTTCACCTATCATCTTAGTAGACATCTTAGTCTTAAAATCCTTATAGTAATCCACCAATTCTTGTTTAGCGCTTAATTGTTGTTCATAAGAATCTTTCATAGAATCAAACTTATTAGCCATCTCACTCTTATAGATCTCTAATTCATTCTTAGCCTTATTAATCTCAAGATCCTTAGTTTCCTTCAATTCACTTATTGCCTTATTAACAGCCAATTCCTTCTCTGTATCACCATTCTTAACTTGTTGATTCAAAATTTCAATCTTACTCTTTAAATCTAAAACAGTCGCATTAGCCTTAGACTTAAGCTCACTAATCTCAATATCCTTACTAGCAGTAATCTTATCAATCTCACCCTGTCTTTTAGCATTCAATGTATTGATTTCTTCCTTCAAAGAACTAGTCTTAAGATTAAGCTCATTCTCATGTTCCTTTTCAACTAGCTTTAATTGATTCTTCAGATTTTCAATCTCAGCCTTTTGTTCATTTAGTTTAACATTAGCTCTACCCATTAAATCTTTTTCAACTAATTCTTTTTGTAGTTCAAGCTTCTCATTATATTCAGCTTCCCTTTTCTTTAATTCATCATAAAACTCATGATCCCTTATCTGTTTAACAATAGAATCATAATTAGATTCATCAATAGTAAATAATTGACCACAATGAGGACATTTAATTTCTTTCATACAACACCTCTTTCTTTACAGTTTTATTCTACCGTAAAAGCCTGTGTAAAAATTGCACAAGCAAAATTTGATATATATAAGGCATGAACAATAAAGAACCTTATACAGTAGATGAATTACTTGCTGAAACACAAGCAAGCATGTCATTTTCAGGTATGGAATTATCAGAAGAATGGCTTGCTAGACTAAAAGAATATGCCCTAGGCAATATATCTGAAGATGAATTTCGTAAAGAAGTAATCGATAATATTTCTAATTCAGATATTAAGAAAGATTAATAATATGGCTGATTAAATTTATTGTTATGAAAATACAAACATACTTAAAAATAAGTTAAACTTCAATATCAAGTGATAAATTCCAGGTAACTGGAATTTTCTTTTATCATTAATTATGATGATTTATTATTTCTTCTTTTCCCTTACTATAAAGTAAAGGAGGATGCCCTTGAAAAAGAAAATGATAATTATTATCTCTATAGTTCTTTTAATTACAGGCGCAATTTTTATGTTTAAGCCTAAGAAAAAGATTGATTCAAAATTAATATCTACTTCCACTGTTTCATCAGGTTCTATGAATGGAGGAAGAAGTGAAACTTCTATTAAAAGAATTGATGATAATAAAGCTTTATATTCAATATATGAACAAGATTTTCACAGTTCTCCTGTAGTTGTAAAAGAATATTATATCGATGCCACTACTTTAGATAAGATAAAAGAAGTATTTGATAAATATGATTTACAAGAATATCCAAAACTTAAGAAGTCAGAAATTTTTGCCTTAGATGCAGCCACTACTTCTTATGAATATCAATTCGAAAATGGCGATAATATTTATTTCAGTTCTGATTTAAATTTACCATCTAAGTTTCAAAATACGAAAGCTGAAATAAAAGACATCCTAAACAAGGCAATAGAAAATGGCAAAAAACTTCCTAATATTGTTTCTCAAAATCCTAGCAATAATGAAATTACTTTAAGTATCAATTATTATTATCAAAATACCATTAGTTATTTAATTGAAAACTATTCAAATCATGAAATAGAAATAGATGGGATTATTAGATTATATAAGGGAGATTATTTAATTTATGAAGAAGAATCTTATTCTTATAATCTTAATAAAAACCGTGATCACTTGGATTTCATTAAGCTCGAAAATAGATTAGATGTGGGAGATTATCTATTGGAGCTTGGTGATATAAAATGTTCTTTCACTATTAATTAGCGAACTGCTCCCCCTTTGGAAGAATGCTTAGCCCCATATGCATTCTTCTTTTTTATATGTAGGTTGTCATATAAGGCGGGATACATATAATGCCATCCTTGATACTTAGGTTTTTTGGATGAATTATATAGGCATCACCAATACGTTTTTTATATTTTTCAACAAAATTGTCTAATGATACAGTAGTATACTTCTTACCTGATTTTACTTCGATTGGATAAATCTTATACTTTAATTTACTGTTATTAGAAATAATGAAATCTATTTCGATATCATTTCTCTTTTTCTCTTTATTGTAGTGGGTATAAAAGTATAACTTATGGCCATTAGAAACAAGCATTTGAGCAATCACATTTTCATAGAACATACCCTCATTTATTTCTAATTTACCTGCTAATATTTGTTTATAAATATCATCTTCTAAAAGTTCATTCTCATCAAAAGTATGGCTAAATAACAAGCCTGTATCAGCCAAATAACACTTAACATAAGACCTAGTTTCATTTAAAGATAGACCAACACTAGGATCATTACACAAGAAGCATTCGTTCGCAATCATCGAATCTGCCAACCAAAAGAAAGTCTCTTCATACTGATCAATGTAGCTGCCTTCTTGTATTTTATTAAAAATTACTCTTTTTTCATGTTGAGATAAGAAACCAGGTATTTGGTCGTAAATCGATAGAGCCTTACTTCTATATCTAGAATTTATCTTCATGATATCTTCTCGATATAATCTTAAGATATCTCTTTTTTCTTTATCAGCTAAAGTGAAATTCTTCTTATTCTCAATAAAAGAAACAACAGGCATTGGCATACCACCAACCAACATATATTGTTGAAAAAGCAACATTGCCCTATCATGTAAACCTCTTTCTAATGGTTCTTTTTTTTCGAAACAAGTTTTTATATATTTAATTAACAATTCTTCCCCACAGGCTAAGGCAAATTCCTCAAAATCTAGAGGATACATATTTATATGTCTTTCTTCAGAAGGAATAACTATATCCTTAATATTCTCTCTAATTGATATTAAAGAGCCAGTTTCTAAATAATCGTATCTACCGTCCGCTACTAGATATTTAATGGCGGCTCTGGCTTGAGGGAACATTTGAACTTCATCAAAAATAATTATTGATTTTCTTTCTATTAAATTAACCTTATAGTGAGCTTGAATCAACATAAACAAAGTATCTAGATCATTCAAATAATTATTAAAATAAGCTTCTACTTCTTTATCTTTCTTTGCGAAATCAATAAGAATATAAGACTCATACTCATTCTTTGCGAACTCTTCACACAAAGTAGATTTTCCTATACGTCTAGCACCCTCTACCATTAAAGCTCTTGCGCCATTGCATTCATTTTTCCAATCTAGAAGCTTCTGATACGCTTTTCTTTTTAATATCATAATATGCCCATTTCCTTCCTATATCTCTATTATATTGATTATACGCATGTATGCAAGTGCCTCAATCTTTGATTATACGCACCTTTGAAATGTGCTCAAACTATGATTATACGCACTCAAATAAGTAGTACAATAAGATTGTGTGGTTAATATATGCGCTTATATCTTCTTTCTTTGCGGGTATTACCTCAGTACTGGCCAAGTGCGGAATTAATAAAACTGATTCAACAATAGCTACCGCGTTAAGGACTATTGTTGTATGTATTTTTTCATGGTCATTAGTCACTAACATTACATATATAGAGACTAAGACACTTGTCTTTCTAATACTATCAGGACTATCAACAGGAGCTTCTTGGTTATGTTACTTTAAAGCACTACAACTTGGTGACATCAACAAAGTCGTTCCAATCGACAAGTCTAGTATAGTCTTAACAATTATCCTAGCTTCTATGTTTTTAAACGAAGGAATAAGCCTTCTAAAATTTATATCGATAATCTTAATAGGACTAGGTACTTTATTTATGATAGATAAGAAAGATAGTTCTAATAATTCTAATAATAAACAATGGTTGATATATGCCTGTCTATCTGCTTTGTTCGCAAGTCTTACAAGTATCTTTGGTAAGATTGGCATTTCTAATATTGATTCTAATTATGGTAATGCCATTAGGACTACTGTTGTGTTAATTATGTCTTGGGCAATGGTTTTCATTACTAATAAAAGTAGTAAAATAAAGACAGTAGATAAGAAAGAAATTATCTTTATTGTATTATCAGGAATTGCCACTGGTGTTTCCTGGTTAGCATATTATAAGGCATTACAAGTTGGTCCTCTTAGCATTATTGCACCAATTGACAAGTTAAGTATTCTTGTCACTATTATCTTTTCTAACTTTGTATTCAAAGAAAAATTATCATTCAAGGCCCTTGTGGGTTTACTTTTAATCATTATTGGTACTTTAGTTTTAGTGCTACGGGCATAATTAATGAAACTTATTCCTTATTAGGATAAAATCCTATTAATGATAAGAAGAAATACCCTGCAAAAAGAAATAGTCATTAAGACTATTCAAGATATTGATAAACATGTTACCGCTGATGAAATTTATTCATATATCAATAGAATTCATCCAAGTATTAGTAAAGCTACTATTTATCGTATTCTTAATGTCCTAGTAGAAGAAGGATTAATCGCAAAAGTAGAAATACCAAGTGGACCTACATACTTTGACAAAAGATTAGATAAGCATCATAATGTTAAATGTATTAAGTGTCAACAAATATATGACGTAGATATTTCTATTCCTGATTTAGAAAATTGTGGCATGGAATATGACATCTACTTCAAAGGTATTTGTCCCAAGTGTAAGGAGAAATTATGAACGAAAAGACTCTTTTTAAAATAAGCTATGGCTTATATGTTCTTAGTACTAGATTAGGTGATGAAGATAATGGCTGTATCATCAACACCGCTATTCAAGCAGCTTCTAAGCCTAATCAAATTAGTATTTGTGTTAATAAGCTTAATCATACCCATGATATGATTATGCAATCTAAGGAATTTGTTGTATCTATCTTGAGTGAAAAAGCTACTTTTGACATCTTTGAAAGATTTGGTTTCCATTCTGGAAAAGACATCAACAAATTTGATAAATACGATAATTGTAAACGTAGTAATAACAATATTTACTATATTACTGAGGGTACTAATGCCTATATAGAGGCTAGGGTAGATAAGATAATTGATTTGGGTTCACACACAATGTTTATTGGTGAAATAAGTGATATGGAAGTATTAAATGATGATCCTTCTTTAACTTATGATTATTATTTTAAGCATGTAAAACCTAAACCAATTGAAAAGACAGGTAAAAATGAGACAGTATGGCGCTGTACAATATGTGGCTATGAATACAAGGGAGAAGTACTTCCTGAAGACTTCATTTGTCCTATTTGTAAGCATCCTGCGTCTGATTTTATAAAAGTGGAGGATAAATATATGAAAACAAACAAGTATGCTGGTACACAAACAGAAAAGAACTTAGAGGCAGCTTTTGCAGGTGAGTCACAAGCGCGTAATAAGTACACTTATTTCGCTTCAGTGGCAAAAAAGGAAGGCTACGAACAAATGTCAGCCTTATTCTTAAAGACTGCTGATAATGAAAAGGAACATGCGAAATTGTGGTTCAAGGAACTTAATGGAATTGGTAATACACCAGAAAATTTAAAGGATGCAGCCGAGGGTGAAAACTATGAGTGGACTGATATGTATGAGGGTTTTGCCAAGACTGCTGAAGAAGAAGGTTTCCATGATTTGGCTGTTAAATTTAGAGCGGTTGCTGCAATTGAAAAACATCATGAAGAAAGATATCGTGCTCTATTAAATAATATTGAAACTGCTCAAGTATTTGAAAAGAGTGAAATCAAAGTATGGGAATGTAGAAACTGTGGCCATCTTATCGTAGGTAAGAAAGCACCTGAAGTATGTCCTGTATGCAATCATCCTCAAAGCTATTTTGAGGTTCATGCTGAAAACTATTAGGGAGGCAACAATGAAATACAAATGTGAAGTGTGTGGATGGGAATATGATGAGGAATTAGGTTATCCTGAAGGTGGCATTGAACCAGGTACTAAGTGGGAGGATGTTCCCGAAGACTTTATCTGCCCTTTATGTGGTGTAGGCAAGGATCAATTTGTAGAAGAGTAAGCGTTATGCTTACTCTTTTTTAAATTTTACCTTAACAATTTGCATCTTCATTAGTCCATCACAAATATGGGCAAGGAATCTAAAGAAGCCACTGATATTATCTTGTTTTAAATCGTTATAGCCTAACATATATCCTTTACTAGATACTTCAATATTGTTTGACCATGATGATATTTCTTCAAG
>JALFIR010000027.1:0-68822 GCA_022776215.1 Solobacterium sp. | reverse complement strand
ATTAATTCTTATTCAGTTTTCAAAGATCAAGTTGCACCTTTTTGTTTATCTCAAACGGTGCCTATTAATACTAACAAATCTAAGTATTAATGTCAATAACTTTTTGAAGATTTATTAGATGTTTGTCTAGACATCTTTAGGCCTTCAAGAAGTGCCTACTTATAGTACCAAAGTTACAAAACAAAAGCAATATATCTATGCATATTTTTTAATAGTGGTTAAATATTAACGATATTTTCTCTTTTCATTGATATTTTCGTTTATGTAGTTTAAAGGGTGATATTGATAATGAAAATGTTATATTTTCTTATTGATATTCACTCTTTTGTTTAATATTTTGGTTTTTAATAAGTATAATGAAGATGTAAATAGAAATAAAGACATTATTAAAACTCGATTATCATTATTTATTCGTGAATTCTCAATGATATTTTCGTTTTAATGGATTATTGTTCCACAGGAATTTGTCTTGATTTCTATACTATTTGATGTAGCGTTTTAGTACTACTTGATTGGTTGGAATTGATTTCAAGTTGTTTAAACTAAACGCTTTTTTATTTAACAGAATATCAGCTACTTCAATAGGTGTTTTAAAGTTAAACATAGGGCGTGGATAATTGTTAACCATTAAAGATATATGGTTAATATCTTCAACTTCATAGTTTTTGAAACTAATACCTTTAGGTATCATTTCTCTAAAATGTTCGTGATTTTTCTCGCATTTGCCTTTTTGATCTGATCTTCTAGCTTGACAATAATAAATAGAAATTAGTTTCTCTTCAGCTCTTTTATCTATCTCTATACTTAATGGATCTTTAAATTCACTACCATTATCGGTAAGGATGACATCAAATATCTTTGAGAATACAATGACACCCATTTGTTCTTTAATACGGTCAAATGTTTTAATCACTTCTTCAATGGTCTTTGATTCTAACTTGAAATATAACTGTAGATTAGACTTGTTGTGAAGCAAGGATAATATAACAGGTTCATCTACACCTTTAATCCCTTCTATAGTATCCATTTGCCAGAAAGATAAGGCAGGGTCTTCTTGAAGACGTTTGGTAAATGATTTGTAATCTTTGCCTTTTAGATAGTCATAATCACGTCTTACTTGTTTTACTTTCTTATTCTTTCTTGGTCTATATCTTACTTTACGTTTTAAATCAATGTTCTTAACACTTAATAAACCTTTATCAATATAACGATATATGGTTGATGTAGATTTATCTAGGTTATATTCTTTGATGCCAACAGAAATAGAGTGACCATTATTGACGGCTTGGCTAATGAAGTAATCAAGTTCTCTTAATTCTATCGGTGATGTCCTGCTTCCGTATTTAAAGTCACTTATATTTGATTGGTATTCTTCTTGAGCTTTATTAGCCTTATAGTAATACTTATTAAGATTACATTCCTTAAGAATAGGACAACCATTACAAACATAAGGGTAGCGAACATTTCTTTTACATTCTGGTGATAATTGAAACTTATAGCACATATCATTGCACTTATGATAGGTACAGTGTTTACAATATCCTCTCTTACAATCGTTACATAAGTGCTGCACATTATATTCTTTAAACATAGTACACATATTATGTCTTTTTCTAGTTGACAAGTATCTATGATTATAGATTTCATATGATATGGTTCTAGGACTACAACCAATTTCATTGGCTATATCTTTAAGCTTCTTATCTTCATTTAAACACTCTTCAATCTTTAGTCTATTATCTATAGTTAATCTTGAATACTTTGTATTATTATCACTCATAAAATCTAACCTCCTTACTATGAATAAAAATGATAATAAGACAAATCCCTGTATAGATATTATATTGTTAAAAAGGATTGATTATAAAAAACGAAAACATGAATGAGAATAAGAAGAAAGCGAAAATATCAAAAATAATTGAGTTTTTTTAATAATTTTGATGTTTTTCGTTCTATTTTTAATTTATGTTATGCATCCCTTAAATAACGGTCGTTGGCGTGTTTATTAATTTATCTTGGCTATATATTCCGTCTAGCCATGACCGTGGACTACCAATTGTTCTAGAAACAACAGCTTCTTGCTTCATTGACCATTGCTTTTAAAAGTCTTACACAATCTTCACAAGCTTTATAAGATCGGCTAGTCCCTAGCCTACTAAATTTTTTAATTTTTAATCTTATTGAAGACTTAACAATCTTAATCCTTCATTCTTAATGTTAATAGCTTCATTGATGTCTCTATTTAGTTTTGCACCGCAAACTGGACATTCCCAATCTCTTATATTTATATCTATGATTTCAGAATTTAACTTTCCACAATTACTACATATTTGAGAAGATGGAAAGTATTTGCCTACTTTTATCAATTTCTTACCTCTATTATTTAACTTATATTCTAAATATCTAATAAAATATCCGTATCCATTGTCCATTGTTGATTTTCCTAGTTTTGGTTTTTGCGACATCGATACCATATTTAAATCTTCTACACATACAACGTCATAATGATTGGTTATCTTATTAGATATTTTGTGCAAATTATCATTTCGTTGATTTTTAATATGTCTATGCACTTTATTAACTTTTTGTAATAGTTTTAAATAGTTATTAGATTTCGTTTCTCCTTTCTTAGCGCCTTGTTTTTTATCTAATCTTCTTTGTAGCTTAGCTAACTTCTTTTCAGATTCTTTAAAATATTTGTGGTTAGTACCTATATTGCCTTTATCGTCAATATACAAGCCGTTTGAGCAATAATCTAGACCGATTGCATTATTTATATCGATAATTTGCTTTAGTGGCTCAAATGTACATTTAAACGTCACCGAGCAATAATATCTTCCATCTAAATCTTTAGATATTGTCGCAAATCGAATTACAGCATCTTCTCTAGGAAGTGTATGTATCTTGCTTTTTACATCCCCAACGATAGGAAGCGTTATATACTTATCTTTCAGTTCTATTCTGTTATTGGAATTATTCGTAGTATAAGATTTTCTCCCATAATAAAACGATTTAAACTTTGGAAATCCTTTTTTCTTAAAATCTGTTTTAATAAGTGTTAAAAGATTCTTTTGAGTATTATATAAAGCCGAATAATCCACATCATTTAGATAAGTATATTCTTTTACAAAATCACTAAGTAGCTTACTGCCAAATGTTTGATTTGTTTCATAAGATTTAATCTTGTCTTCTAGAATTAGATTCCAAATTTTTCTGCAGCAACCAAATGTTTGACTAATAATCTCTAATTGTTTCTTATTTGGATAAATACGATATTTAATAGACTTATACATGTCTTTATCTTACCCTACCTAAATCGATAATTATTCCCAAATTATTTCCATTTTATTCCCATTATCAACGTGGAAAAGTGGATAACTTAAAAAGAAGATGGCATTTAAGTCATCTTCTCGATAAATTTTATTCAACTATTTTTAAAACTAAATCAGACATTAATTTCATTTCGTTTAAATTTACATATTCAAACTTACCATGACAATTGCGGTCGCCAGTTCCTAGATTTGGGCATGGTAAGCCTTTATAAGTAAGAACAGCACCGTCAGTTCCACCTCTAATAGGGGTACTTGTAGCTTTTAACCCCATCTCTGTTATAATCTTTTTAACATTATCTACAATATCCATTCTATCTTTAATGAATTCTTTCATATTTTGATAAGAATCTTTGATTTCAAGGATACATGTATTATCTTTATATTTACTATTGATAAAGTTACATGCATTGATAAAATCCTTCTTTTGTTTCTCAAGCAATGCCTTATCATGATTTCTAATAATATATTCCATTACAGTTTTTTCACAATCACCATTGATATCACACAAATGATTGAAGCCTTCGTAACCTTCAGTGTACATTGGGTTTTCATTTACTGGTAATAAACTTTGGAATTCCATTGCGATTAGAATAGAATTTAGCATCTTATTCTTTGCACTACCTGGGTGAATTGATAGGCCATTAATAGTTACTTTAGCACTAGCAGCGTTGAAGTTTTCATATTCAATATCACTTGCATCACCACCATCAATAGTATATGCATAGTCAGCATTGAAGTATTCAACATCAAAATTATCACAACCTTTGCCAATTTCCTCATCAGGTGTGAACGCAATGGCTAAGTTTTTATGTTTAATTTTAGGGTTTTCTTTTAGTCTTTCTAAAACATCCATGATAATCGCAACGCCTGCTTTGTCATCGCCACCTAATAAAGTCGTACCATCTGTAACCATAATATCAGCACCAATATCATTTAATAAACATGGAAAATCTTTTGGATTCATTATGATATTTTCGTTTAATTTGATTACTGTTCCATCATAGTTATTGATTACTCTAGGGTTAACATTTTCATCGCTCATATCTGGTGATGTATCCATGTGAGCAATTAAGCCTATAGTCTCATTACATTCATAATTGGCTTTTAGAAAAGCGTATACTATTCCTGTATCTGTTAATTCAACTTTATCAACTAGATTAGCTAATTGTTCTTTTAAAAGTTTAGCTAAAACAAGTTGTTTAGAACTGCTTGGGTATGTATCACTATTTGGATCAGACATAGTAGGAATTTTTACATACTCTACAAAACGATCAATTATATTCATTATAAAACCTCCAACAACTATAGAAAGTATATCATTTTGGGCATAGAAAAAGCTCTCGATTATTTGAGAGCTTTTAAAATTTTAAATTAAACTAATTCTACAGTTGCCATAGGAGCATTATCACCACGTCTAATGTATGTCTTAGTTACGCGAGTATAACCACCTTTTCTATCTGCATACTTAACAGCAACTTCATCGAATAAAACTTGAACAGCAGTCTTGCCATCTTTAGTCTTAATGTTGCTTAGTTCATTGATAGCTTGTCTTCTAGCAGCTAAGTCATTCTTCTTAGCAGTTGTGATTACTGAATCAACATAACTTCTAAGTTCCATAGCTTTACCTTCAGTAGTTTCAATCTTACCGTTGATGATAAGTTGAGATGCCATATTTCTAAGCAATGCCTTACGATGATCGCTAGTGCGGCCTAATTTACGATTATGCATAATACTTCTTCTCCTTACTCATAATGTTTGAAATGTAGGCCAAGATCAGTTAATTTTTCTTTAACTTCTTTTAAAGACTTCTTACCTAAATTTCTAACATGAGCCATTTCATCCTCTGTCTTTTGAGTTAACTCATCAACAGTAGAAATGCCAGCTCTCTTTAAACAGTTATATGATCTAACTGTTAGATCTAAATCTTCAATAGACATATTTACAGTCTTTGAATTGTTTTCATGAGCCTTTTCAGCCATTACTGATTCAGAATCTTTTACCTTTTGGTCAACTTCTGTTAATAGCTCTAAATGAGAAATTAGAATCTTTGAAGAAAGTGCGATTGCTTCCTTAGGATCGATTGAACCATCAGTCCAAACTTCTACAGTTAGCTCATCATATTTAGCACTTTGTCCAACACGAGTTGGTTCTACCTCATAGTTAGCTTTAACTACTGGTGTATAAATAGCATCAGTATAAATAGTACCTACACCTTGAGAGCTTCCTTGATATAATCTCTTGTTTTCATCTGCAGAAACATAGCCTCTACCATTTCTACAAACAAGTTCCATATCAAGAACGCCACCTTCTTCAAGATGTGCGATTTCTAAATCAGGATTAAGAACTTCCACACCACCTGGAACGATAATATCCTTACCAGTTACAGTGCAAGGTCCTTTAGCATTGATTCTTAAAGTGTAAACATCATCATCCATAATATCAAGAATTAAAGACTTGATATTAAGAATCATCATTGTAACGTCTTCTCTAACACCCTTAATTGATGAAAATTCATGATAAACACCATCAATCTTGATTGAGAATACTGCACCACCAGGTAATGAAGAAAGCATTACTCTTCTTAAAGCATTACCGATAGTTGTACCAAAGCCTCTTTCTAAAGGTGAGATTACAAACTTTCCATAATGTTGGTCTTCAACATATTCAGAAATTTTATATTTAGGACGTTCAAATTTTTGCATATGTTACCTCCTTATATTAACCTCTAGGTTTCTTTGGTGGACGACAACCATTATGTGGAACTGGTGTAACGTCACTAATAGCAGTAATTTGTAGACCTGCAGTAGCTAAAGCTCTAACAGCAGCTTCTCTACCTGGACCTGGTCCTTTTACTTCTACTTCAACTTTTCTCATACCATGATCCATAGCACTCTTACCAGCTGCTTCAGATACCATTTGAGCAGCATATGGAGTTGACTTACGAGAGCCCTTATAACCAAGAGCACCAGCACTAGACCAAGATACAACGTTACCAGCTTCATCAGTAATAGTTACGATTGTGTTATTAAATGTAGAATGAACATGTGCAACACCTGTCGCAATATTCTTCTTTACACGTTTCTTACGAACTGTTTTTTGTGCCATGATTTACCTCCTACTTCTTCTTGTTAGCTACTGTACGACGAGGTCCCTTACGTGTACGAGCATTAGTCTTAGTTCTTTGACCTCTTACAGGAAGACCTTTTCTGTGTCTCATTCCACGGTAACAAGCAACTTCCATCAATCTCTTGATTTCAAGTTGAGTTTCTCTTCTAAGATCTCCTTCTAATTTGTAGCTATCTAGAGTTTTACGAATAGCATTTAATTGTTCATCAGTTAAATCCTTAACACGGATGTCTTCACTGATACCATTTTCAGCTAATACTTTTTGTGCAGTTGGTAAACCAACACCATAGATATATGTTAATGATACAACTACGCGCTTATCATTAGGAATATCTACACCAGCAATACGAGCCATAAAATTTTCTCCCTTCTCAATTAACCTTGTCTTTGTTTGTGTTTAGGGTTTTCACAAATTACCATTACGCGACCCTTGCGCTTAATTACACGGCACTTGTCGCAAATAGGTTTTACAGATGGTCTTACTTTCATCTTTTTTCCCTCCTAGACTACTTATGTCTAAATGTAATACGCCCACGTGTTAAATCGTAAGGTGAAATTTCAACGGTTACTCTATCACCCGGTAAAATGCGGATGTAATGCATGCGGATTTTACCAGAAACGTGAGCCAGGATTTCGTGACCGTTCTCGAGTTTCACCTTGAACTGAGCATTAGGTAAAGTATCAGTTACAATTCCATCAATTTCAATAACATCTTGCTTCGCCATTAACTTAGTCCTCCTTTGTCAAGATCTTGTAGCCATCACTAGTGATTGCAATAGTGTGTTCATAATGAGCACTCATAGAACGCTCTTTATTTACTACAGCCCAACCATCATCTAGTGTAACACAATGAGGCTTTCCCTCAAATACCATTGGTTCAATCGCAATACACATGCCTGGTTTTAATAGTTCTAATGTATGAGGTTTGCCAACATTTGGAACGTATGGATCCTCATGAACTTTCTTACCAACACCATGTCCTGTATATTCGATTGGAGTAGAATATCCATGTGCTTCAACATATGTTTGAATAGCATTAGATATGTCACCAACACGATTACCAGGTTTTGCCATTTCTAAACCTTTGTATAGTGCTTCTTCAGTAACCTTTAATAGTTCAAGTGTACTTTCTTTTACATTTCCAACAGGATATGTCCACGCACTATCACCATGGTAGCCTTTGTAACAGGCTCCAACATCTACTGTAATAATATCACCATCCTTTAAAATCACACTGTGACTTGGGATGCCATGTACTAGTATATCATTAACTGAGGTACAAACGGCACCAGGAAAATCATATAATCCCTTAAAAGATGGTGTTCCGCCATTTTCTCTGATTACTTCTTCACAAATTTTATCAATTTGAGCAGTTGAGATACCAGGAACAATGACTTCTTTTAATTTTTTATGGACAAGGGCGACGATTGTACCGGCCTTGTCCATTAATTCGATTTCTCTTTTTGATTTTAAAGTAATCATTAGATAGCCTCTAAAACCTTCTTAATATCTTCATATACCTTTTCAGTTGCCTGATCAGCATTGATGTAAGATACTAAATGCTTTTCTTCATAATAATCAACAACAGGTTTAGTTTGTTCATAGTAAGCAACTAGTCTTTTTTCTAGAGCTTCAAGTGTATCATCACTTCTTTGAACAAGCTTACCACCACATTTATCACAAGTTCCCTCAACCTTTGAAGGCTTATTAGTAATATGATAAATTTCCTTACAATCAGGACATACCCTTCTACCAGTAATTCTATTCTTAAGCACTTCATCGTCTAAGCTTAGACAAATTACTTTATCAAGAATCATGCCTTCAGACTTTAATATTCCATCAAAATCTTCAGCTTGTTTAACAGTACGAGGATAGCCATCAAACAAGAAACCACTCTTTGATTTGTTATTATCGAAATATTCAGTAATAACATTATGAATAGTCTCGTCTGGAACAAGTTGACCTTTATCCATATAGCTTTTAGCTAATAGTCCAACTTCAGTTTGGGCACTAATAGCTGCTCTTAACATGTCCCCAGTTGATACGTGTGCAACTTCATAATCTTTAATAATAAGATTAGACATTGTACCCTTACCAGTACCAGGAGCACCAATAATTAGAAGATTCATTCTATCTACCTACAAACCCTTTATATTGTTTAGTAGTAAGTTGACCCTTTAATTCCTTGATTGTATCCATCGCAACACCAACTACGATAATGATACCAGTACCACCAAGAGCTGCTCTTTGTGATAAACCAGTTAATGCACTAACTACATATGGTAATAATGCGATAAATGTTAATAATAATGCACCAAGGCAAGTAATTCTATTTAATACATTTGAAACATATTGTCTTGTTTCGCTACCAGGTCTAATACCTGGAATATATTGACCTTGTTTACCTAAATCTTCTGCCATCTTTTCAGGATCAACTGTAAGATTTGTATAGAAGAATGTAAATAAGATAATCAAGATTGCATAGAATAACAAGAACCAAGGATTTGTGAAGTCACATAACTTACTCAAGAAATTGTATGCATTTGTGTTTACCCAGCTCGCGATAATTTGTGGACCTTGAATTAAGGCACCAGCAAAGATTACTGGGATAACGCTTGCTGAATTTATCTTTAGAGGTAAATGATTTAAATCACCTTTTGTCTTATTCAATCTTTGAGATGTTGATTGTTGAATCGGAATTCTTCTTTCAGCCATCTGCATAACCACTACAAGTACAATAATTGCAACAAACATTAGACAGTAGATCAAGAATCCAGGCCATCCTAGTTTGCTTGTAGCATTCTCACCTATAAATGTGTTATAGACAAGTTTGAAGTTATTAGGCATATCAGCAACAATACCTGCAAAGATAATTACTGAAACACCATTGCCAATACCCTTTGTTGTTATTTGATCAGCTAACCACAATAGGAACATTGAACCAGCTGTGAAAATAACAGAGATATAAGCATAAGACATAAAGCCAGGGTTATCTACCATCTTGTATTGTGTAGACAATAATTGAACGATGAAGTAACCTTGGACAAGGCCTAAGACAACGCCTAGATATCTAGTAATGATATCCATTTGTTGTCTGCCTTTTTTACCAGATTTTGCCATTTCAGTAAGTGCTGGAATGATATCCATGCTCAATAACTGAATGATGATACTAGCTGTGATATATGGACCTACACCTAGTGAGAAGATTGACATCTGCTCAATAGATCCACCACCAAGTAGTGACATCATATTTAATAATGAGTTAGCACTTAAAGAAATGATTGAATCATTTATACCTGGTGCAGGAATTGCTGAACCAAGTCTATAGATAAATAAAATTGCTAATGTGAATAGTATCTTTTTCCTAATATCTTTATTTTTTAGGAAATCCTTGAAAACACTAATCATATTACTTAGCCTCTACTGTTCCGCCCGCCTTTTCAATAGCTGCCTTAGCGCTTGCTGAAACCTTGTCGCACTTAACAGTAAGTTTCTTTGTTAAAGTACCATTGCCTAATACCTTAACACCATTGTATTCCTTCTTAACGATGCCAGCTTCTTTTAAAACTTCAGCAGTTACAACTGCACCGTCTTCAAACTTTTCTAAAGCATCAAGATTTACAATTGCATATTCAAGTCTTGTGAAGTTTTTGAAGCCTCTTTTTGGCATTCTCTTATAGAAAGGAGTTTGGCCACCTTCGAAACCGATAGCAACACCGCCACCAGATCTAGCGTTTTGACCCTTATGACCCTTACCAGAAGTCTTACCTTGACCACTAGCTGGGCCTCTACCTAGACGTTTAACATCTCTACGAGCACCGTCATTGTATTTCATTTCATGTAAATTCATTTATGTGCCCCCTTATCTGATTTCTTCAACCTTTTTACCACGTAACTTTGCTACTTGGTCTACAGTCTTTAAGTTCTTCAATGCATCGAAAGTTGCATGAACCATATTGATTGAAGTTCTTGAACCTGTACACTTAGTAATAACGTCTTGACAACCTAATAATTCTAGAACGTCACGAACTGCACCACCAGCGATGATACCTGTACCTTCACTAGCTGGCTTTAATAGTACTTCACCAGCACCATATTCACCAACGATTGGGTGTGTGATAGTTCTATAGTTGTTTACAAGAGGAACTCTAATTACGTTCTTCTTAGCTGCTTCTGTAGCTTTTCTAATAGCATCTGGTACTTCGTTTGCCTTACCCATACCATAGCCAACTCTACCCTTCTTATCACCGATAACAACTAGAGCAGAGAAACGCATACGACGACCACCTTTTACAGTCTTAGATACACGATTGATTTTAACTACACGCTCATCGAATTCTTTTTCTTCTCTTGGACGGAAGTTTCTTCTTTGTTTACGATTATCTTTTTCGCTCATATTCATCTCCTAGAACTTTAATCCTGCTTCTCTAGCGGCATCGGCAACGGCCATAATTCTACCATGGTAGTTGTAACCACCACGGTCGAATACTACAGTTTCAATATTTAATGCTAAAGCCTTATTAGCGATATCAGTACCAACAGCCTTTGCAGCTTCGATATTGCCACCGTTTTCAAGCTTTAATGTGATTGATGAAGAAGAAGCGATTGTTACACCCTTTTCATCATCAATTAGTTGACAGCTGATGTGCTTATTTGAACGGAATACGCTCAATCTAGGACAAGAAGCTGTACCACTAACTTTAGTTCTTAAACGCGCATGTCTTCTTAGACGGCTTAAATTTTTTGATCCTTTATTAATCATACATTACTCCTTTCCTACTATGCAGCAACCTTACCTTCCTTACGAAGAATGTGTTCATCCTTGTAACGAATACCCTTACCCTTATAAGGTTCTGGCTTACGGTAAGCTCTAATTTCTGCAGCAACTTCACCAACTCTTTGTTTATCAATACCAGAAACAACGATAGTTGTTGGGTCTGTACATTGAACAGTTACGCCTTCTTCAACTTCATAGTTGATTTCATGAGAGTAACCAATGTTTAGAGTTAATGTAGAACCCTTCATAGCAGCACGGAAACCAATACCTTCGATTAATAGTGTTTTAACATAACCATCATGAACACCAGTAATCATGTTATGGATTAGCGCACGAGTAGTACCATGAAGTTGCTTTGTATGCTTTTCTTCATTAGCTCTTACACACTTTACTTCATTGTTTTCAACATTGATAGTGATTAATGGACTAAATTGACGTGTTAAAGTGCCCTTAGGACCCTTTACAGTCACCTCATTGCCAGCTGATACTGTGATTTCAACACCTGCTGGAATGGTAATCGTTTTATTACCGATACGTGACATTTATTTCTCCTCTTTATTACCAAACGTAGGCAACAACTTCACCGCCAAGACCAGCTTTTCTAGCATCACGGTCAGCCATTAAGCCTTTTGAAGTTGAGATGATTGCAATACCTAAACCATTTAATACTCTAGGAAGTGCATCAGCCTTTGCATAAACCTTTAAACCAGGTTTAGAAATTCTCTTTAAACCAGAGATAACCTTTTGGCCATCTGGTCCATACTTTAATTCAATTGAAATTGTCTTATCTTTAGCAGCTTCACCTTCAACCTTATAGTTGTTGATGTAACCTTCAGCCTTAAGGATCTTAGCAATTTCAACCTTCATCTTACTAGCAGGAATAACTACTGTATCTTTACCAGCACCTAAACCGTTTCTGATTCTAGTAAGCATATCCGCAATTGGATCTGTCATATTCATCATGTTTGCTTCCTCCTTTACCAGCTTGCCTTCTTAACTCCAGGGATTTGGCCCTTGTAAGCCAATTCTCTAAAGCAGATACGACATAATTTGTATTTTCTTAATACTGAATGTGGACGACCACATCTTTCACATCTTGTGTAAGCTCTAGTAGAGAACTTAGCAGGACGATGTGCTTTAACTTTCATTGATGTCTTAGCCATAGTTCCCTCCTTACTTTTCAAAAGGCATGCCAAGTGCAGTTAATAAATCCTTAGCTTCCTCATTTGTCTTAGCTGTAGTTACGATAACAATATCCATACCTCTTACTTTATTTACCTTATCATATTGGATTTCAGGGAAGATGATTTGTTCCTTAACGCCAAGAGTATAGTTACCTCTACCATCAAAAGCAGTCTTGCTAACGCCACGGAAGTCTCTTACACGTGGAAGTACGATTGAAACTAACTTGTCCATGAATTCATACATCTTTTCACCACGAAGAGTTACCTTACAGCCAATTGGCATACCTTCTCTTAATTTGAAGTTTGCGATTGACTTCTTAGCCTTAGTAACAACAACCTTTTGACCAGAGATAGCAGTTAAATCTGCAACAGCTTCATCTAATGCCTTAGGATTAGCAACAGCTTCACCAACACCTAAGTTAATAACAATCTTTTCAAGTGCAGGGATTTGCATAGCAGAAGTGTAGTTGTGCTTCTTAGCTAATTCAGGCATAATTTCACTAATGTATCTCTCTTTTAAACGATTCATTATTTCTTACCTCCCTTAGCTTTCTTCTTAGCCTTCTTACCTTCATCTAGCTTTACATTACTAGCATCGATAGGCATTTCCTTATCAACGATACCGCCATCAGGATTGATTTGGCTTGGCTTTTCATGCTTCTTTCTTACGTTTACGCCTTCAACAATAATCTTATTTGTCTTAGGGAAAGCAGCCTTAACCTCACCTACAGTACCCTTATCTTGACCAGCAATAACCTGAACTTTATCACCTTTTTTAATTTTCATAAATTCAGATCCTCCTATAATACTTCTGGTGCTAGAGAGATAATTTTCATAAAGTCTCTATCACGAAGTTCTCTTGCCACAGGCCCGAAGATACGAGTGCCTACTGGCGTTTTATCGTCCTTGATAATAACTGCAGCGTTATCATCAAACTTAATATAAGAACCGTTTTCTCTGCTGATACCATACTTAGTTCTTACGATAACAGCTTTTACAACTTGGCCCTTCTTAGCAGAACCGCCTGGAGCAGCTTCCTTAACAGAACATACAACAACATCACCGATGTTACTTGTCTTTCTGTTAGAACCACCTAGACATCTGATTACTAGTAATTCTTTAGCACCTGTGTTATCAGCTACTTTTAATCTTGATTCATTATGTATCATAATAACCTCCTATAGAATTACAGCCTTTTCAACAATTCTCAATAAACGGAAATGTTTATCACGGCTTAACTTTCTAGTCTCGATGATTTCTACAGTATCGCCAACCTTAGCTTCATTGTTTTCATCATGAGCCTTAAATTTACGAGAAAATTTAGTTTGCTTGCCATAAAGTGGGTGAGCCTTTTTCTCAGAGATCTCAACAACGATTGTCTTGTCCATCTTATCTGAACAAACAACACCACGTAAGACACGCTTTGTATTCTTTCTTTCCATTAGCTGCCCCCTTATTTACTTTCTCTTTCTTTTAATACAGTTAAAATTCTAGCGATAGACTTCTTTAATTCTCTAATACGCATAGGATTTTCAATACTACCAGTAGCCTTAGCAAATCTTAGGTCGAATAATTCTTTCTTAGATTCATCTAAAGACTTTAGTAATTCTTCATCTGACATATCTCTAACTTCTTTAACGTTCATAATTACTCTCCCTTCTTAATGAATTTGCACTTAACAGGCAACTTGTTAGCTGCAAGTCTGAATGCTTCACGTGCTGTAGCTTCATCTACACCAGCGATTTCAAACATAACTCTGCCCCTTTGAACAACTGCAACCCAGCCTTCAGGAGCACCTTTACCAGAACCCATACGAACTTCTAGAGGCTTCTTAGTGATAGCAAGTTGTGGGAAAATCTTAATCCAAACTTGACCACCTCTGTTCATATAACGAGTCATAGCAACTCTGGCTGCTTCGATTTGGTTGTTAGAGATGTATGCACCAGTCATTGCAACTAATCCATACTCACCATAAGCAATCTCAGTACCAGCTTTTGACTTACCTTCGTAGCTCAATCTATGAGGACGACGGTATTTTGTTCTCTTAGGCATTAACATTATGCGACATCCTCCTTAACTTCTTCCTTTGCTTCAACAGGAGCTTCTGCCTTTACTTCAGTATTAGCATTGTTGTTTCTGTTGAAGTTTCTTCTGTCGTTTCTTCTTCTGTTTGGACGGCCATTTGGATTACCTTTTGGCTTTTCTGGTTCCTTAACCATTTCACCTGGAAGTACTTCACCTCTACAGATCCATACCTTAACACCAAGCTTACCATAAGTAGTCATAGCCTCTTCCCAAGCATAGTCGATATCAGAACGTAATGTATGTAGAGGTACAACACCCTCAGAATAACCTTCAGTTCTTGCGATATCAGCACCACCTAATCTACCTGATACTGCAGTCTTAATACCCTTAGCACCAGCTCTCATTGTAGATTGGATAGCCTTCTTTTGTGCTGTACGGAAAGATTGTCTTTCTTCTAGCATCTTTACGATCTTTAATGCTACAAGTCTAGCATCTAGATCTGGATTACCAACTTCAACGATGTTGATATTGATATCCTTATTACCAGTTAATTTTGCTAATTTTTTCTTTAATGTTTCGATTTTTTCGCCTTCACCGCCGATGAACATACCTGGACGAGCAGTTCTTACGATAAGGTTAACACGGTTCTTGCTTCTTTCGATTTCAACTCTAGAAACTAAGCAATCTTTGCATTCAGCGAAGATTAACTCACGAATCTTAATATCTTCTTGAAGTAAGTTACCATATTCTTTTTCAGCGTACCATCTTGATTCCCAATCTCTGATGACGCCGACTCTCATTCCAATTGGACTAACTTTTTGACCCATCTCTGATCTCCTTATCTTTCATCGACAACCACTGTAATGTGGCTTGTTCTCTTCATAATTGGTGTTGCTCTACCTTTAGCACGAGGCATCCATCTCTTTAAAGTAACACCTTCGTTAGCGAAACACTCTTTAACATATAACTTTGATTCATCTTGTTGATGATTGTGAGTAGCATTAGCAATTGCACTCTTTAATACTTTTTGAACATCCTTAGCTGCATGGTTTGGAGTAAACTCTAAAATACCAAGAGCTTCGTTAACATCCTTACCTTTGATAAGATCTAAGACGATTCTTACTTTACGAGAAGGATGTCTAATAGTTTTAGCTGTAGCCTTAACTTCCATATTTTCCTCCTATCTTAAGCCTTTTTATCGTCGCTTCCGTGACCACCGAATTTTCTAGTTGGAACAAATTCACCAAGTTTTTGACCAACCATATCTTCAGTTACATATACTGGAACATGTTCCTTACCATTATGTACTGCGAATGTATGTTCTACGAAGCTAGGGAAGATTGTTGATCTACGAGACCAAGTCTTAATAACTTCTTTTTTATTAGCAGCATTTAATGCTTCTACTTTTTTCATTAGGTGTTCATCACAGAATGGACCCTTTTTTAAACTTCTAGACATTATTAATTACTCCCCTTTCTACTATTTCTCATTTCTTCTTCTTACGATTAAATCGTTTGAAGCTTTCTTAGTCTTACGAGTCTTAACACCCATAGCCTTCTTACCCCAAGGAGTCATTGGTGACTTACGTCCGATTGGACACTTACCTTCACCACCACCGTGAGGGTGATCACAAGGGTTCATTGCAGAACCTCTAACTGTAGGCTTAACACCCATCCATCTAGTTCTACCAGCCTTACCTAAGTTAATTAAGCTGTAATCTTCATTACCAACTTGACCAACTGTAGCACGACAGTTACCTAGAACTTTTCTCATTTCACCACTTGTCAAACGTAGTGTTACATACTTTTCTTCGATAGCCAAGATTTGAGCGCTAGCACCAGCAGCTCTTGCGATTTGGCCACCCTTACCAGGCTTAAGTTCAATATTATGAACAGTTGTACCTTCTGGCATGTTTCTCATTTCAAGAGCATTACCAACTTTGATATCTGCCTTTTCACCTGAGATAATTGACATACCAACTTCTAGGCCCTTAGGAGCTAGAATGTATCTCTTTTCACCATCTGCATAACTGATTAAACAGATATTGCAGTTTCTATTTGGGTCATATTCGATAGCCTTAACCACACCCTTGATACCATCCTTATTTCTCTTGAAATCGATGATACGGTAAAGTTGTTTATGACCACCACCAATATGTCTTGTTGTAATTCTTCCTGTATTGTTACGACCACCAGATTTGTTGAAGCTTACTGTTAAACTCTTTTCAGGCTTGCTCTTAGTTACTTCATCAAATGTAAGGCCAGTCATACCACGTCTACCAGGAGTAGTTGGCTTATATTTTTTAATCGCCATGATTTATTTTTCCTCTCTAATGCACTTTATCCGGAAATAGCATTTTTCTTCCGCTAAATTTAATTGACTACTTATCAGCTAAGATATCGATCTTATAACCGTCTTTAAGCTTTACGTAAGCCTTCTTAACTTGGTTAGTTTCAAAATGATACTGACCATATCTACCCATTCTCTTTTGCTTAGTTGGGCAGTTTACAACATTTACTGAAGCAACCTTAACATTGAAAATTTCTTCAATAGCTTGCTTAATATGAATCTTGTTCACACCTTTTTTAACTTCGAATACAACTGTGTTGTTTGTTTCACCAACATTCATTGACTTTTCAGTTATAAGAGGACGAACGATGACATCTCTAGCATTACTCATCTGTTAAAACCTCTCCAATCTTTTTAGCAGCTTCTGTTGTGATAACTAGCTTGTTAGCGTTTTGAAGATCATAAACATTTAAACCTTCAACTGTAACCATTACAACGTTACCGAAGTTTCTTGAGCTTAAGTAAGCATTTTCGAAATCTTCATTAACATCAACTACTACTAATACTTTTCTATCAAAACCAAATGCATTTAATACATTCTTGAAATCTTTTGTCTTGATATTAGCAAACTTAACATCTTGTACAACTGTTAAATTGTTGTTAGTAGCCTTAAGAGTTAAAGCACTTCTTAATGCTAATCTTCTAACCTTACGATTTAACTTGAATGTATGAGATCTTGGTGTTGGACCAAATGCGATACCACCACCTCTGTATTGAACAGCTCTACTAGAACCTTGTCTAGCTCTACCAGTACCCTTTTGTCTGAATGGCTTCTTACCACCACCAGATACTTCAGCTCTAGTCTTAACCTTATGAGTACCTTGTCTTAATGATGATTGTTGTCTTAATACAGCATCGAAAATTGCTTGTGTATTTACTTCAATACCGAATACACCATCAGCTAATTCAATATCGCCAACTTTATTAGCACTTAAATCAAATACGTCAAACTTAGCCATTGATTAGCCCTCCTTCTTTCCTAATAGAACTTTTGGTTCTACATGCTTTTTATTCTTTACAGTAGTCTTAACTACAACCAAACCTCTCTTAGGTCCTGGAACGTTACCCTTGATTAACATGTAATTTGCATCAGCATCAACCTTGATAACTTCTAGGTTTTGGTTTGTAGTTACTAATGAACCGTCATGTCCTGGCATTGGTGTGTTCTTCTCGATACGGCCATTGTTACGACCTGTAGTAGCAAGAGAACCTACACTTCTATGTACGGGACCTGCACCGTGTGTTTCTCTGATCATAGCGTGGTTGTATCTCTTGATTACACCAGTATAACCTTTACCTTTTGAAACGCCTGTAACATCTACGATATCACCAGCGGAAAAGATATCAACTTTAATTTCTTGTCCAACTTCAACGTTCATTAATTCGTCAGCCTTGATTTCCTTAACAAACTTCTTAGGACTAACGCCTGCCTTCTTAGCATGGCCAATTTCTGGCTTTGTAGCACGACTTTCTTTCTTGTCTTCTAAACCAAGTTGTAATGCTTCATAACCATCAGTTTCTTTTGTTTTCTTTTGTAAAACTACGTTTGGTTCACATTCAACTACAGTAACAGGAATCAATGTTCCGTCTTCTGTGAAGACTTGAGTCATACCAAGCTTTCTTCCAAGTATTCCTTTCATGATGTCACCTTTCTTTATAATTTGATTTCAATATCAACGCCACTAGGTAATTCTAGACGACTTAAGGCATCAATTGTCTTAGCACTAGGGCCAATGATTTCGATAAGTCTCTTGTGTGTTCTGATCTCGAATTGTTCACGAGAATCCTTATACTTATGAACAGCACGCAAAACTGTAACCACTTGTTTTTCAGTTGGTAGTGGGATAGGACCAACGACCTTCTTAACGCCGCCATCTTCTGCAGCCTTAACAATCTTTTCAGTTGCTAAGTCCAAAGATCTGTGTTCGTAAGCTTTTAACTTAATTCTTACGTTGTTCTTTGCCATGAATTTTTCCTCCTTACATTCACTAACTAAGCCTTTTATTTAGCTTAGTAACTTGCTCCAAGTGAGTTCCCTGGTTATCACACAGACACACAGGTATCAGTGTGCCAGCAATCTCCCATATCACTGCAAGCGCTCAATTATTCTACAGTTTTTGTATCTGTTTTTCAATATAAATTTTTAAAAAATCCGCATATTTTCGCACTTTTTTGAACATCACTGATATCACGGTTACAGGTGTGCCCTATTATACAGTCCATTTACTCCTTTTTCACCCTAAAACTATCCATTTTTAATTAAATTTCCCTAAATATATTGCCCGGGGCATTAATTTTGATAATAAAAATGACTATTCAACTCACCAAAATAAGCCAAATAGTCATTCCTCCTCCTTATATTATATATAACTTAAAAGAACACTGGATCATCACCATCAAAGGCATCATACAACAAGTCATCATCATCTTCATCAAATAAGTAATCATAATTATCTCTTATTTCATCGAATATGTCATCTTGTAATAAGACAGTTACTTTATTTAGATTCTTCTTATAATAAGTTGCACCGTTTAAAATCTCATGAACAAAGCCTTGTTCTGCATGCAACAAAAATTGATAAGCCTGATCTAATGATGTTTTCAAATTACCACCAGGCATCAATTCCCTAGCTAAGGCATAGCATAGACTTGGATATTCTTCTAATTCCTCAGTAAAGGCAATTGCATCTTCTTTTGACCAATCACAACCAATCAAGATATTGGCCGCTAATTGATAATAATATAAAGATAATTCACTATCCTTAAGCTTCCACTTATCACTAGAATAAATATCACCTAGTTTATATAGTGCATCCACATTTCCTCTATTAGCTGCTAATTCAAAATAACTAATGGCTAAATCAACATTAGCCTCAATGCTTCTTCCATATAAGTAACAATAACCCAAATTACTAGTGGCAATATCACTACCCATCGTACTTGCTAAGTGATAGTACTCTATTGCCTCTTTAAAATCTTCATTCTTATAAGCCTCAGCACCCTTATTAAGGATATAACCAGCATTACCCATCTTAATAGCTTCTTTATCAGCTCTAGTTAATTTCATATTGTCTTTTCCTCTTCTTTAGCCTCATTTTACCATATTAAAAGCCCGAGTTGCCCCGAGCTTAAAATTTTAGTTTATTCAGCTTCTTTTTCTTCGCTATCTCTAACGGTAGTTACATCACTTGGAAGTTGAGCTGCCTTAATCTCTTCTTCGAACAATAGCACTCTCTCTTCTCTTTCCTTAGCAAGTTCAGCAGCACGTTCTTCTACTAAATGAGTAGTTTCACGTTCAAACTTAGAACCTGTACCAGCAGGAATCAACTTACCGATAATAACGTTTTCCTTGATACCGAATAGGTCATCAACCTTAGCATTAATAGCTGCATCAGTTAATACCTTGGTAGTTTCTTGGAATGAAGCAGCAGATAAGAATGAGTCAGTTTCAACTGAAGACTTAGAAATACCTAATAACATAGGACCAAACTTAGCAGGAGTCTTACCTTCCATTAATAAGTTTGTATTGATTTCATTAATCTTTCTCATTGAAACAGTTTGACCTGTACAGTAATCTGAATCACCTGGTTCGATGATGATTACACGCTTCAACATTTGATGAATAATCATCTCAATGTGCTTATCTGAAGTATCGATACCAGCCAAAGCATAAACCTTCTTAACTTCCTTAAGGATATAGTTTTGAACAGCTTGAACACCGGCAATACTTAATAATTCCTTAGGATCAACGTTACCTTCAGTTAGCTTATCACCAGCCTTAACCTTAGTACCAACACCCATCCAAGATCTTACTGTTTGACCAAGAATTAAACGATGTTGAATAGTTTCATTTTCACCAGTTACATCAACAACGATACTATGATCATCATTTTCATGAATTGCAGTGATTTCACCGTTAATCTTAGCTAAAGTAGCAGGACGCTTAGGACATCTAGCTTCAAATAGTTCTTCAACACGTGGAAGACCTTGAGTGATATCACTATCACCAGCAGCGGCAACACCACCTGTATGGAAAGTACGCATTGTTAGCTGAGTACCTGGTTCACCGATTGATTGAGCAGCCATAATACCTACAGCCTCGCCGTTTTCAACTAGCTTACCAGTAGCCATGTTACGTCCATAACATTTACGACAAATACCATCTTTAGATCTACAAGTGAATGTATTTCTAATATACATTCCCTTAATACCAGCCCCAACAATTTCTCTAGCCTTATCTTCATCAATGAATTCATCTTCACCAATGATTACTTCACCAGTTTCTGGATGAGTAACTACTTCCTTAGAGAAACGACCAATAATACGATCAGCGAATGATTCGATGATACTATTGTCTTTTCTATCAATGATTGCCTCAACATAGTAACCCATATCAGTATGACAATCATCTTCCATGATAATAACATCTTGAGAAACATCAACAAGACGTCTTGTCAAATAACCAGATTCAGCAGTCTTTAAGGCAGTATCTGTTAAGCCCTTACGAACACCGTGTGTTGAAATAAAGAATTCTGATACACTCATACCCTCACGGAAACAAGAATAAATAGGAACCTCAATGATTGAAGGTTGATATTCCTTCTTAGATTTAGATTGGGTAGGTCTACCCATAAGACCTCTCATACCTGCTAACTGTGTAAAGTGTGACTTATTACCTCTGGCACCAGAAACAGCCATCATGTTAATTGGAGATTTTCTCTCTAAGCTGTTCATAACTTCATCACCAATCTTGTCCTTTGTATCAGACCACAATTGAGAGAAATGCTTTTCCCATTCTGGTGGAGTTAATTGACCTCTGTCCAACAAGTTTTGTAGGACATCAGCCTTCTTCTTAGCTTCATCAACATATACTTGTTTATTAGGTGCAACGTTAATATCTGCTAGAGATACCGTCATACCTGCAACAGTTGAGTACTCAAAACCTAAGTCCTTGATATTATCAAGAATTGTACTTGAACCATTTGTACGATACTTAGCGAATACTTCGGCAATTACATTACCAAGTGCCTTCTTAGTGAATTCAGGACTAACCTTTAATCCAGCAATATGAGCACAAATATCAGTACCATAAGGAACAAATTGATCATGAGGAGTTCTCTTTAATGTATCTGTAGTAACCATATTAATATATGGGAAATCACTAGGGAAGGCATTGTTGAAAATCAACTTACCAATAGTAGTAATTAGATACATATTGTTTTCTTCTTCAGTGAAACAAGTCTTCTTTAAAGAACCAGCTGCAATCGCAACTCTTGTATGAAGATGAACTTGCTTATTTTGATAAGCCATCAATGCTTCATTAAAGTCCTTATAAACGTGACCTTCATTATCACCGAAGCGAGTCCACATTTCTGCAGCCTCTTCATCACCTAAAGTCTTTAATACTTCAGCCTTGTGATAGAACTCTTCCTTAGTTTCTTCCATATTTAGATAGAAGTTACCAAGAACCATATCCTGAGATGGAGTAACGATAGGTTTACCATCCTTAGGACCCAAGATATTGTTGCTTGCTAGCATCAAAATCTCAGCCTCAGCTCTAGCCTTATCACTTAAAGGCAAGTGCACAGCCATCTGGTCACCATCAAAGTCAGCGTTGAACGCAGTACATACTAATGGATGAAGTCTGATTGCACGACCTTCTACTAATTTAGGTTTGAAAGCTTGGATACCAAGTCTATGAAGTGTAGGAGCTCTGTTTAAGAATACTGGATGATTATCCATGATTTCTTCAACAACATCCCAAATTTGTGGATCTTGCTTATCAACCATCTTTTCAGCTTGCTTTAAAGATTGTGCAATCTTTTGTAAAACAAGTTCACTCTCTACAAACGGTCTATACAAGTTGATTGCCATCTCACGAGGAATACCACATTGGTACATCTTTAGATTTGGACCAACCGCAATAACTGATCTACCAGAGAAGTCAACACGCTTACCTAATAAGTTCTGTCTGAATCGACCTTGCTTACCCTTTAAGCTATGTGACAATGACTTAAGAGGACGATTAGCACTACCCTTAACTGGATTACCTCTTCTACCGTTATCGATTAGCGCATCGACAGCTTCCTGCAACATACGCTTTTCATTTTGAACGATAATAGAAGGTGTGCCAATTTCTAGTAACTTTCTTAAACGATTGTTACGAGTGATAACTCTACGATACAAGTCATTCAAATCACTTGTCGCAAAACGACCACCATCAAGTTGTAACATCGGTCTTAAATCTGGTGGTATTACAGGAAGTTCTGTAAGTACCATCCACTCAGGCTTATTATCACTATTAACAAACGCGTTAACAGTTTCAAGTCTCTTAATAAGCTTCTTACGCTTATCACCTTGAGCCTTTTCTAGCTCCTTTTTAATTTCCTTTTGTTCCTTAACAACATCTACTTGTTCAAGAAGTGTCTTAATAGCTTCTGCGCCAGTAGCTGCCTTGAAAGCTTTATCACCATATAGTGCTTGGTAGTTTCTAACTTCCATTTCACTTAATGGTTGCTTATATTGAAGATCTGTACTACCTGGATCTGTAACAATCCAAGTTACGAAATATACGATTTCTTCAAGAATCTTAGGAGATACATTTAGTACAAGACCCATTCTAGATGGGATACCCTTAAGATACCAAATGTGAACAACTGGAGCAGCTAAAGAAATATGACCGAATCTTTCTCTTCTAACAGAAGACTTAGTAATTTCAACACCACATCTATCACAAGTGATACCCTTGTATCTTACTTTCTTATACTTACCACAAGCACATTCCCAGTCCTTTGTTGGACCGAAAATTCTTTCACAGAATAAACCATCTTTCTCAGGTTTTTGAGAACGATAGTTAATAGTCTCTGGCTTTGTTACCTCACCATATGACCACTCACGAATTCTTTCAGGAGAAGCTAATCCAACTTTAATTGCTTCAAATTTGTTATTTGCCATAGATCCTCCTATTCTTCATCCAAGCCCATAACAGCTTCAGGGGCTTCTTCTTCTAGTTCTGCTTCAGTCTTAATTGTTAAATCAGAAGCTTCTGCTACTTGATTATTCTTATCTTGTGTATCATCGTCATCCGCAAAGCTTGAAACATTAACTTCATTGCCTTCACCATCTAGTAACTTAACATCGACAGCCAATGCCTTAAGTTCGTTACGTAATACGTTGAATGATTCAGGTAATCCAGGTTCTGGAATAGTTTGGCTCTTCTTAATAGCGTTAAGTGCTCTTGTTCTACCATTGATATCATCTGACTTAATTGTCAAGATTTCCTCAAGTGTATGAGCAGCACCATATGCTTCTAGTGCCCAAACTTCCATTTCACCGAATCTTTGACCACCATTTTGAGCCTTACCACCTAATGGCTGTTGTGTAACCATTGAATAAGGACCTGTAGCACGAGCATGTAACTTATCATCAACCATGTGTGCTAACTTAATCATATACATGACACCAACTGAAATTCTCTCATCATATGGTTCACCAGTCTTACCATCACGTAATACTAACTTACCATCTGGATTAACCTCAGCTTCTTTCATAATTTCCATTAAATCATCATTAGAAATACCATCGAATACTGGAGTAGCAAACTTAACACCAAGCTTCTTAGCAGCCATACCCAAGTGAACTTCCAATACCTGACCGATGTTCATACGAGAAGGAACACCGAATGGATTTAACATAATATCAACAGGAGTACCATCTGGCATAATAGGCATATCCTCGATTGGAAGGATCTTAGAAATAACACCCTTGTTACCATGTCTACCAGCCATCTTATCACCTTCAGAAATCTTACGTTTTTGAACAACATAAACTCTAATTTCTTCGATAACACCTGGATTTAATTCATCATGACCATCCTTACGGTTAAATACTCTGATTGATTGAACAATGCCAGCACCACCATGAGGAACTCTTAATGAGTTATCACGAACTTCATGAGACTTTTCACCGAAAATCGCTAACAATAGCTTTTCTTCAGGAGAAGCATCAGATTGACCCTTAGGAGTAACCTTACCAACAAGGATATCACCTTCCTTAACCTCAGCACCAACCATTACGATACCACGGCTATCAAGATTACGGCATGCACCTTCTTGAACATTTGGAATATCTCTTGTGATTTCTTCTTCACCTAATTTAGTCTTTCTTCTTTCGATTGTATATTCCTCAATATGAATTGAAGTATAAACATCATCCTTAACCATACGTTCAGACATAATGATGGCATCTTCATAGTTATAACCATGCCATGTCATGAATGCGATAGTTACGTTTTGACCTAGAGCCAATTCACCATCTTGCATACTTGGGCCATCTGCAATTAATTCACCAGCCTTAACCTTGTCACCCTTGGCAACAATTGGCTTTTGGTTGATGCATGTACCTGCATTTGATCTAGCAAACTTTTCAAGAGGATACTCATGTTCCTTGCCATCACTATCCGCAATAACAACAGTTCTAGAGTCAGCATAAGTTACGACACCTGTATCATTTGTAACAACACCAGTACCAGAGTCTCTTGCAATCTTAGCCTCAATACCTGTACCAACAAATGGTGAATGAGGATTCAACAAAGGAACAGCCTGACGTTGCATGTTGGCACCCATTAGGGCACGAGTACAGTCATCGTTTTCTAAAAATGGGATACAAGCAGCAGCGATAGAAACGATTTGCTTAGGAGATACGTCACATAACTCAACTTCTTCAGCCTTAGCCATGATAGTTTCACCAGCTTTTCTAGCAACAACCATTTCATTCTTTAGCTTGCCATCCTCAACCTCGTTTGCCTGTGCAATGATGTAGTCATTTTCATCATCTGCAGACAAATAAATATAATCTTCAGAAACATGTCCGTTCTTATCAACCTTACGATAAGGAGTTTGAATAAAACCATATTCATTAACCTTTGCATAAGAAGTTAAATAAGAAATCAAACCGATGTTTTGACCTTCTGGAGTCTCGATAGGACAGATTCTACCGTAGTGAGAGTTATGAACGTCACGTACTTCAAAACCTGCTCTTTCTCTTGTTAGACCACCTGGACCTAATGCTGAAATACGACGCTTATTTGTTAATTCAGCAAGTGGGTTTTGTTGGTCCATAAATTGTGACAATTGAGAACTTGAGAAGAATTCCTTAATCGCACCAGATAATGGACGATTGTTTGTTAAGCTCTTAGGTGTAGATGTTTCAACATCAGCGATAGACATCTTTTCCTTAACAGCCTTTTCCATTCTACTCAAACCAATTCTGAATTGGTTTTGGATTAATTCACCAACAGTTCTAATACGTCTATTACCAAGCATATCGATTTCATCAGTAGAACCAACTCCATCTAGCATTGATAACATATAAGAATATAGAGCAATCATATCAGAAATAGTAATGCACTTCTTATCATTAAGTGGATCAACACCAATTAACTTAATCTTAGAATTTGCATCATTTGGATTTTCGATATAAACAACTTGACATGCACTACCAACAAGCCATGCAGTCATCTTTTCGCCCTTAGAAATTCTTTCTCTAATAATAGCTTCCTTATCAGACATCAAAATATATGAGTCATGATCTGGAATATATAAAGGCATAGCAGGTTCGTCATCAATCATAACATCTCCTGCCTTATCAGTAATTCTTGCTAAGATAAAGAATCTTTGACCATAGTCTAATACAGCATCGATATTGTCTCTTGTAAGCTCAACTGGCTTAGAAATAATACCTGAATATACGCTGATTACCTTAAACTCCTTGGCAATCTTCTTAACATCTTCTTCACTTAATGCAGTACCTTGATAAATTACTTCATCCTTGAGTTCAAGATCATTTGCTAATATTCTGCCAACAAGAGCTAACTTATTTTTAGTCTCAACTTCAACAACAGTTGGATGAGAGAAACTATGTCTGAATGGGAATGCCTCAACATGGCTACCCTTAGTTAATTCTTCTCTTAATAAGTTTCTTTCTTCTTTGTGTACTAAAGTACCCTTCTTCATCAACAACGAACCATCAGCCTTATATAAATCTTGAGCTAATACATGGTTCTCAATTCTGTCAATGACATTTAATTTTCTTCCTAACTTGTATCTTCCAGCAGGAGTTAAATCATACTTCTTCGCATCAAAGAACTTAGCATTCATCAAAGAACCAGCACCTTCGATTGTAGGTACTTCATCTTGTTTTTGGTTACGATGCATTTCAATTAGAGCTGCATCTGTTGTGTTTGTCTTATCTGCATAAAGAGTATTTGTAATCTCCTCGTAAGCACCAAGGAAAGATGTATAAATAGCTTCATAGATGTTCAAGAATTCACGATCATCATTTTGATTAATTAGATCATCATAAACCTCTAAGCCCATTGACTTAATAAAAGTCTTGACCTTATTAACGTCAAAAGCGTCTTCTCCCTTTTCAAGGTTCAAAGAGAAGCCAATTGTTTTCAATAATATAGTAGATAAGATCTTACGCTTACGGTCAACACTCATATTCATGACCTTACCAAGCGCAGTTTTCTTCTCATCAGTTAGAAATTCTAACCAAGTTCCTCTTGATGGGATTAATTCGCCATCAATAGTTTCTTTACCAGTCTTATCATCAGATTGGATGTCAAAATAAGCACCCGGAGATCTAACAATCTGAGAAACTATAACTCTCTCAGCACCGTTAATGATAAAAGTACCGGTTGCAGTCATCATTGGGAAGTCTCCTAAGAAAACTTCTTCTGGCCTATTGATGATTTCACCAGTCTCCTCATTATAGATTTCTAGTTCCATATTAGCCCAAAGTGGAGCACAGTAATTTGTCTCACGATATTTACATTCGGCTACAGTATACTTTGGCTTACGGAATTCATAGCTAACCAACTTCAAACGAATGTTGCCGCTATAGTTTTGAATTGGGTAAATCTCATCAAACACTTCTTTGATTCCTTTTTCAGTGAACCACTTAAAAGAATCTGTTTGAATTTCAACTAAGTAAGGAAGTTCAAGTTGACCACTTACTTTTGAATAATCACGGCGAGAGGAATGTCTACCCGATTCAACAACATGATAAGATTGCTTCATTAATACGCCGTCCTTTCCTATTAAACAGTGTAGAATTATTTAATCGCTTGAATCACCCAGTATCCACCTTTGCGATCCAAGACAGTGACAGTTTTAAATAACTCACTAAGCTTGTTCACACTAGAGCTGGCGCCCTGTTTCTTCTGAATGACAATATATAAAGACCCATTTTCTCTTAAAGTATGATATGCTTTATCATAGAGATCATATATGACAACTTTACCCGCTCGTATGGGCGGGTTTAAAATTATAGAATCAAACAATAAGTTCAAAGTTAATATGTCTGTACATAAACAAGCTTTAATCAGTGTTTTGTTTTGAACAGCATTTAGATTAGTAAGCTCCACAGCCCTTGAGTTAACATCTACAGCAGTTACCTCAATATCAGGATTAAATCTTTTAATGATAATCCCAACAGGTCCCCAACCGCAGCCAAGATCTAGAAGCCTATTACCTAATGCTTGTCTGAATGTGTTTTTAATTAATAAATAACTACCGTAATCGACGTTTTCTTTGCAGAAAACGCCATTATCAGTAGTAAATATGAACTTCTCATTATCGAAATAATAGTCAAATGATCTAGGGTTACTAGTCATTTCACTATTATCCGTATAATAATGAGACATTTAATTACTTAACTTCAACAGAAGCGCCAGCGTCAACTAACTTCTTCTTGATTTCTTCAGCTTCTTCTACACTAATGTTTTCCTTGATAGGACTTGGACACTTGTCAACTAGACCCTTAGCTTCAACTAAGCCTAAACCAGTGATTTCCTTAACTACCTTGATAACAGCAGTCTTAGCTTCACCGAATGAGCTTAAGATAACTGATACAGAAGTAGGACCTTGATCAGCTGCTTCAGCAGGTGCTGCTGCTACTGCAACTGGTGCTGCTGCTGTAACACCGAACTTTTCTTCGATTGCCTTTACAAGATCGTTTAATTCAAGAATGCTAGCTTCTTCTAGATAAGCTAAGATATCTTCATGATTGATTTTTGCCATTTTAATATTTCTCCTTATTCTGCTGCAGCTGCTTCAGGTGCTGCTTCCTCAGTAGCTTCAGGTGCTACCGCAACCTCGCCTCCATTTGCTTCCTTAGCATCTGCAACTGCCTTAACAACACATGCAAATGATCTAACTGGAGATTGTAAACAACTTAATAGCATAGATAACATACCGTCTCTATTTGGAAGGTTAGCTAATTCACTTAATGTATCAAGATCAACTTCTTTACCTTCAACGATACCGCTCTTAAGTACTAATGCCTTGTGGTTCTTAGCGAACTTTGACAAAATTCTTGCAGGTGCAGTTGCATCCTTTGAGAAAGCCATTGCGTTAGGTCCCTTTAAAGATTCCTTTAATTCAGCGAAACCTAATTCATCTACAGCTCTTTGTGCCATTGTGTTCTTGTAAACTTTGAAGTCAACATCTTCAGCTCTTAAAGCTCTTCTTAATTCTGTAACTTCAGCTACGCTTAGACCACGGTACTCTACGACAACAGTAGATTGTGATTCCTTAATCTTAGAAGAAATCTCACTTACCATTTCCTGTTTCGCATTCAATACTGCTTGATTCATATTCCCTCTTTCTAACCCAATATACTCATACAAAATAAAACCTGTATCCATAGACACAGGTTAAAAAGTTCATATTCACAACTTTTACCTCGGTAACATTTTTAAGCATAATCTGCCGTTACTGTCTATGGTATATTGATGCTTAATAAAAATACCACAAAACTTGGGAATATGCAATAGAAAAAGGAAGAACTTTTACATTCTTCCCTAAAATGCTACAAGCTGTGCACTTCCATCATAGCCACTTATCGCAAAATAATAACGATATTCTAAGAAATCTTCACCCACAAAAGAAATGCCCAAGTTAGGTGCTCCCTCACTTAAATAAGCATCAATCACCAATGGCTTATCATCAGTTAACTCAATCTCTTTTATTACTTCTGTATCAAAATCACCATCAGTATAATTTAAACTAAGCAACTTAACATCACGAAGTTTTCCATTTGGAACAACCACAAACTTATAAGTTAAATTATCATCACCATACAAAGTATAATCCTTCATGGTATTCACAAGTTCATCATCCGCAAAATAAGCATAAACAGGCTTCATAAATACTTCATAATCCGCAAAAGTTCTTGTTTGCCCTATAAAGCTCTTTTCATTACCTCGAACATATTTATCATAGAAATTATAGAACTCCTCTTCACTTATATCAGCAACCTTATCATCATCCTTCACCACACCAGTCTTATTCTCTCTAATATCCATTGGACCATCGATTGAATCTTCTGCATAATAGAAATTAATCCATTCTAAACTAGTACCATCCTTAGACAATCTAGCCAAACCCTGAGTCAGCATAGTTGCAGGACGACTAGTATAGTAAATAGTTCCATCATTTAAAAAATCAAAGTAATCAGTACCATAAGAAACCATGACCTTTTTGGGCTTATCATCTACGATTGTATATAAGAATATAGGATATTCAGTTACACTTCCATCATCATATTGTCCTAAATGTTCTACCACCAGCTCAGGTATCTCATCCCCACTTAAATCAACAATCACATAGGCGAAGGAATAAATATCTGGATAATAATATTCCTCACCAGTATCTGGATTGAAATAATTCTCATAGAACCATCTTAAAGGCTCAAACTCTTCATCATGACCATCATTAACCATGAATTCGTACATATCCTTAAGCACTGTATCCTCATAGATCTTTTGATAGTCAACATAACCCTTAACTGGCTCAACTACATCCCCACCATTATTCTTCTTAGGAGGTGTAACAACAGTCCCACCATTTTTATCTTTTTCCTTGTTACAAGCACTTAAACTTAAAAGTAAAAGTAAACAAAGTAATATCTTTTTCATTTAGTCCCCCTTTCTAAATTCATATCTATCACCACTATTTAAAACAACAAGCACATCATCACTTAAATAGAAATCATCAAACAAATCCAATGGTTCAAGTACACTATCTTTTAAACAGCCAATTCTATTATCATCAAGAATTCTTACACTACCATCAAACAAGACCTTTTCACCGTCAATTATTTTCATACTGGCATATTCTCTACAATCGATGACAATATCGCTGTCGTCGCTTGTCCAATAGCCAACAAGCTTATCATTATTGGAATCTCTAAATTCCATATTAGGACCATCGGTTCCACATCCAAACAAGCACAACATCAAAAGTAATGCTAAAAGCTTCCTCATGCCCAAGGATCCTTATTAACAGGCTCTTTAATTTTAGTTAAAAGGTATTGTTCCCAAAGCCACCAAGTACCATCTCCCTTCTTTCTAAGCTTAATAGGACGAGGAGAATCTGCACCACCAGATTGAACATATAACTTAATATAATCCTTCTCCAAATTAGAAGTATGGTCCTCTAATATTTCTAACACATAAGGTACATCAGGCTTATAGTTATTAGCGGGTGTAGCACCCTTGAAATAAGAGAAAGGAATATAATCACAATCATCTCTAAAACGATCCTTAATAAAAGCCAACTCAACCCCATTCATAGGACGAGGACCCCTTAAATAATTAAGCATCTTAATACCCTCTTCACTATCGCTTGTATACGTACAAATAGCGCAAATTGTCATAGCTGAAATATTATATGGATCTAAATGATCACACATTTTCTTCATCTCATCTAAAGTAGCAGGCAACTTATCAAACTTAATCATTTGTTCCTTTTTCATAAACACCCTCCTTACTCTGGCAAATAAACACGAACATTTTCAACACTAACAACAGTCCACGAATCCTTTTTGTAGTTAACTGTATAAGTCATAGTAGAACCATAATCTGGATCATCACAAACTATTGTATAAGCATCCTCAAACCACCATTTCTCACTTTCATACTCAGTATCACCTTCCCATACAGACTTATAAGTACCATCCTTATGAAATTCGATATATGTATCCTCTTTATCTTGCGCATAGAATGGACCCTTAACCAATGAATCTAGAACCACTTCTTTATCACAACGCAAATACCACTTCTTATTTGTCAGATCGTAACAGCTCATCTCATCGGTAAATACCAAATCATAATATGGACGCTCTTTACTATGAGTCTTTAGATGCATCCCATCATAATCCATACCAATAGGATCATCAATCAACTTTCCATTTTCTGTAACATATAAATCACCATCATCAATCATGATGTAATCCTTAGAAGCCTTATCACCATCAAGATACCAATATTGGCGATCATTGCTTTCTTCACTTTGATAACCCCATACAATCTCAGAAGGATCCACTAAATTATTTAAATCAGGCTCCTTCTTCTCAGCCTTAGTATCATCAACACTTGGTTTATCTTTATCTCCATCAACAACATTTGACTTGCTATCACCACCATCACTAGGCTTTTTATCATCGCCACACGCAGCCATAGTACACAACATCATTAGAGTCACCAAAACCACAAAAATTTTCTTTATATTTTTCATACTCTTTACCTCGACTTTATTGTAGAAATAATGACCAATAAAAAAATCACCAATTAAGGTGATTATGCCCAAGAATCAACAATTGGATCCTTTATATCCATTAATAAGTAATGCTGCCAAAGCCACCAAGTGCCATCCTTCTTCTTCCTGAGCTTAAGAAGACGAGGCGCATCAGCACCACCAGACTTTAGAAACAAAGTTAAATAATCATCCTCATCCTTATCATCCAAGATATTAAGCTCACAAGGAAATTCCACTTGATATTCATTTTCAGGCGTAGCACCCTTGAAATAAGACAAAGGAATATATTTGCTACTCTTATTTAAACGATCCTTAATAAAAGAAATATCCTCATCAGTTAAATGTCTTGGACCATATAAATACTTAAGCATCTTAATAGCCTCATCAGGATCATTAGAATAAACGCAAAAAGAACTCATAATCATCGTCGCAATATTATAAGGATTATGATGGTCACAAAGCTTCTTCATTTCCCTTAACGTTTCTGGTAACTTATCTAATTTAACTAATAATTCTTCCCTCATTTTGCCCTACCCCTAAATATCTCTATAGTTTTATTATCATAATTTTTTTAGAAAATTGTAGTAAAATATAACCGTAAACATTTATACTGATCTTTAAAGTTTATTTTAATATACATAAGAATTTTAAAAATTATATAAAAGTTAGATAACTTATCAAACATTGTAAATAACTTGTTTTTAAAAAAAGAAAGGACCATCAAAATGATAAACTCCCCATTAGACAAATCAATATATATAATTACCGAATACTATAAAAACAACCTAAATCCCTATTTTGAAAGTTTAGCTGATGATGTGTTATGGCTTGGTCCTGCTGAGAAACAAGAAATTAGAGGCAAGGAAAATATCATAAATGCTTTTTCTAACGATAAACACGAATTAACATTCTCCATAGGTTCCATTAAATCTACATCAATAAAAATCAATAATAAAGCTGTTGAAGTAATCCTTGAATACGATATATATACTCACTATCCTAATGGGAACACTGATCGCCATGACCAAAGAACCCAATTCTCATGGATAAATAAAAATGATAACTGGCAAGCTATGGTAGTCCATGTTAGCAATGAATGGAAATACGATGAAAGAGACACCATCTATCCTAATCATTACCAACAACAAGGTCTTCCTATTCGCTTAATTGAGAAACCAGACTATTATTTAATCTTAAAAGCTGATGATTTTAGCATTTACCATATTCCAATTAACGATCTTCTATACGTAGAAACTGTTAAACGTTCTAATAAACTTGCAGTTCATACTATAAAAAACACATTAAAAATAAACGGTAGTCTTAAAGATTTCTTAGAAAAACACAATGAGCACTTATTAAGAATTCATGCAGCCTACTTAATTAATCCTTCTAATGTTACCAAAATTGAAAGATTTAAGGTCTATTTAAAAGATGGAACTATGTTGCCTATCCCAGAAAAGAAATATACCCAAATCAAAAAAGAGATCCTACTAAAAAATCAGTTCATTTGAACTGATTTTTATACTAATGCATTAAAACACAATACCGAAACACTCAAGACAATAAGTATCACACCAACTGCTCTATTAAGAGTTTCCGGTTTAGCCTTATTCGCAATAAGAGAGGCAATACGAGCCCATATTAAAGTAAAGATTACGCACAAACCAAATACCAACCAGTCAGGACTACCCTTAATCATAAAATGAGAAGCAGCACCAGTTAAGGCAGTAAATGTCATGATAAAGACACTTGTACCAACAGCAGTCTTTAATTCATAGCCCAAGACACTAGTCAAGATAAGTAACATCATCATGCCCCCACCTGCTCCTACAAAGCCACAAATAAAACCAATTATAATACCGCATACAATCGAACCAACAATTCTTTTTTTCTTTGAAACAGCCTCCATATTTTCCTTAGTAGTCATAACTGGCTTTAAAATAAACTTAACACCCAACAATAAAGTCATAAACACACTAAAGTTGCCCATAGTACTAGATGGCAATAACGAAGCTATATAGCTTCCAACTACTGTAAACATCAAGACAAAAGCCATCATAATAAGGCCATTTTTAACATCCAAATTCTTATTCTTATGATAAGTATAAGCACTAACAGCACTAGCCAATACATCAGATGACAACGCAATACCTACTGCCATAAACGGATCCATATGTAAGAATGTAATCAACATTGGACTAATAACAGCTGCAGCACTCATACCTGCAAAACCAGTTCCAAGTCCTGCACCCATACCCGCAAAGAAAGTAACTAAGATAGTTATAAACAATTCCATTAATCTTTCAAAATCCTCTCCAAGTTATTATCAATTAGTTCTAAAACCTTATTAAAAGCACTTCTATCCTTAGCACTAACCGAATTGAATAGTAATTCAAAAAAAGAATCTTGGACTTCTTTGCCTTTCTTAACTAATGCCTTGCCTTGTTTTGTTAGTACTAAACGATACTTACGACGATCATTTAACATTAGTTTTCTTTCAAGATAACCATCATTAACAAGCTTATCAACATTAATAGAAACAAGATTAGCCTTAATCTTTCTAACATCCACAATATCCTTAGCACAATCATATTCTGGATTATTGCCAAAGAACATCAAGATATCAAATTCTGTCTGATTAATATCATATTCTCTACATATCGACTTACAATAAGTAACATAAGCACGTCCATACTTGTTTAAGAAAGCAATTTGTGATTCCATGATTCCTCCTTTACTTCAAATTTGAACTATTCAAACTTGTATTATTTTATCTACTTAACACCTTCCTTGTCAACATCACCATTCTACAATAGCATCCTTTAACCTACACAATTCATACCCATCTTTTTCATACACTTCAAGGACACCAGTCACATTAACAATCGAATATTTCTCTGGTAAATTTGCATCATCAACAGGAACAAACATCAAACCAAGAGAACAACAAGCGGTGGCATCCATTACTGTACAACCAAATGTTTTTTCTTTAGTTTCAGGGTCCTCATAATATTCCAACATCCCCCTTATCTTGATTCTCTTTCCTTTATTATTATCTAAATCAGATATGATGTTGCATACCTCACAATATGCCATGATACTAGTTAATTCACTCAAGTCGATATCTATTTCACCATCATCAATTTCTTCTTCTATAACATTTTCTTCCTTGATTGTTTCCTCAATCTCACTTTGATAATCTACATCAACAATTGTTTGTTTATCGCTATCTTGTTGTTCCACTTCCTTTTTATTACAAGCACTAAGAATTAACAACACAACTAACACATAAATTATCTTCTTCATCTTCTAATAAGTCCTATTAAGTTACACAAGATAAAAGCAACTATCTGAACTACTACAATCGTAGAGCCAACAGGTGTACTTGTTAGTATCGATATTAATATTCCTAAAGATGAACAAAGTATCGCTAAGAAAGCAGCACAAATAGTCACCCCCTTAAAACTTTTAAAGATGCACATAGCTGATAAAGATGGAAAGATTACTAAGGCTGATATCAATAAAGAACCAACAAGATTCATTGCCAAAACGATGATAATCGCAATAACAATCGCAAATATTAGATTATAAAATTCTACGTTTACACCTACCGCCTTGGCAAAATTTTCATCAAAGGTAATTGAGAATATCTTGTTGTAAAGCCCTATAAATAAAATAATTACAACTATCGATAATATTACGCACAAATAAACATCGCTAATAGATAAAGTGAGAATCGAAGTAGAACCAAACAAGGTACTGCAAACATCACCTGCCACATTAGCTGAAGTACCTGATATGTTCATCAGCAAATAACCAATTGCCAAAGAGCCAACCGACAACATCCCAATCAACGCATCACTCCTAATCTTCTTGTTATTCAAGATAATAATGGCAACAATTATCGTAAACAACATCACAAAAGGTAATTCATTTTGAATACTTAAGACAGTAGAAATGGTCATTGCCCCAAAGGCTACATGAGATAGACCATCTCCAATAAAAGAAAATCTCTTTAACACCAATATCACACCAAACAATGATGAACACAAGGCAACCAACACACCAACAATAAAGGCATAACGCACAAAGGGATAATTTAAATACATAATTAACTTATCTATCATTATTTTTCACCTACATTTAAAACATTACTTGCATATTTTAAAGAACCATTTAAATCATGAGAAATCATTATGATAGTCATTCCATCTTCCTTATTTAATTTATTGATAATCTCATACATCATAGCTGTTGCCTTAGGATCTAATCCTGATACCGGTTCATCCAATAATAAGATCTTCTTACTTGCGCAAAGTGCTCTAGCTAAAAGTACCCTTTGTCTTTGCCCTCCTGATAATTCAGAAAATTTGCACTTTGAAAGATTTGCGATATTTAATCTTTCTAAATTAAATCTCATCAAATCTTTTTCCTTTTTTCTATAAAATAACTTCTTAGTTCCTGATAAAACAACTTCTTCAACAGTAGCGGGAAAATCCTTTTGGATATCACTTATTTGGGGAAGATAACCTATATCATTCTTATTTAAACCTTGAATACTGCCGCCCAACAATGGTATCAAACCTAATAGTGTTTTCATAAGTGTAGTCTTACCTGAACCATTCTCACCTACAATACATAAATAATCGCCATCATTAATCTCAAAATTTAAACCAGATACAACGGTCTTACCATCATAACCGATATCTAAATCAATACACTTTATAGTCATAACTAATTTAAAGCCCTCTTCAACACTTCAAGATTGTTTTCCATGATTGATAAATAAGTATAACCTTCTAAGATTCCTCCCTGCATTGAGTTTAAAGTCAAAATCTCTTGATTCTTGTTTACAGTATTCTTAATGATTGTTTTCGCAATCTTATGATTATTACCCTCTGTCGTCAAAATACTTGTTAAACCCAATTCATCTAACTTCTTAGCTAAAAAAGTAATCGTATTAAAACTAGCTTCACTTTCAGTTGAACAACCCACAAAAGCTGCATAATAATTTAAATTATAATCATCAACCAAATATCTAAATGGGAAACGATCACCAAATACCAAAGTATCGTTCTTAGCCTTGTCAACAACTTCCATATATTTCTGATCTAATAACTCTAACTTTTCGATATACTCTTCAGCATTCTTTTTGTATCTATCCATGTTAGTAGGATCAAGCTCACACAATACATCCTTAATAGCCTCAATACACTTCTTAGCATTTCTTAAAGATAACCAGATATGTTCGTCAGATTCTTCCCCATCAGATTCGTGCCCATCATGCCCCTCTAAATGCTCACAAATTTCCTCTCCATCCATATCCATTGGAAAGAACGTAGGCCAAGAATTTTCAGGATCAACAATCGCATCAAAACTTTCGTTACTCATTCTAATATGAAAATGCTCTGCGTTAGCTGGTTCAATCATATGGTCATTAAATTCAATATACTTTGGTGCATCAGTATCCATATTCTCAGCTTCAAAGCGACACATTGCTGCCTTAGTTCCTGTAGACCAATTCTGAATATAATAACCTACATATTTGTAATCAGAGCTAACTTTAGTGCCATCATTATAGGTAAAATCGATATGATCACCTTTTATTTCAATGCTTGCGATATCTGTTTTATATCCATTTAAATAATAAGTCTTATACTCATCAGCGCTCGTTTCACCATCTTTTGCCATTGATTCAAAAGCTTTATCTAAAGTTCCATCTAGTGCAAAAGGATAAGCTGATTGCCATTCACCATTCCAATCAGATAAACTTCTATCTTCTACTTCATCATCCTTGAAGGTAGAAACCTCTTTACTATGATCGTGGTCATCCTCCATGCCCTCAACAATCTCTTCGTTCTTTACATCTTCCCCTAGAACTTCCATTAAATTAATTACTTTTACATTCTTATCAAGATTCTTTAAAACATCCTCAACCCACTCATCAGATTCGCCACCAACATACATAAACACATCGGCATTATTAATCTTCGCAATATCTTTAATACTAGGTTGATAACTATGTAAATCAACACCATTATTAAGAAGAACCTCAACATCTACATCAACATCACCCAATACTTCTCTTACCCAATCATATATAGGGAATATAGTAGTCACAACCTTTAATTTATTATCACTATTATTTTTCTTATTATCACAGCCACTTAAAACACTAAGCACCATCAAAGCACTTAGTAATAAAACAATTATTCTTTTCATTAATCTTTTTTACCTCCAAATCAATATTTATTTAATCCATATATAATAAATATCAACTTAGAAGTTTTATCTTTAAAGATGTTAAAGTACTACCCTCAACACTACATAAACAAGGATACTCATCCCTGGATAAAATATATTTAACAACTACACCAGCAACAATAACTATCACAAGTGGCATAGTCTTTAAAGACTTTACACAAAGTTCAATTTGGTAACAAGTTTGACACTCTTCACCAATACATTCATGACTTGTTTTAATTGCCACAAAAAAGATGGAATAAAGAATTACAAACAACATTGTAATTGTACTCAATAATCTATAAATCTTTCTTCTATCCATCATTTCTATATTTTATCCTAAAGCCACGTCTAAAACCATCATCAAGACAAAGCCAATAGCTGTAGCTATTGTACCAACATTAGAATGCTCACCTGCCTGTGCTTCAGGAATCAATTCTTCAACAACTACATAAATCATTGCCCCAGCCGCAAAAGATAGCATATAAGGTAATAATGGTGTAATCAATGAAGTTGATAGAATAGTTAAGATAGCACCAATTGGTTCTACAACACCTGACATAGCACCATATAAAAATGACTTTTTCTTAGACATCCCTTCACTATTTAAAGGTGCTGATACAATGGCTCCTTCTGGAAAATTCTGTATCGCAATGCCCATTGCTAAAGTAAGGGCAGCAGCAGGAGTTACAACCTCATTACCTTTAAGCATTGCCGCCAACACTACACCAACCGCCATTCCTTCTGGAATATTATGAAGGGTAACCGCTAGTACCAACATAAATGATTTATTTAACTTAGAAGGCAAACCTTCAGGCTTATCATTATTTAAATGTAAATGAGGAATAACTGTATCCAACAACAACAAAAATAAGATACCAACCATAAAGCCAACAGCAGCAGGGATCCATTTAATACCACTAGCCATATCAATAGACGGTATTAATAAGGACCAAACAGAGGCCGCAATCATCACACCAGAGGCAAAACCTAACAATACCTTCTCTACCTTTTTATCCATATCTTTCTTTAAGACAAAGATCATACTACAACCTAGTGTTGTACCTACTAATGGCAATAGTAAGCCTACTACCAATTGATATATATAATTACTCATAATTCTTCTCCTAGTTAGCTTTCGATAACTGTATTATAAATTAAAATCAACCAAAATACCACTTAGGCAATACTTCCAACAAATTAATATATTCCTTTGTTGTCCCAAAACCTGTACATATAGGTAAATAAACAATAAAAATCAATAGATAAACAAAGATAAAAGTATTAATTACCTTTCTATTCCCTAACTTACTAAAAGTATAGACAATTACTAATATTGTAAAAATACTGGTTGGATAAAAATGATAGGCAAAGGTAGTTCTAGAAATAAAGATCCAAGGTAGTAGTGATGAAACATAGCCCATAATTATCACAAAAGCTCTCTTATCCTTAATATTAAATAAAGTATAAACAATACAAGGTAAACCAAACCATGTTAATAAGGGATTAGAGAAACAAGCTATGGTATTAGACACTCCATCATTGATATTGCCATAGTACCAAATTGGTCTTAAGTCCAATAACCATTCATACCATCTGGCTTCAAAAGGGTGACTAGCATTTAATTCATGATGATACTTAAACATCATAAGATTATGCTCAAAAACATTCTTAATAGAGAAAACATCATCTTTCCATACTTTATCCGGTAAATAACATAAGCAATAAATCAAAAGCGGATTTAACAAAAAGAATAATAAGCACCAAAGTAATGTCTTGATTATCATTTCTTTCTTCTCAAACAATTTTCTAAACAAGATAAAAGCCAAGCCAACTGCCGAGTAACATGCATTCCACTTAACACTTATCGCAAAGCCCATAAAGATACCCGATAATAATAAATTGATTAGTTCTTTCTTATAATTATCTTCTTTATAATATTTCACCATAAAGTAATACATCATAATAATAAAGAAAATGCTAAAGGGCTCAAGCGTACCAATTCTACTAGTTGTTAGGTGCATGAAATCACCAGCACACAAGATAGCACCAACGCAAGATAAATATATATCATCAAATAATTTCTTACAAATATAGTAAATAGCTATTACGATAAAGATACCAAACAAGACTCCTGGTAATCTATATACAAAGGGACTAAATCCAAACAATTTAATAAACAAAGCGATAATATTAGTTCCAAGTAATGGATGAGTGTTGGCATACATATACTGGCCATCTGCCACTTCTTTTGCGTTTCTAACATGATAGACTTCATCAAAAAAGAACTCATCATAATAAATAGGATCAATCTCAATCATTTCCTGTTCATCAATTACCAATGAAGCTGGATACTTACCACCATACTCATCTTCATAGACCTTAGTTCCTACAATACTCTCTTTATTATAAAAAGCTATCTCGGTTATCGTATTTAACTTACTACTACTATTTATCCTGATATATTTATAGTTAAAACAGCCTTTAATACTTTGATACTCATAAATTAGTCCTTCATCTAAAGTAACAATATTATCCCAAATGCTTAAATCATTAGAACCCTCAAGGACAATACCATTCACTCCTAATTGATATTCATGCTCACCAACAAGACTATTATTGTCACCCTCACCATAGATGATATTAATCTGTTCAAACTCACTCTGACTCAACTCAAGAATAAATGATTGATTATCAGTGGCAGGTTGCCAAGTACTTATAGGCATTTCAAAAGAACCTAGATTCCAAATTGAAATGATTCCATATATCACCACAATACTTCCTAGACACAACAACTCTTTATTCTTATGCTTTCTATAAATTAAATAGAAACAAATAAGCACAAGAAATGAGCATATCGCTATGCTCAATAATTCTTCATTCTTAAATATCTCTAAACTGACACCCTTCATTAGTATCTATGATATATCGAATTCATCACAAATTTTCTTTAACCTAGTTTAGTATTTGTTTTATATATCGACTTTCATTTAGCATAACTCACACAGAATTTGTTATTTTAAAAAGCCAAAATTCATATTGTCATTTGATATACATTATCCGTTTCTATCTTTGTTTAAACCTTTTGATCTAAGACCACAATATCTTTGATTTCACTTTGGTGAGCGAAAAAGCCTTCTTCCTGGTCCTCCAAGCCAAGATATACCGTCCACTCATAGTCATACTCTTCATCTTCTTCAATAAAACGAACAGTTCCCTCTATCGTATAATCGTCAGTAAATATGAGCTTAATCTTTTGACCTTCTTGTAATTTAGATATATCTTTCATTTCATTTCCTCATTTTTTTGCATATAAATATGAATCCGTTTTTGAATGAATATTAATTAGACAATTGTTTTCATACTTTTCTTTGTCTTAAAAGAGCTATGCACAAATTAGACATCTCTATTCACCCAACTGTTCACAAATCTCTTTATACTTATCTTCAGTAAGAATATATTTCTTCTTATACAAAACACAAGAAAGAATCATAAAGATACAAGGAATAATCGTCATCGCAATCAATAAACCATTTCTTTGTAAGGAAGTAGTGCTTTTAATAATAGTCTCAATCATTTTTGACTTTGTTACATCATCAATCAAACCCTGTGTTGCCTGTTGTTCAAGAGAAGAAATCTGATTAGTGAAACTAGTCGCATTTACTGCCATATAAGTTAAAGTAGTAATTACTACAACCAAAGCACTTGCCAACTTTGTGATAAAAGGTCTAACCGAAGAAATAATAGCCTCATCACGATTACCAGTCTTAAGCTCATTATATTCAACCGTATTAATAATCGAAATCATCATAATTAGATACAAACCATATTGGGCAAAATTCGATAACATAAATCCTAAAGTAATCATCATAAATTTAACCTGACTTGTCACCATAAACAAACCACATAATATATGAATCAAATAACCTACTATACCAATATACAAGGCAACACTAACCATCTTATTTCTACTTAACTTCTTAGACAATAAAGGATAGAAAATCATCAAGAAAGCAGTAGCTGCCATACCGACCGTTGTAAATAAAGAATACAATGATCCCTTATAGCCAAACTCAAAATAGATATAATTATTGCCAATACCATTAAGGACAATATTAATACCTATTTGTTGAAGAAGAAAAATAAAAGTAATCCACAACAATTGATCATTATTCACAAAAGTACTAATTATCTTCTTAAAAGACAAAGGTGGTACTTTCTTGTTATCCTCTCTTCTTTCCTTCACTCCAAATAATGTAAACAACAAGAACAAAGGTCCTAATATACATATAACAATAGCGATAATGCCATAGGCATTTCTAGAAGAACCGCCTAGTGCCAAAGCACCAGCTGTAAGCATCGGTATTAATATTTGAGCCAAGGTATTACCAATGCCGCCAAACAAAGTAGCACGAGAAGTATAAGTATCTCTCATTGCCCCATCGCTTGATAAGGCAGGTATCATGCCCCAATAAGAAATATCATGCATCGTAAATGTTATTGAATATAAGAAGTAACAAATTCCAAACTCTACAATAAAGGCCCAACCTTCTAATTTAGAATTAAAAATCACATACACCACAACAGAAGTAGACAAGATACCGCCAAGTAACCAAGGCTTAAACTTACCATACTTGCTCCTTGTTCTTTCTATCAAATTACCCATAATTGGATCATTAAGCGCATCGAATACTCTAGCTGCAACCATAATAATAGTAATAGCACTTAACTGTGCATTAGTTAAAGATCTTGTATACATCGTATAAGTTAAAAGATAACTATTAAATAGTGCATACATCATATCTCTTCCAACAGTCCCCAAAGGATACATTAGAAGATTCTTCTTTGTCTGTTTATCCATAATATTTTCCTCTATTACTAGTTAAATTATATATCCTGAGAAGTATAATTATTCCTATGAATTTAACTAACGGAAGCATAAACAAAATCTTATTAAAATTCTCCTTACCTTTAATAGTCTTGCAACTATTAAACCAACTATATACCCTAATAGACTCAATCATTGTCTCTAGATTTTCAGGTGGCAATGAATTTGCCATCCTATCTAATATCTCAACCCTAACAATGTTAGGATACTGTCTAGTACAAGGTGGTGCCATTGTCTCTAATGTAGTCTTTGCCAAGATGTTTGGTGAAGAAAATAAACAAGGGCTAAGCGATGCCAAAAGAACTTTTAATATTGTCTTCTTTGTATATTCCACTATCATTGCACTACTATATTGTCTTTTCGCTAAACAATTATTAGAACTAATTCATATCCCAAAATATTTATTAAATGATTCAATTATTGTCCTAATTGTCTATGCCCTCAACTTTATTCCAGTAGGTATTATAACAGTTAACCAAGGCATCTTAAATGGCTATGGTGATTCTAAAACACCAATGATTCTTTGTATAATCTTCCAAGTATTAAATCTAATCCTTGACTATATCGTCGTAGCTATATTTGATAAAGGTGTTCTTGGTGCTGCCCTAGCTTCTCTAATTTCAGTCTTATTAAGTGCTATCTTTATGTACTATAAAGCTAATAAATTAATTAACTCTTACAAGCTAAAAGCTCATTTCTCTTTTAATTATCTAAAAAGTGGCATCACCATGATGATTCCATCTACTATATCTCAAAGTGTATATTCCTTTGGTTCCTTCTTCTTACAAATATTAGTCAATGGCTATGGTGTAGAAATAATCAATGGTTATAATGTAGCCTTCACCTTAAACAATCTCTTATTATGTCCTCTTGTTGGTATTTGTAATGCCTATGAATCTTTCTGTGCTCAAAATATCGGTGCCAATAAGCATGATAGAGTTGATGCTGGTTTTAAGTCTATATTATTCTTTGGCACTTTGATTTGTATCCTTTCTTCTTTATTAACTCTTATATTTAATAAGCCACTCGTATCTTTATACATTAAAGATACGACCCTAGAAAGCTTTGTCTATGCAGATAAAGCTTTCCTAATTCTTATCTTGAATTATTTCGCAATCTTCTATAAGAATAGTTTTGATTCTTATTTTAAGGGCCACCAAAAGATGAAGAGTTTAGCGTTTATTTCTACTATCGTATTAGCAACACGTATTATTTTATCTTTTGTGTTTACACCAAGTTTTGGTCCTTTGTTTCTAACGTGGGCATGTATCATTTCTAATGTTTTAGGAATAATAATATATAAAGTTGTGTTTAGAAAATTTATGATAATCTAAATTATCATAATCTTGTTTATATTAATTTCTAAAAACTTCTAACATGGTTAAAAATGTTAAAATTATAAAAAAGGAAAATTAATATGAAACGATTTGAAAAATTATACGGGGTTACTTTGACCAAAAGTAAACAAAGAGAAATAATACTAATCTTAATGGCATTAGAAGCTATTTTTGCCTTCTCATATCTAGGCTATGTTGAACTAGATGTTGTCTCTACTTCTACCCTACATATTCTTGTAATAGTAGGTGCTATGACTCTAGGTATAAGTGCAAGTGTGCCTATTGCCTTAGTCTTTGCCCTTTCTTCAATGTGGATAGGAACCTATTCTACTGCGCCACTAGATCAACTATTCTCACCTTTTGTAAGTGGAGTGCCTTTTGCCTCTATCATGTTTGGCCTATCAAGAATACTATTCGCAATCGTTTCAGCTAACATATTCAACATATATTTTGATAAATCAAGAAAACATGTCTACCTAGGAATTTTTATTGTCGGAATGCTTTGTACCTTTATCCAAGGAATCTTCATGGTAATTGCCTTCTATATGTTCTTACCGACAATGCGTCAAACAATAATTGCCAACTTATTATCTTATCCTGCATTTAGTGATTGGTTATCATACCTCTTAGCAGGACTTGCATGTTCTTTACTGCATTATGTACTTGTTAGAAGTAATCTTAAGAATTACTTAAAATATATCTGTGATAATGTACAACCTAAACAAAAATCAAAGTCATTAGTCATCACTAAAATAATTGCCTTATTAATAGGAATCTTATGTATCTTATATTTAAGAAAGATGATTTTTAGAAATCTGTTCATTCATAATATTCCATTTGATAATTCTTTTAAAGTTGATATTAATGCCCTACTTTCCCAAGAACTAATTGCCTTTATATCATTATTTGGAATCCTAATCATTATCATCCAATGGATATATGAATTCTACACCATACAAAGCATCAAGATGCGTGATAAGCTATATGAACAAAGCGTAAAAATCTCAGTTGACCCTCTTACTGGCGTCTATTCCAGATTTGCCTATAACGAATATATCGCTAATCATAAAAATACACCAACAAACGACTTTGTGGTATTCCTTATCGATATCAATGGCCTAAAGGTTGTCAATTACACATTAGGACATGAAGCGGGAGATGAACTAATTTGTGGTGCATCCGTTTGTATTACAAGCGCATTCAAGGACAAGGGTAACACCTATAGAATCGGTGGTGATGAATTTGTTGTCTTTGGCTATATGAATAAAGAAGAAGTTGAGTCTACAATAAACATTCTTAATGACACTGTAAACAATTGGTCAGGTACAAGAGTGGATAGTTTAAGTATTTCATTTGGCTTTGCCCACTACGATGATTATTCAAACTTAACAATTGAAGAACTAACTAAAGAAGCCGATAAAGAAATGTATCTAATGAAGAAACATTACTATGACGTCAAGTTTAATAGAATATAATGCTTATATGGAACAAAATAACTTTAATAAAGAAACAATAAAAGCTTTAAAAGAAGCTGAAAGAATCGCAAGAGACCCTAATGTTAAACATTATTCTGATGTGGAAGAAGCTTTAAAAGAACTAAAGAAATAGAAAAGACTACGCAATTGTAGTCTTACTTTAATTTTCCACTAACTTGATACATCCTATCATCATCAACAGATACATAGACATCAAGATACTTAGACATTGCCTTAGCTAATTCACTAGCTTTTATTAAACCATTCGATATAGAACTAGCTACACCTTCATGATGATGATGATTAATACGCTCCCTACTCATTCCATGGGCAATAGTTAAAGTACCATCCTTATTTAATAAAGTAGCTAAATGTTTAACCAAAGCCTCAGGATCAATGAAATGAGGAAAAGCATTATATTATGTTTTGTGTTTACGCCTAGATTTGTTTATTTAAGTAAGGTATCATCATTAATTAACAATATATCAACATTCTCTTTTGCGATATCTAACATGCGATTAGTAAAGCCACTTTTACTAAATAAGCCATAGATAAGCTCAAATCCAGTGAATCCTTTTTTAATTTCATCATTATTTTCAACTTTTTCTTTTAATGAAAAATACACTTGAGCATCAACAGACTTATTATGATATTTACACTCTCCCACAAATATCCTCTTATTTTGATTATCAATCGCCATCACATCGATTTCAGTGTCGTTATTAAAATCATTCAGCCAGTATGAACCTATACGAGAAGGTACAAAATCAATACTTCCTTTTTTACATAAATTTTGAAATATTTCCTTACATATATCCTCATACGCAAAAGCCACAAACTTTTCTTTAAAATCCTTATTTATTTCATCTAATACAATCTGCACATTATCCAATTCCAATTCACCCTTATATGGATAAACATAATGAAACCAAAATCGTATGAAATTATCGGAAATAAAATATAAACCCTTTCTTGTTTTTTCAGGATTCTTCTCAGTCACAGGAATTCTCTTTTCAATAAAACCTAATTCCGTCAGTGTAGAAAGATATGGCGTAATACAAGAAGTATCTTGATTTAAAGCACTAGCTATTTTACCCAACTTGTGATTACCATCCGCTATTGTCTTAATAATTGAAAAATAATTAACTGCAGACAAAGATTCACTTCTCAACAAGAAAAATGGCTCCTCATACAAAAATCCACTCTTATTTAAGACAACATCCTTTATCTGATCAACCAATTCTCGACCATCCTCAAAAAACTCTAGATACTTAGGTACACCACCTGTAATCGCATATTGTTCAACAGCCCTTTCAAAAGTTAAACCACTAGCCATATAAACATCATTAAAAGGCAACGATGATAAGCGCATTTGAGCAGTTCTTCTGCCATATAAAGGACTATCATAAGACAACGTATGTTTGAGCATCATGCCTATTAGTGAACCAGACAATATCAACATCACATTATTATCTTTCAATAACTCATCCCAAGCGTTTTGTAAGATAGAAGGAAAAGCAGGATTCGTCTTAACCAAATATGGAAACTCATCAATAACCAAAACTTTCTTCTCATTAGGTTTATAATCAGCCACTAACTGAAACAAATCCAACCAATCATTAAATACAGCCTTATTCAACAAACTATTATTAGTAGCACGTCCAATTACACCAGCTAATCTTTTCATACTTTGAACTTCTAACTCTTCTGTCGCAAGATAATAAAAAGCTGTTTTATTCTTTATAAACTCTTTTATCAAAGTAGTCTTACCAACTCTACGTCTTCCATAAACAACCACAAAAGATCCATCTCTTTGATACTCTGCTTCTAATTTTCCTAATTCTTCTTTTCTACCTATGAACTTCATTATTGCCTCCTTATGATAAATTAATTTATGATAAGTATATTTATATTATATATTAGCTCAACTCAAAAGAAAAGATTGGCATTATAACCAACCTTACTTTAATATTCCACTAACTTGATACATCCTATCATCATCAATAGATACATAGACATCAAGATACTTAGACATTACCTTAGCTAATTCACTAGCTTTTATTAAACCATTTGATATAGAACTAGCTACACCTTCATGATGATTGTTAATACGTTCCCTACTCATTCCATGGGCAATAGTTAAAGTACCATCTTTATTTAATAAAGTAGCTAAATGCTTAACTAGAGCCTCAGGATTAATAAAATGAGGAAAGGCATTATAAACAATTATTCGATCAAATTTGCGATTATTTAATTCTTCAACATCACCCCAAATAAATTCAATATCCTTAAATTTAGATTGAGATATTTCAATCATCTTCTTAGACAAATCAATACCAGTAGGAAGTGCTTCTCTTTTTAGATAATAAGGAATCATCACACCTGTACCACAGGCAACATCCAACACTGTATTACCTTTTTCAACCTTGGCATTATCCAAAATAGTCTTAATGATTAAATCATCTTTAATCATTTCTTCATCCCAAGAAGATGCTGCCTTATCAAAAAAAGCTTCAATACTATTCTTGTCCATTAAATAAGCTTAGCCTTCTTTAATGCGAAATAAATAACTGGAATAAAGATGATTTGAATAATAATACCAGGTAAGCCAGTCACAAACAAACCTGTAACCCAAAGAGTCACAGAATAAGAACCCTTCGCAAAAATAACAGCCTTAGAAATACCACTAACAACTCTACCTAGTAACATTGCACCAATTAAAGAAGTATAAACCTTAGCGGTTTCATTCTTAACTGGAAGAAAATTCATTAATAAACCTGAAATTAAACCATAAGCTGCAAGCTCAATTACCATTTGAGGTAAGAAACCCATAGGTGGCATACCTGTAATCAAATGAGACATAATAGGACCTACAACACCACACAATAAACCATAAGGCCAACCAGCAACTAAACCACATAATAATACTGGAATATGCATTGGTAAATAAATAGAACCTGCATTAGGAATCGCATGGAACGCCATAGGTAACACTACACACATCGCAATCATAATTGCACAAATTATTGCCTTTTTAGTATTTGTCATAAAATTCCCCCTTATAAAAACATAAACAATAATAATATTAAAACACTCATTAAAAGAATGTAATAATCACAAGCCTTCAAAGAAACATCAAACTTAATTCTTCGATCTTTCTTAAACTCAATGCCCCTACTAATTAAGGCTAGAGCTAAATCATCAGCTCTTTTAAATGCTGAAATAAAGACTGGAACCACAAACGGTACAATTGAAGTTGCCCTGGTAATAAGATTTTTACTATCAAGCTTGGCCCCTCTAGCTATCTGAGCCTTCCTTATCATCTCTGCCTCTTCAAACAATGTAGGAATAAAAGTCAAAGAAATTGAAAGAATCATCGAAATCTCATAAACATTCAAACCAACAAATTGTAAAGGATAAAGAAACATCGAAATACCCTTTGTTAGATCTAAAGGACTAGTTGTACTTAGTAAGATAGTTGTAATCATAATCAACAACAACATCTTGTCAACCACATTAATACCTTGAACTAAACCCAAATATGAGGGACTAAAGATAAAGAACTTAAAGTAAGCATCCTCTCTTGAAAAGAAACAAAAGTTCATTAGAAATACTAATACACAAAACTTTAAAGTTTTCGATAAAGATGAAGTAATACTCTCTATATCTATCTTAGATGCCTTTATACATAATCCAACAATGATTAACCACACTAAATAAGACTCTAAACCTTGTGTCTTAATTACCGCAACTATCATAATAATTAAAGTAATAATCTTAGTAAACGCATCACACTTATGAAAGATAGAATCGCCCTTGAAATAAGAACCAATCGGTAAACTATTCATGGTGATACCTCTTTTCTATTTCATCAATTAAATCAGCATACTTAATACAATCAAGATCCAATTTCTCACTTATCCTTCTAACATAAGAAACATCAATGCCATCACTTAATAATTTTTGATAATCCTTAAACACCACCTCAGGCTTTCCATCCTTATAGATAGAACCATCTTTTAGAATAATTACCCTTTTGGCATACTCACAAATCACATCACTACTATGTGAAATCATAATGATGGTAGTACCTTCTTTATTTAATTTAATAAGTATTTTTATCAAAGAATCCTTACCATCTTTATCCAAACCTGCGAAAGCTTCATCTAATATTAAAACCTTAGGTTTACCAACCAGAACACCGGCTATCGCAATCTTTCTTTTCTCACCAATAGAAAATTCCAACGGTGATTTGTCTTTGATATCGGAGTAATTGAAACCTAAATATTCCAAGACCTCCCTAATTTGGCCCTCATCCTTAATACCCTTATTCTTTAGGATAAAGCCAACATCTTTTTCAACCGTAGACTCAAAAAGTTGCTTCTCCACGAACTGAAAAATTACTCCGATATCATCCCTTTTTAACCCAACATAGTTAAGCTTTCCACTTGTTGGTTTAACAAGTGAAGCCAATATATCCAATAAAGTGGACTTACCACTACCCGTCTTACCAATGATGCCAACAAAGTCACCATCATCAATCTTCAAATTGATATTCTCTAAAGCCTTAATAGTCTTGAGATAAGTAAAAGACACATTTCTTAATTCAATTGACATAAGGCCTCCACCAACTCATCTTCATTAATTGAACACTTTTCTAATTCAATCCCTTTATTTTTTAAATCATGATAGATTCTCACGCACAAAGGAACTTCAATATTATTAGTAGTAAGTAATTCAACATCGCTCAAAACATCCCTAGCACTACCATCTCTTATGATATTTCCATCATTAATAACCACAACCCTATCAGACCTAATAGCCTCATTAATATCATGAGTAATCATAATAATAGTCTTACCCTTTTTATGTAGTCTATCGATGATATTTAAGACATCCTCTTTACCCTTGGGATCCAACATGGTCGTTACTTCATCAAAAATAATTGTGTCTAAATCAGCTGTTAAAATACCCGCTATCGCAATTCTTTGTTTCTGACCACCAGACAAGAAATGAGTTGATCTATCTTCAAAACCTTCCATGCCTACATCAACTAAAGCTGATTTAATACGCATATCAACATCACTCTTATCTAAATTCTCAGGATAAAAAGCTAAATCTTCCCTCACCACAGAAGAAACAAATTGATTATCGGGATTTTGGAAGACCATTCCTACATATCTATTTAAATCAGATAAATTATTATCTACTCTAATACTTCCTTCACTTGGCTTTAAAATACCATTTAAACATCTAGCCAAAGTGGACTTACCGCTACCGTTCTTCCCTAAGATACAAAGATATTCACCCTTTTCAATACTTAAAGAAAGCTTGTTAAACACGAGCTTATCATCATAGGCATAACTTAAATCTTTTATCTCTATAAAAGCCATAAAAAGATTATACCCATCCTATTATTGTTTTATAAGCCCCAAGGGGGTTTAGAATATCGTATCGGTAAAATATCTTATAAACCTATCACTATCATATATTTCAGGATGCCATTGTACAGCATAGATATTATTGCCCTCAATAGCTTCAATATATCCCTCATCCGACTTAGCAATCGCTTTTAAGCCATCACCCAAGTCTTTGATGATTTGATGATGAAAACTATTTACCTCTAGCTTATCTTCTTTATATATATCATATATAAAACTATCTTTTTCCACATTAACAAAATGCTTAGTATCACTATGGCCACCAATGTCTTGATACAAAGTACCACCAAAGGCCACATTAATTATTTGTAGACCCCTACATATTCCAAGAATTGGCTTTTTAGCAGAGTGAAAAGCTTTAATATAGAAAATATCTAAATCATCAATGAAATCAAAACATTCCTTAGCCCCATTAAAATCCTCACCATAATTCTTAGGATCAACATCACAACCTCCTGGTACAAACAAACCATCACATGTATCAAGAATAAAATCCTTTTCCATCTTGCATGTAACAGGAATTAATATCACATTATTATCATTAAACATTCTCACATTGGCATTGTTTACATAGTAATAACCACCACCAAAGTCTTGTTTAATAAATCTTGTAGTAACCGCAATTTTTAACATCTTACAAACTCCTCAAACTTCGTATCTTTCATATTAGTTATAACTCTCTTTAACATAAATAAGGTAAAGAATGGTAAAGTAAGCACATTATTAGCTACACCAATATTATTATTAGAAAACTTAATACCATACTTAATCTCATCTATTTTCTTATCATCAATCACCGTATTAAGTGATCTTGCACTTCCCTTATTAGCCTTTATCTCAATAGGCACAATATTATCTTTAATTCTAATTAAAAAATCTAATTCAGTTCTAGAATCTTCGCTTCTATAAAAGAACAAATCATAGCCTTGTTTCATTAAAGCCTCAGCCGCAAAGTTATCATATAAGGCTCCCTTATAAACACCTAAGTTCTTAGAAACCAATAAATCCTTTCTACTTTCTTCATCCATAGAAGCTATCAACAATGAAGTATCCGCAAAATAAACACGATAATTATTAGGATTCTCATTACCCTTTAAAGGCAAGCTTAAAGAATTTAAACAATAGCCAATATTCACAACACCTGCATCAGCCAGCCATTGAGCGCAACCTTCATATTGAAAAGCCCTAGCTCCATGGCCTAATTTCGTAATCTGAAATTTAGGATTTTCTTTACCGAGTTGCGATGCTACATGTAGATACATATTCTCAACTCTTCTCGCATCCAAGCCTTCCACATACTTTCTGATATCATCTAAATAATCTTGATACAATTGCTTCTGCCTATCAGGAATACCTGAATAATTACCTTGTGATATATAGGTAGAAACAATCTTTGGCATACCACCTGTAAGAGTATATTCCATAAATAAAGAATTCATCTTATCTAAGACTAAATCTGAATATGGCTTTAATTCCAATGCATTATTAAACAAACTATTAATAATATTATCTTCATATCCTTTTGCCCACAAAAACTCTTCAAAGTCTAATGAATACATTGTATAGTCTTCCTTAAAGCCAACCGCTACACTTTTAACCTTATTATATTTAACACCAAGAGCCGAGCCCGAGCATATTACATCAAACCTTTTATCTAGCGCAAAGAATTTTAAAGATGTTGTGGCATCCATATACTCTTGAACCTCATCAAAGAAGATTAATGTATTATTAGGAATAAACTTTAAATTAGGATTAAGAATAGATAATTCTAAAACAACAGAATCAACATCAAAACCGCCCTTAAATATTTGAATATATTCAGGATTAGAAATGAAGTTAATTTCAATTACACTCTCATAATTTTTCTTCGCAAACTCCAATATTGAAGTAGTCTTACCTATTTGTCTTGCCCCTTTAATAATTAAAGGATTATGCTCTCTATTTTTCCATTCTTCTAAAAATGCATCTACTTTTCTCTTTAACATAAGGCCTCCAACATTTTTTACATATATTTACACCCTTATATTAACATTTTTTACATATATTTAGACCACATTAACAACATTTTTTACATACTTTTATATAAGTTTTCTAACATTTTTTACAATATAGACAAAAATAGCTATGTAAATTCATTTTTCATAAAGATATTACAACTAAAAAGTCGAATACCCCCAAAGTATTCGACAATAATATCTAGCTACTTGATATGCACCACCTTATCTACAGGATCTGCATATTGTGCATCTGTAATCGGGGTATATCTTGTTCCATCATAATGATCCATAAATCCATTATCAATCTTAATGATTTCACCTGTCTGTGTATCCTGAATTCTTTCATACCCCATTGTCGCATCACTTTGTTTCTGAGACATGATATCAAAAGAAACATTTCTATTTTCCCAACTAGACATAATCATATCTGAAGTTTCACTAGCTATTCTGCTTAGATTCTGTGAAGTTACAACTTGTTGATCACTCTGGCTCATCGCCGAACTTACAAACACATCTGAATACTCTAAACTTCCCAAAGACTTATTTAGAGCATTCGCTAAGTTTTGGAAATCATCCTTAGCAGCTGTTATAAAACACAAGTTATAAATCATATAATAACCGGTTCCAAGCTCCAACGCAAAAGGAACAACATCAGCTGTAAACATCCCTTCTCCCTCTACTTTATTTTGAGTAAAAGTAGCCCTTAGAACCTCAGAAGAAACAGAAACGGAACTTAAATTTGAATTACTCGCAAAACTCTCTAATACATTAAAACTTTCAATATGCGGTACAGAAACGGAATTATACACTTCATTAGCTTCTAAAGCTGTCGCGAATTGCGAAAACACCTCATAAACACCCCCAGTAGACACGTTGCTTAACACCGGACACAAACCAAATATTGCATTATTCATAGCAAATATTTGTCGTACATCATCATTTGGAAAAAACGGCTCTGCCTTAGGCATCATAACAATCTGATTAATCGGATTATTTGGATCATAAACCCTTAAAATATGAAACATACCTGCATAAGTTGGTGCCTCTTCAACCACCCAACCCTGAGGAATATTCATAGTAAAATCCACACAACTGTAAGGCACAAGTTCTAAAGAAGAAGGTAATTCTACAACTTCCCAGTTATCTTCCACATCATTTTCTTTCTTAGAAGATGTCCCCTGTGTTTTTTCAAAATACATCTCTGTTGTCTCTTCATAAATAGTCAAGACACCATCTTTAAGTACATATGTATCCCTACTAGCTTCGGTATGAATTTCTTTTGCATCCCAAGTCAACTTTGTACTTGTTCCATCATACAACATTGTTCCTGTGCCATCTTTAAACAACTCCAAAGTTATTCCAGCACCTGCATCTTCAATATCTTGTTTGTCATAGGTATCTCCATCGTATTTCATACCTGTTAAAGTCCAGGTACCCGTTAGAAAATCAACATTTTCACTATCCTTGCCACATCCTGTCAGTACTGTAACCAATAGCATACACACCAACATCCATATGTTAAATCTTTTCTTCAATTCCATAGTCCCTCCTCTTTAAGATATTCTATTAACATCTTTCTTACTTTTGCATAGCCTTCTGTTATATAAACCGTAGAATTTCTCCTGAAATTACCATTTTCAAAAGTCAGCGTCCATTCAGTACCATTCGCTAATTTGAACACCAATATCTCTTCTGCATCAGTAGTACGCACATCACTCTTTTCCTTTATCTTTATAGATTCCAAAGCCTTGAAACATTCTTCTAGAACTGTCTGATTCTTTATATTCCACTCTTTATGTACTTCTGTATTAGCGATATATGTTAACTCTACAGGCTCTTCCATATATAAGACAATTTCCGCAACAGAAACTTCAGGAAATTCTACATCTTCTAGCATAATTTCTTCTTTCCCTTTCCCATATGCATCTACCGTATAGATAGCAGAAATTGCAGTATGGCCAATACCTTCATCATCCTCTACAAACTCATAGAGCTTAATCAAAAAAGTTCCATCTTCATTCTCTTGCCACTCTACTTCAGGAGGCAAATAACCATTTCTTTGATTGCAATACCACCTAGATAAAGCTATCAGTTCACTTACCTGATAAGGTTTCAAATAATCTGTTTTCCCTTCATTATCCTTTGACTTTGTACAGCCAGTACACAACACCCCAACCATCACCAACGTAACAACACCTGCATATTTAAGAATCTTTTTCATAGGCCTTTCCTCCTTTAAACTGGTAATAAAACTGTACCAATCCAATTCTTGACTTTGTATTCGTCTTTTCATTAATACTTGTAATATGACGATACAAAGCAGCTCTTGATATCAACAACTGTTCAGCAATTTCTTGTACATTATCATCAGACACCAGTAATACATGAAGTACTTCCGTTTCTCTTGGAGTTAACAAGAAAGCTCTAGAGAATTGTTGTAGACGTTCTTCTTCACTTATAGATACTTCTTCTACAATGTCTTCTTCCTTTGAAATTTTCAAAAATGTTGCATAAAAGTGAAACGCAACAGAAATTAGCACAAACAACAACAGTACTATTCCATTTCTAAAAACAGAGTTATTAGACTGTAACAATTTTAAAGAAAGTGAAGACATGATAAAGGCACAGACATTATTCACAGCTCTACCAAGCCCTGCCCATAATTGAGGTAAATTTGTATTGTAGGAAAGTTCCATAAAACTACTGGTAAAGTACACCACAAAGAAACCTGCTGAAAGATAAAAGACTACTAAACCTGTATAAAAAGAACCACCATTTACCATTACCACAATACATAAAGTAGACAAAATTGTGACTCCATACATAATCAAATTCATATATTTTTGATGACAGGCATCATAGAATACACCCGCAAGTAAAGCGCTCACCACTAACAACAGCCTTGGCCAGTTTCCCACGTCTCCATTTCCTGATACATGTATAAGCGTAATCTCAGCATCCAATGTGGAAAAAATACATGTCATCAACATCACCACAGTTATTAATGCCACTCCAGCACGATTTGAATTTTCTATCCTTTTTAAAGATTCTCTATCTTCCTTTATCTGTTCTTGTTCAGCCTTCAACAACAGTAGCACAACAACTGCAGAAGAAACCGCAAGAATAATTGATTCCGCTATAGAATTCTGCATAAGATGAGTATTTAGATATTGAAACAAGATACCAAGTGCATACGAAATACTCGCTGTTTTAGCAAGAGAATCACGCTTTGCCACACATGATAAATGATAATGCACAGCACTTCCTGCGATTCCTAAAAGCACATAAGCAAGACATCCTGCAACCAAGATCAATGCATAAAAAGTGTGTTGCCAGATAACGAATATACATATAATTTCTGCTAGTGCTCCTGTAAATACTGCAATGGCATGTACACTTTCAGGAATCTTTATAGATAGCCATGGATAAAGCACAAACCCTATAACACTGGCGCCTAAGATATATCCTTGTGCCGCAACAACATTTACAGGTGATGTCACAAGAGACATCATGTTGTCAAAAAGATATTCTGTTCCCAGAAAGATAAAATTAAACAGTGCCAGTGCCACCATCAACGTGATCACCCTTGTATTCTTTATATTTTCATGCATATATGTACCTCATGATTAATTGGTCATACCTTTGTATACCTTAATTATAAATAAAAGTCTCTGATACAAAAGTTGACATTTGTCTCAAGTGATTCTTTTTAAATAATTCCTATATTATGATTATTGAAACAATCGTCAACTGTTAGCCTTGTTTTCTCTATGATAGACTGAAACAAATGATAAGGAGGAACAATGTATGCAAATAAGATGTCCTAACTGTAATACTCCTATACAAGTAGAAGAAGGCGCTACACATATCCGTTGCCTTGGATGTGGTAAAGAGTATCAGCTAAAACAACCTGCAGTAAAAATGATTGACTATGCAAATAGAGGCCCAATATTTCAAGCTTATGTACCTCAAGGCTGGTCTTATGGTATCTTTGACGACAACGATTCTATCTCGAGTCTTGCGGGTGTATGCAAAGGATTACAGCTTGTTTCTCAAAATGGTGCTCAAATGGTATTTTATCCATTTGCCTTCTATAAAGATGCTGACCCAAAACCTGCCTTTAATTTTGGATTCAATGCTTGTTCAGCTAACAGAGAATATCAGTTTGATCCAATCACTTTTACCAATTACAGTAAATTTATGGACCTTCCTCAATATGCCATCAGAAGAATCACTTCTATTTGCACCCAACTGTTTAGAAGTTCACCTGTAAATATTAAGCTTCAGCCAATGGACTTTGCCGATGCTGAAAAAATGACCATGTATTTTAAACAGGCATCTGAAGAGAGAATGAAAAAGTCATGCATAGCCTTCCCTGGCAAATTCAGTTTTTCCTTTAAGTTAAATGGGCAGCAATATAACGGCTACTTCAGTAGTGTACTTTCTCATACTCAAGACACTTCTCAAAATGCTAATTGGCAGGACGTTTTAAGAAAAAGCGTCTCATTTATGGGAACCATGTATGGTATTGGAGGTATGGGAAGTTTTACTGGGGCAGATACTATGATCTTATGTTGGTATATCCAAATAATATAGATAGTGACTATGAAACTATCTTTGATAACTTTCTAAAGAATTTCGATTATGGTCCTGTATACTTTGCGTTACAAAATGAAGAAATACAAAGAGTGCAGCAGATTCAATTACAAGGCGCCATGTCTCGTCAACAAAACGCCATTCGTGCCTCACAGAATATTTCTGCCACACTTTCACAAACTAGCAACATCGTTAATTCTGCAGTACAGTCACACTCTCAACAAATGAACCATATTATTGATCATTCTACGGATGGTATCCGTGGCGTGGAGTATTATCATGATACTAATGGTCAAACATATCAGGCAGATGTGAAATATAATCACATTTATAAAAAAGGTAGTACTTTTGTAGGAAGCAGTGATGGTAGTCTAGAGCTTGATCCTGAATGGGAAGAATTGAAAAAGTAGACATATAATACACAAAAACGACCATTCAAGAATATACTTGTATGGTCGTTTTTTTATATCAACTCTTCTTAGTCCATCTATTATATTCATCATCAGTAGCTAGTACTGTATGAGTATCGCTTATTTGATGATAAGTACCAAGTGTATAATCAACACCCTCCTTTTCCTTATCATAAGTAAGGGCAACTCTAGTCTTCTCCAAAATAGGATTAGGATGAGGAATCGCACTCAGCAACGATTTAGTATAAGGATGAATTGGATTAAAGAATATCTCATCAGTAGTACCCGTCTCTACAATATGGCCTAGATGCATAACACCAATACGATCTGAAATATATTTAACCATACTCAAATCATGGGCAATAAACAAATAAGTAGTACCTAGTTCATCCTGCAAATCCTTCATCATATTGACTACCTGAGCCTGAATTGAAACATCTAGTGCTGAAATACATTCATCAGCTATTACAAGCTTAGGATTCATAACTAGGGCTCTTGCGATACCAAGTCTTTGTCTTTGACCACCAGAGAACTGATGAGGGAAACGAGTAGCTTGTTCTCTTGAAAGACCTACCTTATCTAAAATACGATAAACCTTTTCTTCTAAATCCTTTTTATCCTTATAATCCTTATGAATCTCAAGACCCTCCGCAATAATTTGAGAAGCCTTTTTACGAGGATTTAAACAAGCCATTGGATCTTGGAAAATCATCTGCATATTAGTTCTTAAATACTTCTCAGTTTCCTTATCCATCTTCCCTGAAATATCCTTACCATCAAAGATAATCTTCCCATCAGTTGGATCATATAAACGAATAATTGATCTACCTGTTGTTGACTTACCACTACCTGATTCACCAACAAGCCCATAGGTCTCACCCTCATAAATCTTAAAACTGATACCGTCTACTGCCTTAGTTGTATAGGTCTTACTAATGGGAAAATATTGTTTAAGACCATCTACCTCAAGCAATACTTTATTATTATCTAGCATAATCGGCAGCCTCCTTCTTCATCTTCTCAATTCTAAGTTTTAAATCAGCTGGCATCTCAACTTTAGGAGCACGGGGATCACACAACCATGAACAAACACGATGTTGTCCACCAACATCAAACATAGGTGGTTCCTCTTCATAATCAATCTTTAAGGCATAAGGATTTCTAGGGGCAAACGCATCACCCTTGATCTTAGCCATTAGGTTAGGTGGGGTACCTGGTATTGCGAAAAGACGATCAGAATTTGTATCAATATCAGGCATACTAGCCAATAAACCCCAAGTATAAGGGTGACGCGGATCATAGAATATTTCATTGATAGAACCCTTTTCTACGATTCTACCAGCATACATAACAGCTACATAATCAGCTACCTTAGCCACAACACCTAAGTCATGGGTAATATATATAACTGAAATATTCTTTTCATTTTGAAGTCTCTTAATAAGTTCTAGAATCTTAGCCTGAATGGTAACATCAAGTGCAGTTGTAGGCTCATCACAAATTAGAATATCAGGATCACAAGCTAGGGCAATCGCAATAACTACTCTTTGTCTCATACCACCTGATAATTCATGAGGATACTGTTTAAATCTTTTCTCGGGATTTTCAATACCAACTTCGCCTAACAACTCAATAGTCCTCTTTTTTGCATCATCTTTACTAATATGTTTATGCTCCAACATGGGCTCCATTATTTGTTTACCGATAGTCATAGTTGGATCTAAAGAAGTCATCGGATCTTGAAACACCATGGCAATCTTTTTACCACAGAACTTATATCTAATATCCTTTTGAGACATCTGAACCAAATCAACAGATTGTTCATTTCCATTATCATCAACATAGTTATAAACAATAGAACCTGAATCAATCATGCCATTAGAATCTAGAATACCCATGATAGTCTTAATAGTAACTGACTTGCCACTACCAGATTCACCTACAATGGCAACTGTTTCACCCTTGAATAAGTCAAAACGAATACCTCTTATCGCATTAACAATTCCATAGTTAGTCTTAAAAGAAATATTTAAATCTCTAATAGATAAGACACGATCTTTTTTATCACGCTTAAATTTTTCTGACATACAAGACCTCCTACTTATTATTCATCTTAGGATCAAAGGCATCCCTTAGACCATCTGCGAACAAGTTAAAACACAACATCAATAAAGCCAACACGATAACTGGAATCAACAAAATATGAGGATAAGTAGTCATTGACTTATATCCATCTGAAACCAAAGAACCAAGGGAAGCCAAAGGGGCAGGCACGCCTAGTCCTAAGAAAGACAAATAAGCCTCCAAGAATATCGCATTAGGAATTGAAAACATACTAGTAACAATAACCTGACCAAAGATATTTGGTAGGATATCATTCACAATCAAAGAAAATTTAGAAGCGCCAAGAGTTCTAGAAGCCAAAACATATTCTTGTTCCTTTACCTTTAAAACCTGCGCTCTAGCAAGCCTTTCCATACCAATCCAACCTGTAATCATAAGTGAAAAGATAATGGAAATAACACCCTGTGGTAAGACAAGTCCTAAAAGTGTAACGACAACAAGTGTTGGTACACCATTTAAGATTTCCGCAAAACGTTGCATAAACATATCAACCTTACCACCAAGGAAACCTGACACAGTACCATAGACCATACCAATAAGGATATCAATCACAACAGCCGCAAAGGCAATAAGTAATGAAACTCTAGTACCTTCCCAAACACGAGTAAAGATATCTCTACCCTGGGTATCACTACCAAACCAGTAATAAACATTAGCTAAATCACCAGTATATTGGCTAACACCCTTGTATTTACCATTAAAGATACCAATCTTCTCTAACACTGGAATTCTAGGCGTTAAACATTCTTGACCATGGATAATTGACTTATAAGTATGTTCGTTCATACTAGGACCAACTAAGGCAAAAACAATAATGATGATGACAATAATAGCGCCCACAAGAGCACCCTTGTTCTTCTTAAAGTTACACCAAACATCCTTGGCATATGAAGTAGCCTTATAGTTGGCATCAACTAGCTTCTCGTCTTTCTCATGGGCAAAAGCGAAATCATCGGCGCTAAATTCACGATTATAAATAGTCATTATTTGCCCTCCTTACTAACACGGATTCTAGGATCAATTACACCATATAAGATATCAACTATAAGCATCATCACAATATACATTGCTGAATAGACAAAGGCACAAGCGATTGTAACATTATAGTCATTTTGTTGAATACCTGAAATCATTAAAGAACCAATACCTGGAATACCGAAGATCTTTTCAATAACGCTTGAACCTGTCATTAGATTGACAAGGATCGGTCCCATAACCGTAATTACAGGAATCAAAGTATTTCTAAGTGCATGTTTAATTATCATCTTATAATTCTTAACACCCTTTGATTGAATAAGTAGGATATAGTCACTACCAAGAACATCAATCATTTCAGATCTTGTAAATCTTGCAATGTTGGCAATTGGTGAAACCGACAAAGCTACTGCAGGTAATACAAGAGACGCAAAAGGTGTCTTTAGATTATATAGAATTGGAAACCACTTTAACTTATAAGCGATAAAGTAACACAACAATAAGGCACAAACATAAGATGGAACTGATACACCAATTACAGATATCGCAGAACATAAGTTATCAATCCAAGTATTATGATTAAGTGCTGATAAAATACCAAGTATTAGACCAATGATAGTTCCAATTATCATAGCCATTAAGCCAACTAGAATTGAGATACCAAGACGATCTTTAATCATTGAACTAATTGGGAAGTTCTTGTTGATGGCATAAGACACACCTAAATCACCAGTTAACATGTTCTTAACATATAAGAAGAACCTGACAATAATCGGCTGGTCCAAACCATACTTAGCATATAGTAATGCCCTTTGAGCCTCTGTTAGTTTTTCATCATTAAATGGTGAACCAGGCATCTTGTCCATCAAGACAAACAGCACTAGTAATATTACTAACAATGTAGCCAAAGACATCATTATTCTTTTAAATACATATTTTTTCATACATTACCCCTTTAAAATAATTAGAGCGATTATAAACCGCTCTAATTATCATTAGTATTATTTACTTAACAACAATATGACGATAGTTATCAACTGCAGCAGAGTGGAATTCAATACCAGAAATGCTTGGAGAAATTAACATCGCACCACCAGCTTGGAATACAGGAACTACACCAACATCATCTTGAACTAATACCTTTTCAGCAGCTAGGAATTCATTCCATCTTTCAAGAGCACTTACAGTACCTGATTCAGCCTTTTCAATATGTTCATCATAAGCAGCACTTGAGTAACCACCTTGGTTATTAGAAGTATTTGAACTTACAAATAGATCCATATAAGTTTGAGGATCACCATAGTCAGGACCCCAACGAGTCAATGCTACATCGAATGTATAAGCTCTTTGTAAAGTTAATCTTTCTTTCTTTGGCTTACCATTTAAGTTAACAGTGAAACCAACTTGTTCTAAGTAATATTGAATTTGTTCAGCAGCCTTAATTACTGAATCACCCTCATCTGTACCATATAGTAATTCAATAGTTACATCATGACCTAATTCAGCCTTGCCAGCTTCATATAATTTCTTAGCTTCTTCTACGTTATAGTCAACTAACTTGCCATTATCATCACGGAAGTCGGCACCAGTTTCTGGGTTACCAGCTAATTGAATTGGAACAATACCTTCAGCGGCAACAGAACCATCATTTAAGGCTGTAGCGATAGCTTCTCTATCTAATGCATAAGACATAGCCTTTCTGATATTAACGTTTTGAAGATCCTTATTAGTAGTATTGTTGTTGATATTTAACAACAAGTAGAATAAGTAACCTTGTAGACGATCTACATAACCTTCTTGACCCTTATTGGCATTTACTTGTTCACCAGATAAGATAACTGTTTGAAGATTACCACTTTCATATTCTAGAAGAGATGTTTGAGTATCAGCGATGATACGGAAGACAACCTTCTCAGCACCATTTTTAGCTACATAATTATCATGATCCCAATAAGTGTCACTTAAATCGAATTCAAATGAATAACCAGCAGTCCAACCTGTGAAATTATAAGGACCACAGTTCAATACGTTATCAACAGATAATGCGTATTGATCACCACAACTTTCAACAAACTTTTGATTTGCAGGGAAGAATGGTGGGAATGTCATAAGAGATAGGAAGAAACCAGTAGGCTTAGTTAATGTAACTTCTAGAGTCTTTTCATCAAGAGCCTTAACTCCTAAATCCTCTTTAGTTAAACCACTTTCTGTATCATAACAGTTACCATTTACGATATTAGCTGTTTCCATAATCCAGTTATATTCACTTGCGATTTCAGGATCAACTACTCTTTGCCAACCATAGACGAAGTCTTGTGCAGTAACTGGATCACCATTTGACCAGTTCGCATCATCCCTAATCTTAAATGTATATACTAGACCATCATCACTAACTTCATAGCTTTCAGCTAAATCTGGAATAGGATTTTGATTAGCATCTAGTTCCATTAGACCTGCAAGACACATAGTTTGGGCAATAAATGATGTACCATCTGTTGCCACCGCAGTATCCATAGAAATAACATCCATAGAAGATACAACAGTTACTGTCTTATCAGCATCTGTATCACCAGTATCATCTCCTTGTCCACCACAACCAACTAACAGCAGCAGAGCAAGAAGTAATGTAAATAACTTTTTCATTTACATGTCCTCCCTTTTTAATGGTTTTATTTTAGTTTCTTTGAAAATATGTGTCAATAAAAATAGTAAATATTTTCATACTATACTGAAACAATTTACATTTATGATAATTAAAACACATATAAAGTTACTAAAAGCCTTTATTAATAAGGGAATAAACTAATTATCAAGTATGAAAAAACATAACACTTCAAAATGTTATGTCTTATAATCTAATCTTTTAAACAGCCTATTGGAATGATTTTAACACCACTTTCCAAACTATATGCATATTCACCGCCAGTAATAACAATCATCAAATCTGGTTCTCTAATTGGTAGTACGTCCTTCTTTTGGTTTCTTTCTTTAATCAATTCCTTAATCTTCAATAAATTCTTTTCACCAGCTTTAATACCACTTGAGCCTAATTTGATTTCAATCAGAGCATATCGACCATCTTGCAAATGTAAGACACCATCAACCTCTAAATCAAATTTATCATGATAGTGAGAGAATACTCCTCTTAACCCTGCAGAGTACACGGTCAAATCTCTATATACCAAAGATTCAAAGATATGGCCAAATAAATCTAAATCATTATAAAAATATGATGGTGATAAATCTAATGCGGCTATGGCGATAGAAGGATCAATAAACATATGTTTCTTTGGAGCACGTAGCGATTTCTCACTTCTAATTTGAGGGCACCATGCCTCGTAGTCTTTAATTACATACAATTGTTTTAACTTCTCTATATAGTCATAAAATGTAGACTCAGCAATTTGATTAGTACTATTAACATCTTTATAGATATTATCCATCTTACATAATGTTCCGATATTCCTAGCATATGATTTTAATATTGCTTTAGTAATTTCGGGATTTCTTTTTGTACCATCAATTCTACAAATATCTTCCTTACAAATTTGATCAAAATAATCCTTAACAAACAACAGCTTGGCTTCATCATTCTTGATAGCTAAAGTTCTTGGCCAACCGCCAGTGCAAGTTACATTAATTAATTCCTCAATATTCAAATCAGATTTTGATTCAATCTTAATATCTGGGTTGTCAAATAATTCTTTAATCGATACACTTCCGTTTGATTTCCCTAGCTCATATAAAGACATTGGATACATTTCTATTTCTGAAATTCTAGCTGTGCCTGAATGAGCTGTGTTTATTTTTTTAGTAGAAGAGCCAGTTAAAAAATAATCCCCAAAATGATCGTTATCATCACATTCCTTTCTAAGCTTTCCCCAAATCTTGGGTGCATCCTGCCATTCATCAAATAGAATTGGCGTTTCATTTTTTAGAAACAAACTAGGTGAGTTCTCTGCGACGGATATATAAGCATTCCTTCTTTCTTCATCTTCAAATTCAATAATAGTTTTACATCTTTCTTTAGCAGTTCTTGTCTTTCCGCAGCCTTTTGGTCCAACAATGCTGATAGCACCAAATGCTTTAACTCTCAAATCTAGGTCTTTATCAATAATTCTTTTTATATATTTCATTTATTCTTCCTCATCATAATTTTAGCATATTATAAGGCTTAATTTGTGTCTATCGGAGTAAATCTCACCTTTTTGTCGGAGTAAATCTCACCTAAAATGTAAAAATCATAATATTGATGAAAGAAATTTTCATCATTTTTCCGCCATTTGGCCTAATTAAAAGGGCTAACAAGAGCCCCATAATTAATTCAAATCCAAATACTTCTTACAACCCTTAGTAGTCAACCAACGATACAACAAGATACTTACAATAAGTGTTACCAACATCCACACAAACATAAAGATTGTAATATCCAAGTCTTGTTTAACACACAAAACCGATAAGACAATAAAGATGATAGGATATATCCAGCCACCGATTGCTGCCAACATAGAACAACCGCTTTGTTTAATAACGGTTATTTCATTAGTCCAATGTAGTGTCGGCATCAAGACATTTAATGTTACATTGATCAAAGAATAGAAGATACCAGCTATTAATATTGCCAATAATATGATTGGATTAATCTTTAATATCACACAAACAATTAAACTTGTAATAAGTGCAGGTATTATTGTCAACAGACAATGGAAGACCACCTTAGACAACAAGATATCCTTAGTATTAACAGGCAAAGACTTAGTTATCCAAATATTCTTACCTTCTAAAGAAACAGAGCACGCTCCCATAAAGTTTGTTGAAATCAAAAAGAAGAAAACAGCCATAATTCCTACATTTATATATTTACCTTCAATATAAGGAAACATCTGAAAGAAGATATCTTTTTTCACAATAATAACAAACATCAACACAATCATGAAAACTGAACCCATGCTCGCATTAAGCATATAAGCAGAACTAGATGTAAACCTAGCTAATTCTTTCTTAACCAAAGAAGAGAACACTCCACCCTGTCTGATATCTAATTTCTTAATCTTTATTTTCTCTACCTTGTTAGTAGCACTCAAAATCTTTAAGAAAGATCTTCTTAATAAGCACCATACCAAAGTAAATAAAGCTACTGAAATTATTATAGTGATTAATAAATATAAGAAATTGCCAGCACAAGCTTCACCGATTAAATATAAAAGATAAACCTTATTCTTTAAGATGTCGCCATAAAATAATGCATTTTCTAAGAAACTCTGTAAAGCCACACTAGCCTTATAATAGACAAAATAATAAATGCCAATAAACAATAATGAAGCTATAGCTGTGATATAACTCTTATTCTTTAATTTAGTACTTAGCTTAGCTACTACATAACCCAAGGCACAGCTTAAAGTTAAGATAAATAAGGTCAATTGAATAAAGAACAATAAAGAACTTATTAATACTTTAAAACTAAAATCATTCATCAAATAAACAATAATAGTAGGAATAAAGACAACACCAGCATATATAACATCCATCACATATGTCGCAAAGATTCTAGATATTAAAATACTTCTAACTGGTAGAGGTAGTGACAACAACATATCATTGTCCTTAGCCATATATAAACTAGAATATGTAGTAAAGACAGTCCCAAAAACGCCCATCACAATACTCATCAAAGCCATCAAGACAAAATATAGCCAATCTAGTCCATAGATTTTCAAAGTAGCACACATACTATTAGCTAGTGTTCCAAACATCATACCAAGAATGCCAATCATTACTACCGCAAAGCCAATAAAGCACAAAATAATGCTTGCCTTAGATCTAGCCTTATTCTTCTTAGTATTATAAAAATATGACTTGAAGATTTGTTGAAGCTCTTTCTTAATTAATAGCTTAGTCACAAACATCACCTTCTAATTCTAAGAACACAGTCTCTAAAGATGCATCGCCCTTAATCTCTTCCATCGTACCCGATTTAACAAGCTTACCGTCTTTAATAATCGCAACTTTATCACATAACTTTTCAGCCACTTCTAAAACATGAGTAGAAAAGAATATCGCATTACCCTTTTCACAAAATTCCTTCATCATCTCCTTTAATAAATGAGAAGCCTTAGGATCCAAACCTATAAAAGGCTCATCCATTAAGATCAATTTAGGTTCATGAAGCCATGCCGAAATAACTGCCAACTTCTGTTTCATACCATGAGAATAAGAAGCTATAGGTTGTCCCAAATCATCCTTAATCTCAAATAAAGTACTATACTTATCAATCAATTCTTTTCTTTTAGCACCATCAATCTTAAAAATATCGCCAATAAAATTAAGATACTGAATACCTGTCATAAAATCATACAAATCAGGATTATCAGGAATATAAGCAATTTTCTTTTTGCACTCTAAAGGATTAGTTTTAATAGAATCGCCATCAATTAAAATATCACCCTCATCAAAATCATGAATACCAACAATACACTTTAAAGTAGTTGTCTTACCAGCTCCATTATGTCCAATAAAGGCACAAATCTCGCCACCATTAATATTCAAAGACAAATCATCTACTGCCTTTTTATCTCCATAGAACTTACTTAAATGAGAAATATTCAACATAACATTTCCTCCCTGAATATTATGATATTACACAATTAGTTTCTCCGATGTAAATTCTTGCATGTTGCCTAAATAGGACCCTAAGATGAAAATAGAGTGTACATGTGTACACTCTAATCTCTTAATATTCTCTCGATATGGATGGCCAAATAACCTATCTCAACCCTAGGAATAACAATCTTCCCCAAGTCCTCAATCTCTCTTATAACTTCACTTGCGATATCATAAGAGGACTTAAAATTATCTAATGCATAATCATTCATATCTAGATTTAATATTTCATTATTCTTAATACGATAAAACATATATTTTAGATGAACTAAGAAACGAGC
>JALFIR010000005.1:0-11819 GCA_022776215.1 Solobacterium sp. | reverse complement strand
CCGATGATTTAAGATTGCTTTTCCAATCTTGGTAAGCTTTAAGCTTTTGTTCATAAGTTAATTTCATATAAAAAGTGAACCTCCTAAGTTTGTCCAACTTTAGGGGTTCACTACAAACCGCAAAGTACAATTTCCTGCATTACCTCCTTAATCACATTGCGTTTTTCATCATTGTTTTTAGGATTATAAGATTCAATCATTTGTTCCAATACTGTGTTCATCAAAATCTCCTACAACTTTCTTTAATAACTTTAAATTAGTACAACTATATAAATCACATAGTTTATTTAAATCATCAAAATTTAGTTCTTTAAACTCATCTTCATCTATTCTTAAATCAACAAATAGTAGATTATACATTTCCTTCTTATTCTTAACTGGCTTAATTGTATAAAGCTTGTCACATATTGCCTTCTCAGGACAGGCAAGCAAATATGTATAATCACCTTCTTCCTTAATATTGATACCATAAGGATAAACCTTAGATGGAACATCTCTATAAGTAAAGGTACCAAGCTTGTTTATATATTGTTTCTTCTTTTTCTTATTAAAAGTCGCACTGGTATAAGTATAAACCATTTCAGGAATTAAACCATAATAAGACAAGGCATAATCAAATGATAAATAAGATGGCGAATAAATAGCATTCGCAACTAAATAACCAGGTATTTCATTACTTGTCTCATACAAATTCTTGGTGAGTTTAACAATCTCACCACCATCACTCATTCTCTTAATCTTATTATCAGGATTCTTATAATCGCTCAATGATTCCTTTAACATTTGATATGTAACTATCATATTCTCTCCTCATACTACTATTATATGGTAGTTAGCGGTGAAAATCTAATAAAAAGCTGAAATATTCGTTAAAAGAATTATATTTCAGCTATTTTACAATTTCATTTTTTAATAACTAAGTTGTAGTTACTATCATAATAAAGACCTAGCTCTCTACAAATTTTGTCATTCACCTTATCTAGATTCGCTTTATATTCAGCATATAAAGGTGATAAAGCTATCATATTAGGAATTAATATATCGTTATATCCTTTATTTTGAAATTCTTTTTGTAGCTTTCTTTGTGCTACAAATGCAGGATGATATTTTAATATTCCTGATTTAATTTTGACACCTTGCAACGTCATTTCTTTTAACTTACTATATTCACCTTCACTCATATCACGATAATAGGCTATCATTTCATCTGCGGTTCTTGTTTCTTTATTCACACCACTATTAATTTTCATACTTATTCTCATGATAAGAGGTATTTTTAATGTTGTTTCATCACAATACATCAAAATGTTTCGCAAAGCTTGTTTCTGTTCAGTAGTTTCTAATCTTATATTAAGAAATGGTTTAAAATGACTTTTTAAATAATCACCCCATTCTTTATCGGGCAACAAAGACTCTATCGCATCCTCAACACTTTGATAATCTAACATTTCATCTATTTTATTTACATCATCATCTTCTATGAATTGTTTTAAAGCATTAAGTTCATGGTCTAGTAAGATTTTATCTTGCATCTTTTCGTTGTAAATACGAACAAGAACATCTTTATCATTATTTTCCAACAAACTCTTTATATCTTTAACGCTAACTCCTAATTTTCTATAAACTGAAATTCTTTTTAAAGTATCAACATCATTTGTGGAATAATCACGATAACCATTATTACTTTTGTTTACTGATAATAGACCTTTCTCTTCATAATACTTAATGGCACGCTTGGTCATTCCTACTTCATTTGCTATTTCATTTAATAACATGTGTCTACCTCGCCTTTCTTGATGACAGTATAAGCGCATACGCCACGTATAGGTCAACGGTTATTCTAAATTAAAAGACGCAACTTATTAAGCTACGTCCTTAATTAAACCAAATTAATATAATTTTGCACCAGCAGGAATCTTGTTATCTAACATTAACAAGTTAAGACATTCATGACCATCTTCCTCATGTACTGCAGAAATTAACATGCCCTCAGAATCAATACCCATCATCTTTCTTGGAGGCAAGTTAACAATCGCAACAGCAGTCTTACCAACTAATTCTTCTGGTTCATAATAATCATGAATACCACTTAAGATAACACGATTTTTTCTTTCACCATCATCCAAAGTGAACTTAAGAAGCTTCTTAGACTTTTCAACAGCCTCACAAGCTAAGATCTTAACAACACGGAAATCTGACTTAGCAAATGTGTCAAAATCAACCATTTCAGTGAAAATTGGTTCAATCTTTACATTAGAGAAATCAACTTTTTCACCATCTGCAGTTGTCTTAACAGGAGCTACCTTAGCAACTTTATTGCCATTTAATTGCTTCATTGTAGGGAACAAGATAACATCTCTAATAGACTCAGACTCAGTAAACAACATTACCATTCTATCGATACCATACCCGATACCGCCTGCAGGTGGCATACCATATTCTAGAGCCTCAACGAAATCCATATCGATATCACTAGCCTCATCATCACCTAATTGCTTAGCCTTTAATTGATCCTCAAAACGCTTTAATTGATCAATTGGATCATTTAACTCAGTATAAGCATTTGCACACTCATGACCTGAAATGAACAATTCGAAACGATCAACGAAACGAGGATCTTCTTCATTAGCTCTTGTTAGTGGTGAAATCTCAATTGGATGACCATATAAGAAAGTAGGTTGAATCAAAGTTTCCTCTACATACTTTTCAAAGAAAGCATTAATAATATGACCTGTTGTAAAGTGATTCTCAACCTCAATACCATGTTCCTTAGCCAAAGCACAAGCTTCCTCAAAAGACATTTGTTGCTTAAAGTCGATACCAGTCTTCTCCTTAATCGCATCAGTCATTGAAACTCTCTTCCAATCACCATCTAAACTAATCTCATGACCTAAATACTTGAAAGTTCTCTTATGACAAACATTATCAGCAATATACTTATACATGCTCTCAGTAATTTCCATCATACCCTCAAGATTAGAATATGCTTCATATAATTCCATCAAAGTGAACTCAGGATTATGTTGAGGATCCATACCTTCATTTCTAAAAGTTCTACCAATCTCATAAACCTTTTCCATACCACCAACTAGCAATCTCTTTAAATCTAGTTCTAGAGCTACTCTTAAATACATATCAATATCTTGAGCATTATGGTGAGTAACAAATGGTCTAGCACTAGCACCTGTCAACAATGAGGTTAAAACTGGTGTCTCAACCTCCACGAAATCTCTTGAAGCTAAGAAAGATCTGATCGCATTTAATACTTGAGGGCGCATGAACGCAACTCTTTTTGAATCCTCATTCATGATTAAGTCTAAATATCTTCTTCTATATCTTTCTTCAATATCTGTTAAACCATGGAACTTCTCAGGGAAAGGATTAAGTGCCTTAGTTAAATGTGTATACTTTAGCACATAAACTGACAACTCACCTTGAGGATTTTGTTCAGTTGGATTAGTACGATAAACTCTACCTTCAATACCTACGATATCACCAACATCACTTGCCTTAACTAATTCATAAGGTTCCTCACCTAAATCATTCTTGTTGATAACAAGTTGAATCAAACCATAACGATCTTGAACATGCATGAAACACATCTTGCCCATTCTTCTCTTTGACATGATTCTACCAGCAATAGAAACTTCTACCTTCTTCTCTTCTAATTCTTCCTTAGAACATGCACCATAAGTGTCCTTGATACTCTTACTGTTTGCAGTTCTTGTGTAGGCATTACCAAATGGATTAATGCCCTTTGCAACTAAATCATCTAACTTTTTTCTTCTTGCCAATTGTTGGTCGTTAAACTTTCTTTCCATCTCTTCTCCTTTAAATAAAAATAAAAAAGGTAGCCCAAGGGCGCTAAAATGCGCGGTACCACCTTTGTTTGTATCTTTCATGCTTTTAACGCAAGCCTACGATTTGCTCCAAGTCCTTTTTCACATGCTGTCCCTAAGGTCTTACACCAACCGACCCCTCTCTTTAAGAAACTACACAAGCTACTCTTCTCTTCAACGCAATTAACACTTGTATTCTAGCATAAAAGATTTAAAAAAACGCTAATAGTTCTATAATAATGGTGAAAGGAAGGTAAAAAGTATGTGTACAGCTGCTTCATTTAAAGGTTTCTTTGGACGTAACCTAGACTTTGACTTCTCATATGGTCAAGAAATCGTTGTCACACCAAGAAACTATTCTTTCTCATTCAAACATGAAGAAAACATTGATAAACACCCTGCCATAATCGGTGTAGGCATTATCCAAGAAGGTTATCCCCTATACTTTGATGCCATTAATGAACATGGTCTAGGTATGGCAGGCTTGAACTTTGTTGGTAATTGTGTTTATAGAGACGTAGACGATACTAAGATAAATATCGCCCAATTTGAACTAATCCCATATGTATTATCTAAATGTAAAACATTAGAAGAAGCTAAGGAATTATTTAAAAGCATTAACTTATCTAAAGATTCTATCAACGACAAATATCCACCAACTCAGATGCATTGGTATGTGAGTGATGGCTACAAATCTATTGTTGTTGAATCTGTTAAAGATGGTGTAAAAGTTTATGATGATCCAGTTAATGTCTTAACTAACAACCCACCATTTGAACTACAAATGTTCAACCTAAACAACTATCAACACCTATCATCAGCAGATCCTGTTAATAACTTTGAAGGTGTTGAATTAACAAAATACTCAAGAGGAATGGGAGGACTTGGCCTACCAGGTGACTTATCAAGCATGTCTCGTTTTGTCAAAGTTGCCTTTACTAATCACTTCTCATTATCAGACAATGGTCTAAATCAACTTTTCCACATTCTACATAGTGTTGAACAACAAAATGGTTGTTGCAAAGTTAAAGAAGCTTATGAATATACCATCTTCACATCAGCATGCGACTTGGCTAAAGGTATTTATTACTACACTACCTACAACAACCATCAAATAAGTGGTGTTGATATGCACAAAGAAAACTTGGATTCAAGTGATCTAATCACTTATCCAATGTTAGAAGAAGAACATATTAATATGCAAAACTAAGGACTCACGTCCTTAGTTTTTCTTAATAATCGGTCCTTTTAATGAATGAGGTACATATAATTCTTCTAAATAAGATACTTCCTCATCGCTCAATTCAACATTTAATGCATTAATCGCATCATCAATATATTTAGTCTTACTAGCACCTATAATAGGTGAAGCAACACCTTTTTTATATAGCCAAGACAAAGCCACCTCACTCATCTTGATATTTCTTTTCTTCGCCAACTCGGCAACTCTTTCAACAATCAGCTTATCAACATCTTCAGATGCATCATATCTTCTTTTCGCAACATCATCACTAAGACTACGAATACTATCACTATCCCAATTAATTCTTGCTAAATGACCTGCAGCTAGTGGTGAATAAGGTATGAGTGAAACATCTAATTCCTTACACAATGGAATCATCTCCCTTTCTTCCTCACGATAAAGAAGATTATAATGATTCTCCATCACCTCAAACCTTGCATATCCTTTTTCTTTAGCTAAATTTTGATACATCAACATTTGATAAGCAAGGATACTACTAGAACCCAAAAACCTCACTTTACCTGATTTAACCAAATCATTTAAGGCCTCCATCGTTTCTTCAATTGAAACATTATAATCAAAACGATGTATCAAATATAGATCAAGATAATCGGTACCTAATCTCAATAAACTTTGATCAATTTCTCTTTTAATAGCTTCTTTAGACAAACCGCCTTCATTGAAAAACACCTTAGAAGCAATAACTACATCATCTCTTCTAATACCAAGATCTTTTATGGCTTTGCCCAAATATTCTTCACTAGTACCATTAGAATATTGATTAGCAGTATCAAAGAAATTAATGCCCTTGTCATATGCATAAGCAACAATTTCCTTAGTATCCTTTGGACCCAGTGACCATTTATACATGCTATCATCACCAAAGCCCATACAGCCTAAACAAATCTTTGATACCTCAATATCAGTTTTACCAAGTTTTATATATTTCATACTAGTTCATATATTCATCTAGATAAGAATCGACATAAGCATTACGCTTAACCTTTGGATTGTCATAAACCTTACCCCTAGCGATAACCATATCGACTTTTCTTAAGTTATTTAAATTATCTAGTGGATTATTCTTACAAACAATCAAATCAGCACACTTACCCTTCTCAATAGAACCGGTTTCCTTATCAATACCAGCTAGCTTTGCGTTTACAAGTGTTGCGGTATGTAAGGCCTGGGCATTTGTAGCGCCAACATATTTATGGAAATATACAAGTTCTCTATAGAAATCATATTGAGCAATCCAAGGGCAACCCACATCATTACCAAGCCCTACTGGAATATTATTCTTAAGACATGTTTTAGCACCTTCGATGAAGCCATTCAATACAAGCTCACCATTAAACTTTTCAACATCACTTGTATGGGAAACACTTTGATCAAATAAAGCATATGGAATGCCAGGTGATACAGTGCAAATCATGAAAGCATTGTGTTTCTTGAATAGTTCAATACACTCATCATCCATTACAGAACCATGTTCGATTGAATCAACACCATTCTCAAGGGCAATTTTTACACCTTCTTGACTTTCAACATGAGCAGATACAATAAAACCATATTCATGAGCCTTGTCGCAACATGCTTTAATAATCTCAGGGCTCATTTTCATTTGACCAGGAACGCCCTTTTCCTTGGCATCCATAACACCACCTGTAATCATTAATTTGATTAAGTTAACTTTTTCGCCCTTTAACTTTTCTATTTGAGCAATGGCTTCTTCAGGATTGTGACAAGCAACAGCTACTGATCCTGCCATATGACCTCCTGGTACAGAAATAGCTTCGTTGCTGGCAAGAATTCTTGGTCCATCAATTAACCCTTTATTTATCTTATCTCTTGTCTTTGTATCTAAATCTCTTAAACCACCAACTGTTCTAATAGTTGTTACACCGGACATTAATTCAATCTTGGCATAAGTTTCAACAAGCTTTTCAGCTGCAAATCTACCAATTGGTGTCACAAAAACTCTCTTTACTAATTTTTCATTGTCTCTTTGTTTCTTTTGCGGCTTACCATTGCCAGCTAGATGCACATGCATATTAATTAAGCCAGGCATGATATATTTGCCATTTAAATCGATTTCTGAGTATCCTACAGGGCTTTTACCGTCAGTGATGATATCTTCTATTTCTCCATCATTCACAAGAATATCGGCCTTATATGGCTTCATATCCTTAGTACCATCTAAGATGATTCCATTTTTTAATATATATTTGTTCATAACAATAACCTCTTGTTTACATTCTATACCTGTCTAAAGAAGATAGGTGATTAAAAGATAAATTAGAACCTCTAATCACTATTCTATTAATTTATAACAAGTTACATATGTGGTTGCAAACCCGTGAATGCGTAAAGGGCAGTGTGTATATAAATGGTGCTTGAAACAGGATAAGAACCTGCTAATCACTATGGTTAAACAGCTGGACGCTCTTAAGAGTTGACTAAGGTGCTATTCGGGCATACCAATAGCAATTTTCCACAGGCTTAAAGGTGATTTTGGTTAATTTTTTTAAATTTTTTTAAAAAAAATGTTGCTATTGGTATGAAGCTATGCTAATATAAATAGGCAAACACGAGTGCCCGAATAGCTCAGTCGGTAGAGCGTCCGGCTGTTAACCGGCAGGTCACAGGTTCGAGTCCTGTTTCGGGCGCCATTTGTATTGGTAGGTTGGTGAAGCGGCTTAACACACTGCCCTTTCACGGCAGCATTCACGGGTTCGAATCCCGTACCTATCACCATATTTGATTCTCTAGCTCAGTTGGTAGAGCATCTGACTCTTAATCAGAGGGTCCAGGGTTCGAATCCCTGGAGAATCACCATTTAGTTCTAAACACTCCATTAAGGAGTGTTTTTTCATTTAAGTAACAGGGATTCAACCCTAGTCCCTCATTAAGAGTATTTTTTATTCATTGAATAAAAAATAGATGCTTAGGTACGGGATTCGCACCTAAAACCCACAAAAATAATGAAAAAATCATCTTTTTTACAATTTGGGGTAGGAATTTTCAAGTTTCACAGCAATAAAGAAGTATAAAGGATGGAAAATACATGTACAGAACTTATATACTTCGTTTAAAGCCAAATAGAACGCAAACAAAATTATTAGACAAAACAATTTCTTGTGTACAGAAATTTGATGATATTTACTTTGCACAAATAAAAGATACAAAGATCAAATCACATAGAGAGATGCTTAACATTGCTAGAAACACTGATGAAGATCTAAAATCTATTGATGATAATATTCTATTTTGTGAAATAGACATCTTAAAAGATGTTAAAAATAAGAAAAATTTTTTCAGCAAGTTTCAATTCAAAACTAATTTATGTAAATATGCTAGTTCAATCGATGAAGTGATCTTTAATGATTCAATTAATATACCATCAATCGGAACTATAAAACTTTTCAATAAACGTGATTATGATCAAGTAGAACAATTTAAGAGTATTATCGTATATAGAACAATTGATGACAAATACTTTGTAAATATTTTGTTCAAGAAAAAGGGAAACAAAATTACCAAAGAATTAGATCCTAATAATTCAATCGGCCTAGACTATTCTTCTCCTAATTTTTACGTAGATAGTAACGGTGAAACTCCAGATAAACCAGTCATCATCAAAAAATATGACAAACAGATTATGAAGCTACAAAGCAAACTTAAAGAATCTGAAGATGATGAAAAGCTTCACCATAAATTTTCCATTGAATATGCTAATTTATATAATGATATTAAAAATGAAAGAAAAGATTTTATACATAAGACATCTACCAAATTAGCTAATCAATATGATTATGTCTTTGTAGAAAATATAGATCTTGCAAAAATTGCAACTCATAGAAATCTTGGTAAAGCAACAAACGACAATGCATACGGCAAATTTTTAAAAGTATTAGACTACAAAATGAATGATAGAGGTAAGAAATTAATTAGAATTGACAAATTCTATCCATCATCTCAAATATGCAATAACTGTGGATACACATATCAAGATTTAACACTAAAACAAAGAAAATGGATATGCCCTGAGTGCGGCGTTCTACTCGATAGAGACATCAATGCTGCAATCAACATTAGAAACAGAGGCATACAATTAGTTAATAAACGCACCGCTGGACAATCGGCTAGCTACTTTGCTTAAAGTTTACGCTTGTAAACATGTCACGATGATTACGCGTTGGATAACCGATTTGCAGGAGTCGTACAAAAACCTGCATAAAGTTAAGATACTTAACATATCACGGGTTCGAACTGAAAAAGTAAGCCTCAATCGTAGAGGTCAATATAAATCCACAATAAAAGCTCTCAGTTATAAGAGAGCCTTTATTAATTTGTTTAGATATTAATCATCACTGTTTTTCATCTTACCAAAGATTTGAAGCAATCTTAAGAATAAGTTAATGAAATCAAGATATAGTTGGAACGCTCCATAAATCATAAGTGCATCATTAACAGAAGCATCCTGTAAACCGACATTGTATAAATTTCTTAACTTTTGCATATCATAGGCAATCAAGAACAAGAATAAGATAATACCAAGATAATTTACAACCCATTGAACCATTTGGCTTCTAAAGAAAATTACATTCACAATAGAAACAATGATAATAGCCAACAAGCCTGGTACGATAATGCCTGAGAACTTTGATAAATCTACATTTGTGTTATTACCAATTAAAGATAAAACCACAAACATACCACAAGTAACCAAGAAAGTTACCCACACAGAAGTCTCAGTATAGGCATATAGAACCATAGACAAACTAATACCAGTCAATACTGAATATAAGATATAACAAGTCCAAGCTGAAGATTTTGACATCTTTGTAAGTCTAGCCGCAAAGACAATCGCAATCACAAACTCACCAATCATAGCCATTAGAGAAACAGTCGCAAAAGCAGCGCCGTAACGTGTAAGAAGTGCTTCCATAAAGAACTCACTAATCACAAAACTAATAACAGCTGTAATACCTAAGCCAACACTAACGGTTAAGAACACTTTTCTTAAATATTCACTAAATGTTAGCCCATTATTTGAATAAACATTTGTATATTCGTACATTTTTGTACCTCCTTTAACAATTAAAATTTAACACTATTGATAATTGTATTAACCTCATCTTCACTCACATTCATCAAACCAATTTGAAGATATGTGTTACCATTATGGAAAATGCAAATATCAAAAGTTCCGCTTTCATCCTCTGTATGAACATTGTAGCCAGTATTGCCATTAACAGTAATCTCACTTAATTCATAATAATTCTTCAAGGCATCAACAGTAGTCGCAAAATCCTCTTCACTCATTTCAGCTCCTAGAACTTGACCAACTAAAGTAAGCTTATTATCTTCATTCTTGAATAATTGCCCTACTTCTGTATAAGCCCAATTCTTTGGTAACTTAATTTCACCATCCACCTCTGCAAAGTATGTTGGATAAATAGAACTCAACTTATAAGTATTATCCTTCTTAACATTTGTAAACACTAGAGCTAATAGAATAACAATCGCAACTATGGCAGCTACTACATATACCGTATTCTTCTTAGCAGGAGCCTTTTTATCAACTTCAACCTTATTATCTTCACTTACAGTCTCAACAGTTTCATCAACAGCAGTTGTTTCTTCCTTATTTTCTTCAACTTCTTTTATATCTTTTTCTTCCATTTAAACCTCACTTCTTATTCTTTAATACAACATCGAATCAAGGCGCATATGCCTTGAAATAATATTTTACCATTTAATTAATCATTAATGTATGTTACGATAAATCCATTGAGGGAGTAGCAAGCCACACACTTGGCTGTATATCAACATTCTGGTTTAAACCTGGTATACATTAAATTGCGAGACTTATGTATATTTTGTTATACATGGGAATTAGTCTTGTGTATAACGCACAAGTTTTTTATGGAGTAAAGTATGAATTTCTTATTTTTCACAAACGCAATTTTATTAGGAATAGGCCTAGCCATGGATGCCTTCTCCGTATCACTCGCAAACGGACTAAATGAATCACATATGGGCAAGAAAAGACAATTTCAGATTGCTGGTTGTTTCTCAATCTTTCAAACTATCATGCCACTTATCGGCTGGTTCTGCGTTCATACTTTGGTAGACACCTTCACGGTCTTTCAAAAGTTCATTCCTTATATTGCCCTAATTCTTCTATTATTTATCGGTAGCAACATGATACTTGAAAGTTTTAAAAAAGATGATGACAAAGAAGATAATAAGGAAAGTCTATCATTATATGGTCTAATCATCCAAGGCATCGCCACATCAATCGATGCCCTTTCAGTTGGTTTTACTATCGCCAACTTTACATTTCCTTTAGCCCTAATAGAATCTATAATCATTGGCATCGTTACTTTCTTTATTTGCATGTTTGGATTAAAACTTGGTAAAAAGTTTGGATTAAAATTAGCTAACAAAGCTAACATCCTAGGTGGTTCTATTCTTATCTTTATTGGCTTAGAAATCTTTGTAAAAAGTCTACTATAATAATCGGGTATCCAAACTTGTTAGGGGTCTACATTTTAGGGGAATAGTTTAGGGGACAGTTTTTTAAAAGCATTATATTTAATAAAAAAGAGGGAAAAATCTATTAGAATTCTTCTCTCTTTTTTACTTTTCCTTTATGATTTATTTTGCAGTCGTATCAGAAAGGAGTTCGCATGAATTATGGTATCAAAGATTTTATTGATTTAAAAGAT
>JALFIR010000046.1:0-9475 GCA_022776215.1 Solobacterium sp. | reverse complement strand
CTCCTTTTGTTTTGGTCGATAATAGGATACTAAATGTATGATGACTTTTCCACATTAAAAACAGATACATCTTTAGACACTAAATTTAGTCTTTAAAAATGTATCTGTTATTTTTTTACCCACAACTATGTTAGAAGGTTCTATTTAAATTGTATTTTAATTACTTTTTATATTAAAAAAGTACCTGTATTCTTCATAAATCGCCAATGGTAATCTATAATCGCAGACCAAAATACCGCAAAAAACAAAAATCATACAACTATATGATTGCTAGGTGTTGTTTTTGCAACCTTTCTTGTTAAGAATATCGAAAAAGATTACCTTAGTCTTTACTAAATTTTTATAAAGCTTATCAGGATAGTAATCAAAATACGGTTCCATATCTGATAGCTTTATATTTGCAAATTTCATATACTTAACTAATTGCTCTTGAAGTTGTTTACCACTTAGTTCTGAAAATACATCTACATCTTTTAACAAATCCAAGAACTGTAAAACCTTATAGTTGTCCTTGGTGACAGTAGTCCTAGGCTTCTTAATAATAAGCCTTGAGTTTCCAACGGTAGTCTCTCGGTAATTATTAGTTGCTTTGTTTGTAGCAATTTCATATACCATAGGAACCTGCGAAGTAAGACCCAATTGATTAAAAAACATAAGGCCTGTCATATAACCACATTCCTTACCATCTTCAGTTAGATACTTATATTCCAAAACAGTCTCTGGATTTAAGCCTAAATCAAGATTAAGAATAGAAGCCTTAGGAAGATAGTAGACACCATTCTCATATCTTCTTACTTTACCATCATCAACTAGCTTCTTCATTTGTTGACGTAGGTTATCATAAGACATACCATCAACCTTTAGATTACTTAAAATAATAGGTTCATTAAGTTTAAAGTTATTCACAAGATAATCATATAAGTTGTTCATACACTTTTCCTTTCACTAATTTGTGTAACTATTATTCACTTCTGTTATTGTTGTACTAAGACAGCTTAACTTCATCAACATTAGTTTTATACATCAAGGAGTTACCCACCTTCATAGAAACTAAATAATTAGCATTTACAAGCCTTTTAAGAATAGTGTTACGGAAATAAGTAGAATCACTTATCTCTAAGAAATCAGCTATCTCCTTTGCGTTATGGCCCTTAAAATAGCAATAAGAGAGAATCTTATCATCATGCTTAGAAGCATTAACAAGTGGCAAAAATTCCACTACAGGCAACATAGTATCGTTAGTTAAGCCTTCTTTGTATGTTAAATCAGGAAGCGTTAGCGTAAAGTGATCAGAACTAGAACAAATAAACGGTCTATATTCATCACCGTAGTCCTTATATTCTTCCATAATCTTCTCAAAACCAGTACCAGCAGCTTCCATTACATTACACATTACAAGAATTGAAGAAATTAAATCATTTCTTCTTTTAGAAATAATATTAGATAAATCATAGCTCTTTTCTATGTTATCTCCTCTATAGAACTTACCAGGAGAAGATATTTCTAATCTATCTTTAAACATATCTACTTGGATTTGAGAACCATCTAGAAAATAGTCTCTATGAGCTATCGCATTAACCAACCCTTCAAACAAAGCACGTTTAGGATAAGCATCCAGGTTTATTCTACCTGTATCTTTTTTAATCAAACTATGATTCATTCTTTGTTCGACGAATTCTAACATCTTTTCTAATTCACTTATCAAATTGCCATTATATTTATTTATAGTGACAATTCTTTCGCTACCTCTTGTAAAACCCGAAAACAGAGAACATCGAGCCAAAGACTTATCACCATCATAATCATCTCTAAAAAGAAGAGCACCATTGGATAAATAACCATCCTCATTATAGAAACCCTTAGACAATAATGCCTTTTCCTTAAGTTGTTTACCATTATTGTGTTTTGCATAGAAATCTCTTAATGTCTTAAAATCATCAAAATTAAACTTTACATCAGTAAAAGAAGTATCAAACTGAACATTCTTATTTTGATTACTCATTTCTATGATTTCTTCATAAGTGGCACCATTTGTATAGCCATCTCTTCTCATGTAAATAGAAGAAGAGTCATTATAATTAACAATCACCGGTTTAAAAGTAGCAGAAGGAATATCAATCTTAATTATGTATCTTGTATTATTATTAATCTCATACGACAAGAAAGAAATCTTTACAAAAGGTCTAGGAAAAAGATGCTCATTCAATTGATTATTAATATAATTCTTTTCACCATCTACTTCTTCCTTAGAAAAACCAATTAGCTTATTAGTCTTATCGGCAACGCCTATATACATAGTTCCACCATCAGCATTAGAAAAACCTGCTATCGTTTTCAACCAATCCAAAACATCTATTCTATTTAAACTTTGTTTACATTCGATCTTATCATCCTCAAGTATGTTTTTATTAAGTAGTTCTTCTAAATACATCGTAAATACCTCACTTCTATATCCACTTCAATTGTACTTCAATGTTAACTTCAATGCAACTTCAATGGTTACTTCAATATAACTTCAATGTCACTTCAATCAACTTCAATCATTCTTGATATAGAAAGTATTTCTACCATTGCCTAGTTTTCTAATCTTGCCTTCTTTCAATAGATTAGCTATGCCCTTTTCTACAGCACTAACTGAAATATTAGGACATAATTCTACAATGTCAGTTTTTTTAATCTTACCTATTTTCTTATCGAATGCTAATGAAACTAATTTATTAGCACTAACATCTTTTTTAATAAGAGCTAATCTATCTTCAAAGTCTTTGTAGGCCATATCAATGATAGACAACAAGTACTTAACAAAAGGAAGTGGATCATCATTACTTTCATGCCAACCGTTTTGACTATCGCTTAAGGCATCATAATATAAATCTTTTATCTTAGCTATCTTAGCTTCCAAAGATATATATTTACCAACGTAATAACCACTTCTATATAAAAGAAGGGTTGTTAATAGTCGGCTCATCCTGCCATTGCCATCTCTAAAAGGATGAATACACAAAAAGTCATGTACAAATATAGGAATAAGAATTAATGGATCAACCTTGCCATCTTCTATCGCTTTATTATAAGCATCACAAAGACTTTCTATAGCTGGCATAGTTTCATATGGTGCCAAAGGAGTAAAGATAGTATATTTGTTACCAAAGGCATCAATACCTTGAATAAGATTTTGAGTATTCTTAAATTTTCCACCAAAGTCATTACCAACAACATTTTTATACATGATTCCATGTAACTGCAAAATATGGCTAGGAGTTAAAGGTATATAATCAAAACTTTCATGAATTGTATTAAGAGCATCCCTATAACCAGATATTTCTTCTTCATCTCTATTCTTTGGCGTAGTCTTATCACTAACCAATTGTTTTAAACGCGTTTCAGTTGTACGAATACCCTCAATAGCATTACTGGCATCTACGCTTTGAATCTTAGCGATCTCAACTAATTTATTTAATTCCTCAGGCTCAGTAGATAAATACAGTTCCTGACGACCTTTAGCTTCATGAATACTAGTTAATAGATTAACTATAGAATTATCTAATTTTAATGTTTGTAACTTTTTGTAATCAAAATATCTCATAATGTCTCATCTTTCTCTCATATTATATGTATTTTTACGAGATACTTCAAACATTTACGAGATTATTATCATATTATTTATTATTTTTTACGAGAAAAAGTAGAAAAACACAAGGAAAATTATTATCAAAGCATATAGCTTGTGTAGTTTTACATGCTATGAGCATAAATAATTCTTCTTATAAAAAAATAGCCGTTACTCAGAAGCTTCCTCATCTATTCCCTTTTCCTCTAGTTTCTCATCTACATATTCTTTTATTACATAATAGATTACCGCAACAACAGGAACACCAAGTAACATGCCAAAGAAACCAAAATAAGCACCACCAACTAGAATCGCAAACATAATCCATAAAGAGCTAAGACCAACTGAATCACCAAGTATAGCTGGTCCTATGATATTACCATCTACCTGTTGAAGAATGATAATCATGATAATAAAGATTAAACAATCTAGTGGTTCTACAATTAATAGTAACAAGGCGCAAGGCACAGCACCAATAAAAGGTCCAAAGAAAGGAATTATATTAGTTATGCCTACAATAACTGATATTAATGCTGCATATTCTTTGTTGATAAACAACATTGAAATAAAACATAGGATACCAATAATAAGTGAATCTAAAACTTTACCAGAAAAGAACTTAGTAAACTTATCTAGGGCTAAGTACATAATATTACGTCCCTTTTTATATTGTTTAGCATTAAAGAAAGCTAAGCCCATTCTTTTAATATTAATCGCAATCTTATGTTTATCGATAAGAATATATAAACAAACAATAAAACCAATCACAAAGTTACCAACACTACTAATAGCAGTAATAGTTGAAGTTAGGATATTAGGTACAAAGTCCTTAGCTGCGTTCCATAAGGCAGTAACTGCTTGATTTGAATACTCATAGATCTTAATTACTACATCATTAGACAAGTGAACATTCTTTTGTAGTCTTTTTATCCAATCACTAGAGTTACTTGTAAAGTTAGTCACTAGTGTTGATAATGAAGAAATACTATTTAATAGCTTTGGCATCAAAAGATATACTACAAGAATCATCACAACAACTAAGACTAATACTGAAACAAGAGCTCCTATGAATCTTCTTGTCTTAAATGGCCATTTTTCAGGCAAATGAGTTTCAATATACTTTGCCAAATTATTAGTTATTATCGCAAACAAGATACCCCAAATAAATGGAGACAATACTTTAAACAGGTTTACGAAAAAACTTCTTACATCGGGTAACTTAAACAACAAAACAACAAACAAAGCAATCAATATGCCTGAAGTAGTTAAGATTCTAATAGGCTTTTTTTCATCTGCATCATTTATAAACTTATTCATGTCATTAATTATAAAACATATATAAGATGATGATAAATAACTTTATATCATATTTACATTAACAGTAATCAATTATTTTTTACCGTAGAATCCTTCTTGACTTTATTTTGGTCATTTTAGATACATTTCTTTATATAAAATCTTGAATTTTTTTAATTTCCTATCATTTAATATTCTTTTTTTGAACTAAAGTATTACCATTTTTCTTACAAAAAAATTAGTTGAACTGCCTTCGGAAAGTTTACAATCGATAGCGTAAATGTGCATATACTCAATAATGCAACAAGTCGTAAAATAAAGATAATAGCCATCTATTTAATAAAAATTTAATGTTTATATTTTAAATAATAATAATCAGATGCTATAATTTAAGCAGATAAAAACGTGTTTCATGGTTTTATCTGCTTAAATTATATTACGTTATATAGTTAATAATATAAAGTCAGGAGGAAAGTAGAAATGAAAGTTTTGAAAATTGAAGCTAAAGGACTAAAATTATTTAAAAATGAAATATCAATTGATTTTTATGCTAAACAAAGAGTAAGTTTAGATAAAAACGAAATGCTTACAAATCTTTTTTCTAATGTTTATATCAATAACGTTATTTCGTTTATAGGAAAGAATGCATCTGGAAAAACAACAACATTAAAAGTTATTTCATTCGCCTTGCAATTATTAAGAAATGAACCAATTAATAAAATTAAATATAGAGAAATTCTTACAGGATTAAAAGAAGATGAAGAAGTTGAATTCAATATTTATTTTCTAACTAATACTAATAAAATTTCAAAACTTAAAACAATAATAAAAGCAAATATAGATTTTGAAAATAATAATTTGGATAACAATTTAAAAAATCAATATTTTATTTCGCATGAAGAACTAAAAGAAAAATCAATTTCATCAATTCGTTCTAAAAAAGATTTATTTGATTTTTCTGAGAAAGAGCCAATTTTCGTCCGAGATAACAACGAGTTATTTCTATTAGATGATGTAAGTGTTATGGTCGCTTACAATAAAGAGTGTAATAATACTTTATATATGATTGATTCGATTGAATGGACAGATATAAATGGTTTACGAATTAAGGGTAATTTTCCAATTAGTATTGTACAATTTTTAGATTCAAATATTGAGTCTTTAGAAGTAATAGATAATGAAAACAAGCTAGAGATTCATTTAAAATTTTATGGCAAAGATGCAATAGTTTGTTACAATCCGTTAGATTTAAATAAGTATCTTTCTTCTGGAACAATTAAAGGAATTAATCTTTTTTTAACAGCTATTATGATGTTGAAAAGAGGCGGATATTTAATAGTTGATGAATTAGAAAATCACTTTAATAAAGAGATTGTATCAACATTTATTCGTTTGTTCATGGATGCAGAAACAAACCCTAATGGTGCTGTCTTGATTTTTTCAACGCACTATATAGAGATTATTGATAATTTTGAAAGAAACGATAATACTTATGTAATTCGAAATAAAGAATATATTGATATTAAAAATTTATCAGACGTATTAAATAGAAACGATGTTAAAAAGAGTGATTTTTTTCAAAGCGGTGTTTTAAACGATACAGCTCCTTCGTATAATGAATATATAATTTTCAAAAGAGAATTAAAAAATGATTTGAATAATAAAGGAAATTAAATATGTCGAAATGTCTTATTGCCTGTATATGCAAAGGAGGAGCAGAAAATGCTATTATGGATATTCTGCTAGATAATAACGCGATCATTTTTTCTAAAAGTGATTTATTAGATGAAAAAATTTTACGTACCCGCTCTGCTAAAAATTTTGAACAAGAATTCCTGAGAAAGAACTTTGCAGAAAAAATAATAGTTTATCGTATTTTAGATTCTAGACATGAAAAATTTAATTTAAGCAAACTGTATAAAAATAAAATTGAAATCATTAATGTTATAACAGCACCAGAAATAGAAATGCTAGTTATTTTTGCAGAAAACAAATATGAGGATTTCAAAAAGAAAAATCTAAAGCCTAGTGATTATTGTAAACAAGAATTAAAATATTCAAATGTGAAAAGTTACCAATTTATTAAAAATTACTTTAAAGATTTAGATATGTTAATTTTTGCGATAAATATGTATCATAGTAAGTCACATATTCAAAAAAATGAACTTACTTTACATGATTTACTAAAGTCTTAAATTGTAATTTAAATGGTGTGATAGGATAAAAGTTAGTATTGTATCTTTATAATCAATATAAGAATTGCGGTATAGATACCAGTTCATTTATGAAACTAGTTGAAGAAGTAGATGAAGTTGCTGAAATTTAAAATAAACAAGTTGGCAGAGAAGCATCAAATATAATCGGAATTAAGTAATGAACTAGTTGATGTTATTCATTATGCTTTTGCGATTGCATCATAAAATCAAATCAACTTGAATGTTGTTCTTTTAGAAAAAGATTAAAAAGTAGCTATAAAATATCATCATAATAAACATTTCGAACATTTTTTGCTAGAGCGATAAATATTAATTTATCGAGTGGGTTATTGGTGAATTATATCGTAGTGATAAACAAAAATATAAATCGCAAATTCTAATTCTCTACTTCCTAAATACATATACATATTTAAACATTTATTAATTAATAGAAGTAAAATATAAATAAGAAGAATGGAGATTATTATGGGATCAAAAGTATATTTTACTGATTTTAGATGTCCAGTTGGGACAAGTCAAATCGATAAAATTAAAAGATTATGTAAGGTAGCTGGTATCAACAACATTGACTTTGATGGTAAGTTTACAGCTATTAAGATGCACTTTGGAGAACTAGGCAATTTAGCTTTCTTAAGGCCTAATTATGCTAAGGCTATAGTAGACATCGTAAAAGAAGCTGGAGGTAAGCCATTTTTAACTGATTGTAATACTTTATATCCAGGAAGCAGAAAGAACGCTCTAGACCACCTAGATTGCGCTAATATCAATGGTTTTAATCCCATGTCTACAGGATGTCAAATTATTATTGCTGATGGTCTAAGAGGAACTGATGAGACAATAGTTCCAATTAATGGTGACTATATTAAAGAAGCTAAAATTGGTAAGGCTATAATGGACGCTGATGTCTTTATTTCCTTAAGCCATTTCAAAGGACATGAATCAACAGGCTTTGGTGGCACTATTAAAAATATTGGTATGGGCTGTGGTAGTAGAGCTGGTAAAATGGAACAACACAACGAAGGAAAACCAGTAGTAGATACTAGCCTTTGTAGAGGATGTCAGTTCTGTAGTAAAGAATGTGGTAGTGATGCCATTACCTATGTAAACAACAAAGCTGTAATCAATTATGATTTATGTAAAGGATGTGGTAGATGCATTGGTGCCTGTGGCTTTGATGCGATATCTAATCCCAACTATGACACCAATGATAAGTTAGATCGTAAGATGGCAGAATATGCTTATGCCGTATGTAAAGATAGACCACACTTTCACATTTCGCTTGTAATGGACGTTTCACCTAATTGTGACTGCCATAAAGAAAATGATGCAGCCATTATTCCTGATATTGGTATCTTTGCTAGTTTTGACCCTGTTGCCCTAGATCAAGCTTGCGTGGATGCGTGTCTAGATGCTACACCACTTCCAAATAGCCAACTATTTGATAATCTAAATGATGAGCATTATAAGTGTAAACATGATCACTTAAAAGATACTCATCCTGGTATTAACTGGGAGGCTACTATTGAACAAGCTGAGAAGATGGGCTTGGGTACAAGAGAATATGAACTTAAAGCAATTAAATAACAGATAGTTAAATGCCAGTTATTGCTACCATTATTGTTGATTTATCAATATAGGAAGCGATAACTGGCATATTAGTTAGTTCTTATTATTTTTGTTTAACAGCTGTTTCTTTCCCTCTAAAAGCTATTCCAATTTTTACTATATGTTTAACACCATTGCTTATAAGTTCAGTATCATACTTCTTATCATCTATTTGAGATAAAGCTAAACTTGCTAGTTCATCTAAGTCATCTTTATCATTCTTTGTATGCTTAAACTCAAAGATAAAAGCAGGCAAGTCTTTTACTAGTGGTAATAGTTGAAGATCAAATCTGCCTAAACCCGATTCCCTATTAGAACGTAGCTGATATTGATTTCCTAATATTGAACATAGACCTAACATTAAGCCATGATAGAAAGACTCATTTGCACAATCAAATGATGAAACACTTTCTAATAAGAATTTCTCTAATATTGATTCTAGCTTTTTTGAATCCTTACTAAAAATTGCTTATTCAATAGAAATTGCTACACCATTATTATTGGTATAATCCAATATTTCTTTCTTATAGACAAAATTAATTTCTTTATTTGGAATAGCTACTTCACACATATAATTACCATCATTTAATGGATACACAGAAACAACTGAATATTCCAGTCTAACGGCGCCAGCCTTTCCACTTATTTAGCACCACCAGATTCCAGAATTTAGCACCACCCATTCCGCAAAACAGCACCACCCATATACATTAGTATAAGTGGTGCTTTTATTAATGGATATTGTTAT
>JALFIR010000069.1:0-31431 GCA_022776215.1 Solobacterium sp. | reverse complement strand
TGAATAATCAAAACCGCCAAGTTTTTCAATAACTATTCACCTCATGAAATTTCTTGAATGCTTGCCTTTCTACAAGCATCGATATTATATCACTAGTAAATAATTATAGTTTTTACCCTTCATGTGCAAATAAGGACTTATAATTTAAATTTATCTCCATTTTCTTTGCCTGAAAATCTAATGAACTTTAAAAGAATTTCAATCATATTATTCACCATCCTTTACTGAAATATGAGCTTCCCACATTTCCTTATAAAGTGGACAAGATACAAGAAGCTCCTCGTGTTTACCATGGGCAATTACACTTCCATCATTAACCACAAATATTTGATCACTATCCTTAATAGTAGATAATCTATGAGCAATCACAATAAGTGTCTTTCCTCTAACTAACTTTGCGATTGAACTTTGTAAAATTGCTTCACTTTCAGGATCGGTATAAGCAGTAGCCTCATCCAAGATTATAATCGGTGTATTCTTTAACATTGCCCTTGCAATAGATATACGTTGTCTCTCGCCTCCCGACAAATGTCCTCCGGCACCGCCTACTATTGTGTTAAAACCATTTTCTAGTTGCACAATGAAGTCATAACAACCACTTCTTTTTGTAATTTCAATAACTTCTTTATCGCTTGCTGAAGGATTGCCCTGTCTAATATTTTCAAGTACTGTTTCATTAAATAAGTAATTATCTTGAGATACATAAGCAATTCTTTGATTAAAATCATCTAAAGAAATATCCCTAATATCAACTTCGCCAACTTTAATAGAACCGCTATCAACATCCCACAACGATGCGATTAGTTTAGCTAAAGTAGACTTGCCACTACCAGAGGGACCAACTATAGCATTAACACTACCTTCTCTGATTTCCATATTGACGCCATGTAAAACTTCCTTTTCATGATAGGCAAATCTTACATCTTTTAAACTAATTGAACCATCAACAGGAACAGCTTTACTCTTGTCAGGCCTATTTAAATCAGGTTCCATAAGTATTCCTGCAACCTCACCCACAATCACATTAATCTTGCCTAAATCATCTTTGTAAGAAAGGACTGTAATCAAAGGCCCTACAATACTTAAAGATAAGCTGGTACACATCACAAAATTAGAAAGACTAAGCGTTCCATTTTCCACATAACGAGCCCCAAAAGGTAATACTGTTAATAAAGTATATGGTGTCATAATCATCATTAATGCTTGAAAAATCGAACATCTTTTCATCCAAGAAATAAAAGAATCTGCATATTCCATTGCCGCCTTAGTAAACTTTTTATAAGAACTTTCGCTCTTGCCAAAAGCCTTAATCACTTCAATTCCATCAATATATTCAACGGCAGCATCATTTAATTCTTTTGTAGTTTTAACAGTTCTTTCATAACTTGGTCTAAAGTCTATCATCATCCCAAAGTAACAAATAACACCAACAACAACCGGTACTAATGACCATAAAGCTAAACGCCAATCAATCATAAAGAAATAAATAAGAATAATAATTGGAGCTAAAAGATTAGATGTAAATTCAGGCACAATATGAGCAAGTGCTGTTTCAATACTATCAATTCTTTCTACCATGATATTTTTAAAAGTACCTGATGGTGTATCTTTTACATAACCAAGGGGTACTCTAGCCAACTTATCACAACACTGTTTTCTAATGTTGGCCAATACACTAAATGTTGCCTTATGTGATAGTGAAGTAGATAATGAATGAAATAATTCACTTGTCACAAAAGACAATGCGATTAGTATCACTTTATACAAATACACACTAAAGTCTTTTTGCCCATTCACAAATAATCTAATTACATCACCTATCAAAAAATAAGGAATAATCTTAAAGATTACATTCATTATTGCCAATAACACACTCCATAAGTAAGCACCTCTTTTTTGACCTGCCCACTCTAGTATCCAATCTAATGTAGATTTTTTCTTTTTCATTCTCTCCTCCAGTTAGCTTTAGCTAACTATACTCTAATATAATAAGTGGTAAATATACCACCTATTAAAACTTTACATTCCACAATCTTTCCCAACCGCCAATATTAAACTGCTTAAGTTGTTTAATATTTTCTTTAGCTGTTATTCTATCAATATCATGTTCAATAATCTGAAATATCGATGAGAAGAAACCGGTATAAATCATATGCATAAGACTATCATCAACTACAGGTACCTCAACACCCTCTTCCTTCATCTTCTCTAGATACCTATGACTTGATTTAATCTCCCTATCAACCATGCCATGTATGAAGTTCTCATGCTTACCACTATCACCACACTTCAACAACAATTTAAAATTATCGTAATGATCATAGACATAATCTAGCATTTGTTCCATGCCTTCATCTGAAATAGAAGCCATATTCTTGGTTTGATCATCAGCCGATAACTTTTCAAACTCAGCAACCACTTGATCATAGATTTCATAAATATGTTCTAAATACGGATCAGTTAACGCATCAAACAGAGCTTCCTTAGTCGGATAATACTTATAAAAAGCACCAGTTGTAAGTCCTGCATCTTTCACAATGTTCCTAAGTGAAGCCCCTGTTAAACCATCACTTAGAAAGTGTCTCTTGGCTGTTTCTAATATGTTTCTTTGTGTTTCTTCTGCCTTTGTAGCCATATTCCCTCATAAAATATAACAGTGTTATATAACACTGTTATATTAATTCTATTTACCTTTTCTTGTCAAGTAAAAATCCCCACCTATTTATATAGATGGGGATACTTGATTAAATGATTACATACATTATAGTCCCAATAAGTGCGGTACCAAAGATAATCTTAATGGGATTTGTCTTGAATTTTCTTAAAATCACAAAAGAAAAAACAAACAATATTAATTCAATATAATGTATCTTATTTAAATGGATTTCTGAAAAAGTCGAAGTGCCAAATAAAGCTAAACAAAATAACATTAAACCAGCGCTCGCAATCATTGCGACAACTGCAGGTCTTAATGTAGTTAAGATATTCTTAACAAGCTTTAAATTTCTATATTTGGTATAGAAATAAGCTAAAGCCAAAACAATGATGAAACTTGGCAATACCGCACCTACTGTACAAATAAGGGCGCCACCAAGTCCTGCCACCTTTTGACCAACGAAAGTAGCACTATTTACCAAGATTGGTCCTGGTGTCATTTCCGCAATAGTTGTTAAGTCAGCAAATTCAGGCATTGTTAACCAACCTTTGCCATCAACAACCAAGCTTTGTATCAAAGGCATTGCGGCATATCCACCACCAAACGCAAATAAGCCAATTTGAAAATAAACTAAGAATAATTCAAATAATATCATGCCTTATCTCCCGCTATAGTACTTCTAGCTAAGCCTAAAACGATGAAGAAAATAATAATTGTAATAGCGCCCACTTTGAAGAAACATGTCGCAATAAACGCAACAAACATCAATATGATATTGATCATATTTTTTGTCTTAAATACATCTTTGGCAAGATCTACCACAACATCCAAAATAACTGCAGCCACACAAGCTCTCATTACTTGTAAAGCAATTTGAATATAATAGTTTGTCGAGAATGCTTCATAACATAATGAAATAACACTAATAATAATGATTGGTGGAATAACCGTTGCCAAAGCACTGATACATGCTCCCTTTAATCCCTTAATGCGATAACCAAATATAATCGCACTATTTACAGCCAATGCACCTGGCGAAGATTGGGCAATAGCAGTCATATCTAATACTTCATCATCAGTAACATAATGTAATTCATCACAGAATTTCTTTCTCATCATGCCAATAATGACAAAGCCACCCCCAAAGGTAAATGCAGATATTTGTAACATGGACCAAAATAGTGTCCAGTATATATTTTTTTCTTTATTCATTCAGGCTCCTTTCATACTTTTAAAAAGCTCAATCTATTATAGATCAAGCTCTTTATTAATTATAAATTCTTAATTAAATCAAGGAAATCTACATCTGGATCATTTGGAACCATCTTAGCCTCTATCGCAATGCCCTTAGCTGCTAATTCTCTAAAGATTTCAGCCTCTTCATGAGTTACAGAAACAGCCTTCTTAACTTGAGTAGCTCCTTCTTTACCTCCCATATTACCAACATTGATAGCCTTAATGTCATAACCCTTATCGATAAATTCTTTTAAGTTCTTTGGATCCTTAAATAACATAAATACAGATTCTGTTGGATATGGATCTTCAGCTAGTCTTTCAATAGCACGATCTACTGAGAAAATAGATAATTTTGTTCCCTTTGGACATGCCATTCTTAAAGCTTGTTTTTGAAGTTCATTAGCTGATGTTGCATTATCAATAATAATAATTCTTGTAGGTTTTAAATGAGACAACCAAACAGTAACTACTTGCCCATGGATCAATCTTTCTTCGATTCTTACATTCTTAATTTCCATACTTCACTCCTATTCATCAAATTCTTCAACTTCACTATTCATCGCATCATTAGCATAAACAACAGCTTCCTTGCCTTGTTCCATAAAACCACGACAAATCTCATCACTCAATGGTTCTTCTACAGGATATGTTCCAATTTGTAGTAACATCGCCAAATTCATTCCAGCAATAATATATGTTTTTTCTCTATTCAATAAAGGCAACACTTTTTGGTTAACACTACCACCAAAAATGTCTGAACAAATCAATACCTCATCATCCTCAGTGATATCACTAGTAAATTTATTCAATTCTTCATCAACATCAGGACAACCCTCGCCATATGCACAAATTGCCGCAAATGGATGATCATCACCTAAAAATAATTTTAAAGTATCTTTAAAGCCATTCGCTAATTGACCATGGCTAATTAATAATAGTTTTCTCATTTTTAAAATCTTCCTCTTTCATCATAATCACTCGGATCTTTACTTGAAGCCTTTAAACACTCTTTCTTATTAACTTTATAATTTGGTTTTACCTCAAGTTCTCCATTTAATAATGGATCATTAGTCTTCAACATATGTTTATATAGTTTATCTTTTAACTCATCAACAATATCTTTTAAACCATCGTCATTGATCAGATTATTTCTTTCATGTTTATCATACAGACAATCATACAATGCTTCCTTTGGCTTAGTTCTATCACTTAAACCATTATCCATTAAATATTTTTTAGACAACGATTCATCAATATTAGATAAATTCAATTTCAACCAACTCTCATCATAATAACGAATATATTTATATCTTTCATTTCTAATACATCTAATAGGTTCATATGATGTATGGAAATTTACCTCTGCATATACTTCATTATCGATTTTTAGACTATTGTCATCAAATATCTCACTATAACTTAAACCCTCAAGATAATCAGGTTTATCAACACCCAACAAATCACACAAAGTAGGAAAGATATCAATATGTGATATCAAATTATCATAAACGATTCCATGAGCCTTATTTGGATGTCTAATGATTAAGCTAATACCAATACCATCATCTTGTAAATTACATTTATGGAAAGGATTAGCTACTCCATGGTCTGTAGTATACATAATAATCGTATTATCATATAAGCCATGACTCTTTAAATAATCAATCAACTTGCCAACATTCTTATCAGCATTCTTAGCACTAGTAATAAATTGAGCTTGATCGTGTCGAGTTAATTCATTTGAATCAAGTGGATCCAATGGCTTTACAAAATTTTCATCGATCTCTTCATCGACATTAATAGGATAAGGACGATGAGTACTATGCATACCATAGCTCAACATAAATGGTTTACTTGTATCGATTCTATCTAACCAATCGATACAAGCTTCGACATTATGTTCATCCCAGATGTGCAAATCTTCTTTCGCATAATCCTTTGGATTTTCTGTAAGCACTGTATCATAACCTAGCTTTTTAGAATCTTCTGTATCGATATCCAAATACCAACCAACTTCATGTTGAATGCCACTAAGAGCTGTTTGATATCCTTTGGATCTCAAATATGAAGCCAGATGTTTATCATAATCATTTAAACCAAAGCCCCTTTGAGCCAAACCCAACATTCCATTTTGATGAGGATAAGTCCCTGTAAGCATTGCAGCTCTACTTGGAGAACAAGTTGGTGCAACACAATAAGCTTTTGTGAACAGTGTTGCATCACTTGCGAATTCTTCAAGAGATGGAGTAATTACTCTTTCACCATATGGACTTATCATCCTTCCTGTATCATGAGTATTTATATAAACTAAATTGTACATATTATTCTTCTACAAAGATTGGGCTTGACCAAGCTAGTGCACCATTCTTTTGCCATACTCTTACACGAACATTTTGACAATCAGTTGTATCAATTTCTCTTTCAATCTTACGAGTATAAGCAATTTCAGGAACAGCTTGTCCTACCTTAATCTTATAACAATTGTGCCACCAAGAATCTGAACGATAGAATTCTTCAAAATTATAACGTTCCTTTAATAATTCACTTACTTCATCAAGTAACGGATAAATCTTACTTGTATATAATAAGTCTCTAATCTTTAATTCATAATTAACACCATCGATAGTAAGCATTACTGATGAATCAATATCATCTTCAATTTCAAAGATGAAACCTTCTGTTGTGATAGCACTTGGACCCATCCACTTACCAGTAGCAGTTGTCTTATATGATGTAACATCAAATTCACAACTATTATCAGTAACATTTCTTAGCTCTTGACCAAAGTTAGACCAACATTTTTCAATTGAAATTAACTTACCCTTAGTTTCAAGCTTACCATGCCAATTACGTGATTCAATATCAGGAAAGATTCTTCTATCTGGTCCCCAGCCCAATTCTAATTGGAACTTAAATCTAACTGTGCCACTTAATTCTTCGTTCTCCCAAGTTGAAGTATGAGGAATCATTTCAAGTACTTTGTTGTCTTTAATAATTTCAATTCTATCAATTGCGTTAGCTGCCTTAACATCTAAATGAAGCTTTGACTTAGCATTCTTCTTAATTGTATCGCCCATTACCTTATCATCGATTGTATAGTCAAGTTCAATACGTTCCTTACTTACACCATATACACGACGATTAACAAACGCGTCCCAAATATCATCCTTAGAGTTTGACTTAGCTAAAACTGCACAATAACCAAAGCCATATACACCAGGGCAACTATGGTTATCACCAGAAGCAATCAAACCAACCTTATAACCCTTTTCAAGACCTCTTTCAGTACATGTCTCTCCAGTTCTTGGACCCATGTGAACATGTCTTACCATTTCAATTGGTGTTTGATCGTTTTCACTTGAACCATGTGATGAATAAGTCTCCGCAAACGGACTAAATGTTTCATTATGAGTTGCCCAGTTTTTACCACGATGACCTAATTGATAAGCTAGGTGATGAGGAATGCCAATCGCATCCTTGCCCTTATAAGCTTCTACAAGTTCTTCATATCTTAAAGGATATTCCATCATTTGATCGTTGTCTTTAAAGAAGACGTTGTGGTCACCATCAAGGCCTGCACCTTGCCATTCATATCCCATAAACATTGGATATCCTTCTTCATTTACTTTCTTTGTAACTTCACGAATATATTCCCAGTCTTTTTCAATATCCTCTAATGGATAACGATCTTCAACTGGCATGCCAGTTTTTGGATCTTTCATCATTGCATATGGGTAATACGCAAAAGGCCAAAAATCCATTGTTTGTTTCATTTGCTCAACCCATTTAGGCAAATCCTTTATTGCTTCATGATGCAGATTACTATGCATATCAGTCCAAAGTACTTTATAGTTCACGTCTTATCCTCCTTTATTCAATCGGTTTATTTCTTGCACGTTCACTTGCTTTATAACTAGCCCACTCATCAGGCTTAGCACATGCACCCCATTTTTTCAAAAATGCATGATTTTCTTTTAGTATTTTTTGCCTATCCTTAAGTGCAATTTTTTCTTCTTCACTCAAGAATAGTTTATTTAATTCTTCAAAATGATTATCGACTAACTTGTCATCCTTATAAGCTTGAATATTGCCATTAATTTGATACAACTCGATATTTTGATACATCACTGCTTCTAAGAATTGTTCACTTTCTACAAGATACTGTTCAATCTTAACAGGCTCTTCGTTATATAAACTATGTCCTTTATGAAACGGCATATCTGCATCCATTAAATCTAATAAGCTACGACTTAAATCGAGTAAGCTTACATAGTGTTTATATCTTTTAGGTTTAATATTCTTATTCCAAATAAATAATGGAACCTTGACAGCTTCTGGATATAGGGTTTGTTTTCCATAAATATCTCTCTTACCACATTGTTCACCATGGTCTGACGTATAAATCAAAGTAGGATTACCATCCATCTTTTTAACTTCATCCCATATCTCACCTACATAGCCATCTAGCTGTTCAACTAGTCCTAGATATGCAGCCTTTGCCTTAAGTTTTTTATCATCACTATAGTACATAACTAACTCTTGATAAACAGGATCTGGAGTAATGTTTTCATCAAGAGTAACTAGTTTCTTATATTTTTCATATAATTCACTTTTACACACAAACGGAAAATGTGGCCCATAGAATCCTATTAAAATAAAACGTGGTTTATCGCTTGGTTGTCTAAGATATTCAATCGCCAAATCTTTGATTACTTCATCATATTCTTGAATTGGTGAATAACCGCCTCCTAATACATTCATGCAATTTTTACGATTTGTAGTAGAAGCATATGGTCCAAAATCCGTACGATTTTTGCCACCAGTACCCCAATATTGTGAAGTAATATCTTGCCCTATGTGTGTAGAGAAACCATGTAGTTGATCATCACCCTTAAAATGCATACGTCCAATAAGCACTGGCTCATAACCACTTATCTTTGCTGCATGAGCGATAGTGGGCTGATCAATTTTTAGTGTTGTATCATTTTCTAATATATCCAAATCCGAAGGCAATAAGCCACTTAGAAATGACATGCGGCTTGGCACACATAAGGGACTGTTACATACACAGTTTTCAAAGTATTCACCATTATTTATCATTTCACTAAAAATAGGCGCATCCAAAAAGTCTATTTTGTCTGGAAGCGCCCAATTAGCATGCTGATCAGATAATATTACTACAATATCATCTTTTCTCATGTTTAAATTACATTATTCCTAAGAATACAAGTACAGCTGCTACAAGCACGATTGTTAGAATCATCTTATTTGCAGACCACTTCTTCTTATCCATGAAATACCATGTTACTAATGTTAATACTAATGGTAACAAGTTAGGCATGATCTTATCAAAGATTGCAGTTTGTAGATTGATAATCATATCACCACTAGCGAATTCATAGATAAACTTCATCTTAACAGTAGTTGCTGCAACACCACCAATTACAATTAAACCCATCATAGTTAGACCCATTGTAAGTTTGTCAGCAAGATCTCTATTCTTAAAGAATGTATTAGCTGCTTCAATACCCTTAGAATAACCCTTATGGAATAAGAACCATTGAAGGCCAACTATTGTTAGTAACCAAGTAACCATGAAGAAGATAGGACCAACTGGATTACCATCATTGATACACATACTCATAGCGATACTTAATAAGATAGGGCTATAAGTACCAATTAGGATACTATCACCGATACCTGCGAATGGACCCATAAGAGCATTCTTAGTACTTACGATTAATTCTTCACTTACATCTTCACCATTAGCTCTAGATTCTTCCATAGCTAATACGATACCTGGAATTAAAGAACCAAGTTGAGGCTCAGTATTATAGAATTGCATATGTCTTTGAAGAGCTCTCTTGTATTCTTCTTCATCATTTTTATATAGTTTCTTTAGAGCAGGAACAAGAGTGTAGCAGAACGCTAAACCCATCATACGTTCAAAGTTTTGTGTTGCTTGTGCGAAGAAAATATAACGCCAAGTGGCTTTGTTAACATCCTTCTTTGTCAAACTGTTTTTATTCGTCATAGTCGTTGTCCTCCTCTTGTGCAACTGTTGTTGCGTTAACACTTAATTTACCTTGAGACATTACAAACAAGATAGCGATTGCAGAAGCAATGATTGCTAATGAAGTAATAGACATACCTGTAGCACCAACAACTACCCAACCTAATAAGAATAAAGCAATCATCCAGTTTTCAGAAATAGATTGTTTCATTAACATTGCGAAACCGATTGCAGGTAACATCTTACCAGCTACTTCAAAGAAGTGTAACAAAACTGCTGGCATGTTGTTTAGTAACATTTCAGTCAAAGGTGCACCAAAGTAACAGAATAACATTGCTGAACCACCACGTAAGATAAAGCTTGGTACAGCTGCTAATAATGTTGCTCTTTCAATTCCCTTACCATCACCATTAGCTGCTGCCTTATCACCCATGTGAGGGAATACAGCATTAATAGTCATGATGAAGTTGAATAGACCTAAACCTAACATACTTAGTGGAACAGCTAATGCTACAGCTTGTTCACCACTACCACCTGCTGCAAGAGCCAATGGAATACCAATGTAAGCTGCCCAGTTAACATCTGCTGGCATTGCTCCACCTGGAGTAATTTGGCCAATAAATAGAGCCTGAACCATCGCACCTGCGATAACACCATTAGTTACATCGCCTAAAATTAAACCGACGATTAAACCAGCAACTAGTGGTCTACCAATCATATTCCAACCACCAGCTACACCAAAGAACCATGGAGTACGTTTACTACCTAAGTAAGCAAACAACCCAATAAGTAAAGCTTGAAACAAAGTCATTTTATAATTTCCTCCCCTTCGTCAAAGTTATGTTATTAGTCGAGCATACAACTTGTCAATACAATTTATAAGTTGTATTATATTTCATATACAACATGTATTAATTTATAATACAAGTTATGAGGAGAAACCAATATGAAAACAAAATATTCTGGAAATGCCCCAAAGTATCAACTGATTGAAAACGACATTATAGACAAGATAAACATGGGCATTTATCAAGCTGGAAGCATCCTTCCATCTGAATCAGAACTAGCCATTGACTATGAATGCTCTAGGGTAACTGTTAGACAAGCCTTAAGCAACTTATCATATAAAGGCTTTATAACAAAGACACAAGGTAGTAAATCTTATATCAAAAAGACCAACACTATCCAAAGAACTCCTGATCTAAAAAGCTTTTCTGAAGATATGAAAGACAAAGGCAAAATACCTTCAAGTAAAGTTGTATCTTTTAATATGACCGATGCCGGTAATACCATTGGCCACTTATTAAATATTAAGCCAAACGATAAAATATACTACATAGAAAGAATTCGTTGTGCTGATGGAATACCTGTTTTATTTGAAAAAACATTTATGTCCGTTGATTTGCATCCCGAACTTACAGTTAAAGTATTAGAAAGTTCAAAGTACGCTTATGCCAAGGAACATGGCTTAAACATAGCTTATGCATATCAAAATATTGCCCCAATATTTGCCCCTGATTACATAGCTGATGCCCTTAATATTTCTAATAAACAGCCAATATTAAGAATCGCTAACCCAACATATTTAGATGATGATAGGGTCTTTGACTATACCGAACTATATCTACATCCTGATTTATATCAATTAAATATTGTTAAATACGCTTCTGGTCATACACAATTATAAAAAAGTACTTCATATGAAGTACTTTTTTATCATAACATTTTGTAAATTATGGAAGGCATATTTTAAGAAATCCTTATATCCACAATACTCATCATCAAAATAAGTAATATTTAATCTCTTACAATTCTTATTACATATTTTTAAAAATTTACAATTCTTGCATTCTTTACATTCTCTTCTATGCTCATTCAAAAACTTTTGCGTATTTTTAGACTTTAACAATTCTACCAAAGAATCCTTTTTGATATTGCCACTTAAATATTCATCCAATACATAAAAGTCACAAGGATAAACATCACCATTTGCTTCAACAACAAACTGCATTAAACAATAGCCTAAAATACCACACTGGCTTGGTAGTATACCATTGAACAATTGAATTAAATTATCAAATAAATTAATGCTGATATAATTTCCATTTTTTAATTCTTTTAACCACTCATCAAAAAATATCTTATAAAAATCACTAAACTCATGAGGTTTTAAAGAATATAGATTCTCATTTTCTTTTAATCCTGGTAAACATGGAATAAGCTGGATATATTTAAATTTATTTTTTATATAAAAGCTAAATAACTCTTTCGGATACTTTGCAAGCTTAGAAGTTAATACTGTTAGGATATTAAAATCAATTTTATATTCTTCTAGAAGCTTTATGTTTCCCATAACTTTATCGAATGTTCCATCAAGATTTACATCCTTTCTAAAAAAGTCATGTAAATCTTCAAGGCCATCTAGCGATACTCCTACTAAAAAATTATACTTTTTAAATAGTTCACACCAACTATCATCAATCAATGTCGCGTTTGTTTGAATGGCATAGTAGATAGTTTGACTTGTCTTACGTAAATCAACATAGGATGTAAAATATTTGAAATATTCAATACCCGCAACTGTAGGCTCTCCTCCTTGAAACGCAAAGGTGATTTGAGCATCATCGCCTAAACCCAAAGCCTTATCTATCAAAGCTTGTACCGTATCTTCTTGCATAATATTATGTGACTTAATCTCACGATTATTTGCCACATCATAATAAAAACAGTATCTACATCTTAGATTACATAGTGATGATGCTGGCTTTATTAAAAAACTAATATATTTCATAAGCTTTCCTTTTCTTTCGTGATTTGTTTTAACCTATAGTTATTATCAAAGTATTCTTCTGGCAAATTATTAAGTTCTAATAAATTGCTGATACACCACTCAAGGCCTTGGGTATGAAAAGAATAATACACATCATTCATTTGTTGGTGTTTAAAAAGTTTCATCACAAAACTCATTGACTGTTCTCTAGTATAGGCAATATATCCATACATATAGCCCATCCAAAACAATGAACTTTTAGAATACTTATTTTTTCCATAGCTTGTATCACCAAATTGTCCCATGATGCTTTTGATTCCTTCGTTTACATCCAAAGGCAATATAGTACTATCATTTTCATCTAGAATATTTACTAAATCAGAATGTAGAAATCTTCTTAAAAAGACAGGACTAGAACAGTTTAAATCTACTGACTTTTCAAACAATTTAGCCTGGTATTCCGTTAGTAAAAATCCATTATAATCAAACTCTCTCATTTTAATATTTCCTCGACATACATCCCAATTCTATATTCTCTTTGCATAAGCTTTAATTGAGTATCCATTTGAAAACTTAGTTCAGAATTCTTTAATTTACTGTCTTCTTTCTCTAATATACAAAGATAATATCTCTCAATTGATTCTAACTTAGCAATTGCCCTATCACTCTTAAATACATATTCTCGCCCTAGATTAAAAGCCGATAAACAATTCAAGACAGTATCAATATTAATTTCACCATCCGCAAAGCGATTCATTATATGTAAGATCCTATTATTGCTAGCAGGTGCAATAATCACATCAGCTTCCTCATCATCTTTAACTAATCTTTTAATTAATTCATGATTTTTATATTCATCTATATAGCCTCTATAGAAACAAATACTTAGAACCCACTCTAAGTTACACTTAAATTCTTTTATTCTTAAACCATTCAAAGAATACTTAAAAGAACATACTGAGGAATTATCTATTGTATTTACAGAAGATAAAGCTTGATTATAATTATCTACTAAATAGGAACCATCACCAAAATCATGCTTATCTTTTAAACCACTAAATAAAACATTTTCATATCTTTCTTTAAGCAATTCTTCTTTAATTAAATTAATTCGATATTTCTTTTTATAAAAGAATGAATACAGCTTATCACACACCTCATCCTTAATAACATCACTATTCAATAATTCATCTATTGCCCTACGAGATATCTTTATTTTTTTAGCCAAATCTGAACTATTAATATTCTCGGCCTCCATAAAGAAACTAATATCTTTTGAAATAGTATAATCACAACCAATTCTTTTCATATATCCATTATATTAAAACTTGTTTGTCCAAGTTGAACAAACAAGTTTTAAACCCTATATTTACTCTCAATCTTTGTATGCATAACCATCATACCAATAACCAGAAACACTACTCCTAATACAATTAATATGACAAGCGGCGAATTCTGTTTAATGAATAGTAATGATATGCCAATCATCTCAAACAATATCGTAAACACTAACCACAAATTAGAAACTGCCTTATTGTATCTTTTAATATCATTTACCTTAGGTGCATCACCAAAGGTAAACAAGTTAACTGGTATATTGCTTTTACGAATAGTAATACTGATATATACAAATATTAATGTTATTAATGTCCAGATAAAAAATCCCATACTAATTCTCCTTATTTTGAGCAGAACCCAACAATAAGTAACATATACCAAGACAGAAGAACACAACAGGAAATGAATGTTCATCCTTATCTATATATTGCATTATCGCCACCAAAAAGAATAATAGCGAACTTAAATAATACAAATTTAACTTTTTCATATTAGTAATTATGCACATCAAGCTTGTTATAAGGAATAGACATATTATTATCTCTTAATTCGATTTGAATAATTCTCAATGCCAATCTTCTTAAATCATACATCTCACTTCTTGGACAATAAAACCTTAACTTATAGACAATAGCCGAATCAAGGAAGGCATCGGTACCTAGATACTGTGCATCTTGTACATTATTCATAGCCGCAATTCTTACTATAATCTTATTTAAGACCTCATCAACCCTTTCAAAATCTTCTTCATATGCTAAAGGTAAATCAATATCCACCTTAGTTACATCAGACAATTTTATAATCTCTGAAATATTTCTATTACAAATACTCAAGACACTATTATCAACCAAGATTCTAATCTTAGTAGTCTTCATATTAAAGTTTTCAACCACACCAACTAGATCATTATACTTAACCATATCACCAACACTAAAGAAATGATCAGACACAATATGAACACCCATAATACTGTCTTTTAAAAAGTCTTGTAAAGCTAAACCTACTGCAGCACTGGCAAGACCTAGACCAGCTACTAAAGAAGTTACATTAATACCATTTATTTCTAGAACCATTAGGATAGCACAAGCTATAATAATTGTCTTAACCACCTGAAACGAAACCTTAACAAGCCCATTCATTTGACTATTGTCTTCATGCTTAGTCAAATACTTCTTATTAATCTTGGTTAAAAACCTTAGAAAAAGAATAGTAAATAAAGCTACAATAATACTCTCAATAAGACTAGACAATGTAATTTTCTCTAAAATATTATTCACTCTTCAATTCCCTCTTAAACAATTGATCAACACCAACATAAGGATCTAAACCATCATAAACAATTTTAGATAACATACTTGTAATTGGCATCTCAACATTATACTTATCAGCTAATTCAATGGCAGCAGGCAAAGCATTCAAGCCCTCTACTACCATCCCAATCTCTTTCTTAGCTTCTTCAATTGATTTACCTTCACCCAATAAATGACCAAAACAATTATTACGGCTATGAACACTGGTACAAGTAACAATCAAATCACCAATACCCGCTAAACCAAAGAAAGTATCATTCTGACAACCCATCTTAGTACCAAGCCTTTTAATCTCTTGCAAACCTCTTGTGATTAGGGCAGCCTTGGCATTATCGCCAAAACCTAAACCATCAGACAAACCTGCAGCAATTGCCATAATATTCTTTAAGGCACCACAAATTTCAATACCCCTAATATCTTCATTAGTATAAACTCTAAAGAAATCAACAGAAAAGGTCTCTTGTACAACCTTGGCAGCTTCTAAATCCTTACTAGCAGCCACAATCGCAGTAGGCATATCCTTAATAACTTCTTCAGCATGAGTAGGACCACTTAAGACAACATACTTTAAAGTATCATTCTTATAAACATCATCAATAACTTCTGCTAAAGTTAAAAGACTATCCTTCTCCATACCCTTGGCAACATCCACAATATATTGACCATCCTCAACATATTCCTTACTTAAAGTTGCTACTTCACGAATACTAGTAGAAGGTATCGCATAGACAATCATCTCTTTATCTTTAAAAGCTTCCTTTAAATCAGAAGTATAGACAATACTATCCGGAAGTAAAACATCCTTAAAACGCTCGTGCCTATTTGTTTTCCTTAAGACCTTAGCCTTATTTTCATTGTGAACATAAACAGTCACCTCAAAACCCTTATTAGCCAATAATCTCGCTAACGAAATACCGAAAGTGCCTGCTCCAAGAACGCTTATCTTATTCATTTAAATCTTATGTTCCTTTATATATACTGCCAACACATTTAAATCTGCGGGATTAATACCCGAGATTCTACTTGCCTGGCCTAGAGTAAATGGTTTAACTTGATTAAGCTTTTGTCTAGCCTCAAGTCTTAAGTTATCCACCTTACTATAATCAATATCCTGTGGTAACTTCATACCATCCATCTTCAACATCTTATCTGCCTCTTTACGAGCCTTTTGAATATAACCCTCATATCTTATTTCAATTTGAGTATTAAAGATAACTTCATCATCATATGAATCATTATTTAAAAATTTCAATACTTTTTTGCACTCAACACCAGGTCTTTTTACTAGCTCGTAGGCATTAAAAGACTTCATACTATCTTCTTCAAAACCCAAACTATTTAAATACTCACCAATACCAGTTGAATAATCTACTTTGCTGTTCTTTAAATAAGTAATCAAAGAATTCTTTTGATCAACCTTATCAAGATATCTTTGATATCTTTCTTCACTAATCAAACCATTCTCATGACCATATTTAATTAATCTATTCTCAGCATTATCATGTCTCATCAACAAACGATACTCAGCTCTACTTGTCAATAAACGATATGGTTCATTAGTACCCTTAGTTACTAAATCATCAATCATAACACCAATATAAGCCTCATCTCTTTTCAAGACTAGAGGCTCCTTATTATTAAGTTTTCTAAGGGCATTAATACCAGCCATCATACCTAGACCTGCCGCCTCTTCATAGCCTGAAGTGCCAAGTATTTGACCGCCAATAAACAAGCCATCAATGTCTTTCATTTCTAAAGATGCTTTAACTTGTAAAGGATCTATCGCATCATATTCAATGGCATATGCATACTTGATAATCTTACAATTCTCTAGACCAATAACTGAATGTACCATTTCTTCTTGTACATCATATGGCATAGAAGTAGAAAAACCTTGTACATAAGTTAATTCATTTGTGGCATCTAGTGGTTCTAAGAATAATTGATGTCTTTCTTTATCAGAAAATCTTACAATCTTATCTTCAAAAGATGGACAGTATCTAGGTCCCACACCCTTAACAACACCTGAATACATAGAAGACTTATTTAAGTTAGCTAATACAATCTCTTTAGTCTTCTCTGTTGTATAAGTTAAGTAACAAGGCATTTGTTCCTCAATCGATCTTACTTCATCTTCCTTGGTATCTTCACTAAATCTAATAAAACGCTTACTGCCTTCTTCTAGACTAGTCTTAGAAAAATCAATAGAACTAGTTAATACTCTAGCTGGTGTACCTGTCTTTAATCTAAATAATTTAATGCCTAATTTTCTTAAAGATTCACTTAAATTCTTAGTAGTAGGCTCGTTATCAGGACCACCAGGCGTAACCGTTGCGCTTACCATACGACAAGAATCCATATAAGTACCAGTAGTTAATACTACGATATTAGATTCTAGTATTCCATTTTTTTGAAGTCTAACACCTGTAATCTTCTTATCTTCAGCCAATACTTCTTCAACAATATCCTCATATAATGTTAAGTTTTCAGTATGCATACAAAGGTCTTGCATCATCAAAGAATAAGCATTCTTATCAGATTGCACACGCATACTCCATACACCTGGCCCCTTAGTAGTATTTAACATCTTAAATTGTAAAGCTGTTAAATCAGCAACTCGGGGCATAACACCACCAAGGGCATCAACTTCTCTTACTACAATACCCTTGGCAGGACCACCAATAGAAGGGTTACATGGCATGTTGGCGATATGACTAAAAGAAATAGTCACTAATGCTGTTTTCTTACCACCATGAGCTAGAGCCATTGCGGCTTCAACACCCGCATGACCTGCACCAACAACAATCGCATCAAACATTTATAGCACCCACAAACCTGTCATATACAAGTTTCATTTCATCATAATGTTTAATAACATCCTTATACTCTTCTTCACACAAGTCCTCATATACTTCCATTAAGGTAATATATAAAGGATATAGACAAAGATCTTGAGCTAAGATAAACAAGCCCTTACAGGCATCCTTCGCTAAAGCATAGTCTTCGTTTTCTAGAAAAGTTCCAATTTCTTCAAAAAACTCATCCTTAAGATAAAACTTAACGATATTCATATATTCATCAAAATCAGGATATTTACTCTTAATAAGTTCAACATCCAAACCCAATTTCTTCAAAGTATTTTCCATATATTTAATCCCTTTTTAGAAGTGTTACTTCATTTACTCCATCAGTTTCCATAAACTTACACTTAACATTTTCACTACGGCTTGTAGGCACATTCTTACCAACATAATCGGCTTTAATAGGAATTTCTCTATGTCCTCTATCAACAAGAACAGCTAAAGATATTTTTTTTGGTCTTCCCATTTTAAAGATAGCCTCAATCGCAGCTCTTGTAGTTCTTCCTGTATAAATAACATCATCCACAATAACTACTTCCTTATCAGTAACATCAATATTAGGAAGGACGTTATTTACCTTTGGCATATCAGATAACTTAGATAAGTCATCACGATAGAAAGTAATATCTAGATTTGCCACAGGAACATTGATGTTGTTGTGTTCATTAATCTTTTCTACTATTCTATTCGCCATTGGAACACCTCTTGTCTTAATACCAAGTAGCACAAGATCGTTGATGTCGTCTGCCTTTTCAGTAATTTCAAAAGAAATTCTTGTTAATGCTCTATTCATAGCTATTTCATCTAATAACTGTACACTATTTGCCATAATAAACCTCTGTATCAATCATATCATTTTGTCTAATTTTAGACATTATTATCATAATATTCTTTTGCGTATTGAGCTAGTTTTTTCATACTTTTACTGCACATATTTTGATGGTTTTATATACAGATAATATATCTTATAAGCTGATTTAGCATCAATCCATGTCATACCTTTGTTAAATTAATAGAAAGCTTAATGGTACAAGTGGTGGTGTTAGCATAATAATTGATACTGATGAGAAAATGATGTTATCCTTTACTTAATCTATGAAAAAAAGTGAGATTAAGTAAAATATAATGATGTTTTTAACCTATTTTAATAAGAATATGCGTTATAATTTACTTAATCTAATAAAAAAATAGACATTAAGTAAATTATAAGGAGGATATCATGTTAGTAGGAAGACAAAAAGAACTAGAAATCTTAAATAAAGCAGCTTTAGATGATAAGTCTCATTTTATTGCGATATATGGTAGAAGAAGAATTGGCAAAACATATCTAGTTAGAGAAGCATATAACTATTCTTTTACCTTTTCTCATGCTGGTTTATCAAACGGTAACACAAAAGAACAACTATATGCATTTTTCTCTTCCCTAAAAGATGCTGGATTAAAAATTAAAAGACAGCCTAAAAATTGGCTTGAGGCATTTGATTATCTAAAAGATTTAATTAAACAATCAACAGAAAAAAAGAAAATAATTTTTTTAGATGAACTATCATGGATGGATACAGCTAGAAGCGATTTGATGATGTCGCTAGAGAGCTTTTGGAATGGTTTTGCGTCTGCAAGAAAAGATGTTGTTTTGATTGTTTGTGCCTCAGCTACATCTTGGATTTTGTCAAAAGTAATTCATAATAAAGGTGGCTTGTATAATAGACTAACAGAGCAAATCCATCTAGAACCATTTGAATTAAATGAATGTTTAAATTATGTTTCTAAAAATAATTTATGTCTAAACAAAGAACAGATATTACAGTTTTATATGATATTCGGTGGTGTTCCTTATTATTGGGATTTTATTAAAAAAGAATATAGTTTAGTACAAAATATAGATAATATGTTATTCAAAAAAGATGCACCCTTAAAAGATGAGTATCAATATTTATATGCATCTATATTTAAAAAACCAGAAACCTATTTAAAAATCATAGAGACTTTGGCTAACAAGAAAATAGGGCTTACAAGAGATGAGATAATCAAGGAAACAGGTATTGGGAATACAGGTGCTTTATCTAATAAATTAGAGGAACTTGAAGTTTGTGGTTTTATTAGAAAATATAATACCCTAGGAAATAAAAGGAAGAATGCTCTTTATCAATTAATAGATCCATATACTCTTTTCTATCATCATTTTTTAAAGAACTATCCAAGTGATGAACACTTTTGGGCTAATCAAATTAATACACCAAAGATTAATACTTGGATGGGTTTAGCTTTTGAAAGATTATGTTTTTCTCACATCAAGCAAATTAAGAAGAAACTAGGTATCGCTTCAGTGCTTACTGAAGTATATTCATGGAAAATAAATGCCGATCTAGATAAGGGTCTTATCGGATCTCAAATCGATATGTTGATTGTAAGAAAAGACCAAGTAATCAATTTATGTGAGATTAAGTATTCTAATTCTCAATATGTAATCGATAAGGAAACGGATTTAAAAATTAAAAACAAGATAAATGATTTTATTAAAGCTTCAAAGACAAAATGTGCAATTATGCCAACTTTGATCACAACCTATGGTCTTGTTGAGAATTCTTATTCATCAATCATTAATTATGTTGTAAGTATGGAAGATTTATTTGATTAAAACACTTTTACTGCATATACTATTCTTCTTTCTGCATATACTTTGATGGTTTTATATGCAGAAAACACCTACTTATATGCACATAATCATATGATAATTTAAAATAGTATAATTATTCTATTAATAGGAGGCCATTTTATGAACGAAAATATCATCAAAAGAAATGAATTATTAGCAGCTAGTGTCATCAAAGAATTAGAAACTAGAAACATTAAAGGATATTATGCTAAGGATAAAGAAGAAGCTTTGAGACTCGCTTTAGAATTAATGCCAAAGGGTTCTAGTGTTACCATGGGCGGTTGTCAAAGTGCTATTGATATTGGCCTTATTGATGTGATTAATAATGGTGATGATTATAACTATATTGATAGAAGCAAGTTAGATAGAAGAGAAGCTCTATTAAAAGGATATGATGCTGATATTTTCTTATCTAGTGTTAACGCAATTAGTCAAGATGGAATCTTGGTAAATATTGATGGTAATTCTAATAGAGTATCTTATATTTGCCAAGGACCTAAGAAAGTAATCTTTATCGTTGGTATTAATAAAGTATGTCCTGACCTAGACACCGCAATGAAAAGAGCTAGAAATGTAGCAGCTACTACCAACGCTCAAAGATTTGATATTAATACACCATGTAAGAAAACAGGTAAATGTTTTGATTGTAGATCAATGGACACTATCTGTTGTCAATTCTTAATAACTAGATTCTCACGCCACACAGACAGAATGCATCTTATTCTAGTTAATGATGAATTAGGATTCTAAAATTTAAAAGCGTTCTTAATTGTTTGTTTATGTACTCACAAAAGAACGCTTTTTATCTTCATCATAAATATGATTATCTCCATCATTTCAACACAAATGATGGAGATTTTTTAATCTTCAATTAATTCATGATCAGAAAAATGAGCCCTACCTTCTCTTATATCCCTGATAATATCTTCCAAATAATCATCATCGCTTAATTCAAAAGGAATGCGTCCTTCTCTTGCCACCCTCTTGGCAAAAACATTAAAGGTCTCAGACATAGAAAGTCCCATCTCTAAACAAACAGCTTCCATTTCATTCTTGATTTTTTCATCTAGTTTAATATTGATATTCACTTCGTTTTTCATATCTACGTTATAAATTAAAAGAGAAGCGACATTACATCACTTCTCATTGAATATATCAAGCAGATAGCCATAACCCTCTTGTTCCATCTTGGCATAAGGAATAAAACGCAAGGCTGCACTATTAATACAGTACCTAGTACCATTTGGAGATTCAGGATCACCCTCAAACACATGACCTAAATGACTATCACCTGATCTACTTCTAACTTCCACTCTTCTCATACCATAGCTATTATCTTCCTTCTTAATAATAGATGGTTCCTCAATAGGTTTAGAGAAGGCTGGCCAACCACAACCACTCTTGAACTTATCACTAGATGAGAATAGTGGTTCACCTGTTACAACATCAACATAGATTCCCTTCTCGAAATGATCATAGAATTCATTAAGGAAAGGCTTCTCAGTACCATTTTCTTGCGTAATACGATACTGTTCATCATTAAGCTTCTCCCTAATAAGATCTGTTGCAGGCTTCTTATAATCACCTGGATCAATCCTCAATTTAGAGAACAATTCAATTTCTTTTCTTGGAATATGACAATAGCCATTAGGATTTTTCTGTAAATAGTTTTGATGATACTCCTCTGCTTCTATAAAATTAACCAAAGGCTCAACCTCTACCACAAAATCCTTATACCTACTTCTTTCGATATCCACAATACGTTTAACAACTTCCTTAGCCACATTGTTAGTATAATAGATGCCTGTTTGATACTGACTGCCAATATCATTACCCTGTCTATTAGTAGTAGTTGGATCTATCACATAGAAATAAGCTAACAATATCGCATCTAAGCTAATCTTATTTGGGTTGTATTCTACTCTAACCGTTTCCTTAAAACCAGTATTACCTTTTTTAACCTTATCATAAGTAGCTAGACTTTCATCATAACCATTGGCATAACCACTAGTTGCACTGATGACTCCATCCATTGACTCCATCAACAACTCAAGACCCCAGAAACAACCACCAGCCAAATAAATTACATTCTCAGTTGTATCTTCATACACACTGTCTTCATACAAATATTCTTTTTTCATCTTCTTTTCCTTACATGCGCTTGTTATTACTAACAATATAACAATTAATAGTATTTTACTTTTCATAATATAAACTTTCTAGGCAAAAGAAGAATTTAGATATTACTTACTTAAAGCTTCTTGGATATACTTATCTAACAATTCCTTTTGGGCATCTTCCATAAGAGCACCTAAGATTGGCTCACCAACAATATTACCCTGGGAATCAATAACGTAAGTAATAGGATATGCGAAGATGTTTTCAGTGAACTTACCTGCTGCGCTATCCTTTGCGAAATAAAAGTTTCTATAAGTAACGCCCTTAGTAGCTAATAAGTCCTTCGCTTCCTTAATATCTTCTTCCTTACCATCTAACAATGTAGTATTAACACCAACTAACTCCCCGCCCATTTCTTTATATTCTTTATTTAATTTTTCTAAATCGGCAAGTTCTGCAACACAACCTGTACAACCTGTAAACCAATAATTAACTACAGTAAACTTATTATTCTTAAATACTTCCTTACTATCAACATCATTACCATCTAAGTCTTTACCAGTAAATGAAGGATAAGCTTCCATTTCTTCCATATTCATACTAGAATCATTTGTCTTAGCTGAAAGATCTGGATACTTATTTTCAAGCTCTGTTAATTCAGCTTCAATATCCTTAATCTTTTGAGCTTGACCCTTAATATAGCCATAATCATCTTCTGATAATTCATCCTTAATGATTTCAACCATCTCTAATAAGAAATCACCATAATTCTTACCATCTTCAATCATAGACATCTTATCACTTGCCATATAAACCTTTTCCCATAGCTCGCTATCCTTACCTAAAATTTCATTCTCTTCAGCCATCAATTCCTTATATCTAGCTAAAGCCTGAGCCTCTAGATTATCATCCTTCTTACAAGCCACAAGACCTACCAACATTAATACTGTTAATAAGCTTACTAATAATTTTTTAATCATTTAATTTACCTTCTTTCTTTAAATCTAAGCCAAAATTATAGCTTAGTGCTTTTACAGGACACGCCTTAATACAATCACCACATCTAATGCATTCAGTATGTTGAGGATCTTTAGTCACATCAACATCCATCTTACATGTTTTTACACACTTTCCACAACGCACACACTTGTCTTCTTCAAACTTAATCTTAAATAAAGATATCTTATTGAACAAGGCATAGAATGCACCAAGAGGACACAACCACTTGCAGAATGGTCGATAGAAGATAGTACTTAGGATAACTATAATCACTAGAATTGAAAACTTCCAAGTAAATAGTTTACCTAAGGCTGCCTTAACACTTGGATTAACAAGCGATAAGGGTAGAGCACCCTCTAGTACCCCTTGAGGACATATGTACTTACAAAAGAAAGGATTAGCCATATTTACATCGTTTCTAACTAAAATGGGTAGTAAAATTACAAACACTACAAGGATTACATATTTTAAGTAAGTTAAGAAATGTAACTTCTTAGTAGAAAACTTCTTAGTTGGAATCTTATGTAATAATTCTTGAAACCAACCAAACGGACATAAGAAGCCACAGATTAATCTTCCAAACATTACGCCAAAGAATATTAGGATACCACTGACATAGTATGAGAATCTGAATTTACTAGATCCTACAACAGCCTGGAAAGAGCCAATTGGACAAGCCCCTGTGGCTGCAGGACATGAATAACAGTTAAGACCTGGTACACATACTGACTTGGCCTTTCCTGTATAAATAGAACCTTTACTAAAGTTTGAAACATGGGGGTTAGTAAATAGTGTAGCTAAAGCTTGAATGAAGCCTCTTTTCTTAGCTACTTCACAAGATATTTTCTTTTTATCCAATGCCAACACACTCCAAGCAGATTTTTATCGCTTTTCCTAATACTGTATCTACCTCTTTTCGATAGATTCCATATCCTATCATTACTATAGCTAACAATAATGTTAGGACTTGAATACTTCCTTTTTTCATAAGCTAACCAATCCTTTCGCACTTATCTTAATATACGAGAAATAAAATTGGTGTTAAGAAAAAACTTTATATGAACTTTATATTGAATTGATATAATTTGAAACAAGGTGAAATAAATGCGCTTATTAATAATAGAAGATGAACAAGAATTATGTTTAATGATTTGTAAAGTACTAAAGTCAAAAGGCTACAGTGTTGATTATTGTTTCAACGGTGAAGAAGGAATGGAACTATTAGAAGTAGAAAACTATGACCTTGTAATTCTTGACCTTAACCTACCAGGCATGGATGGTATGACTATTCTTTCTAACTTTAGACAATTCAATAGAGAAACGCCTGTCTTAATCCTTTCGGCCCTAGTATCTGTTAATGATAAAGTTAAAGGCTTGGATGCAGGTGCTAGTGATTATTTAACTAAACCATTTCATTTTGAAGAATTAGAAGCACGTATTCGTTCTTTAACTTATCGTAACTTTAAACAAAACAACTCTTCTTTAAAATGTGGAGAAATAACATTCGATAGTATTAAAAGACAATGTCAATTAAATGGAGACATTTTAACTTTAACTAAAAAAGAAACAGCTATCTTAGAATATCTATTGCTACATCAAGGTAGACCTGTATCTAGTGAAGAATTAATTGATCATGTTTGGGACAATAGTGTTGATTCCTTTTCTAATTCAATTAGAGTTCATATCTCATCACTTCGTAAGAAACTAAAGGATAAGTTAGGCTATGATCCTATTATTAACAGAATTGGCGAAGGCTACTTAATTAAGGAGACAATATGAAAAATTCACTACAATGGCGCATAACAATCATGACCTTCTTGTTAATAGTTTTTACTTGTTTATTGATGCAAGTACTACTTTCTACAAGTGGCATTTCCTATATGAATGATATCGAAAGCTTTGTGATTAATAATGAAACTAAGATTCCTGTTGACCCCAAGGATGTTACCCTTGTAATATCAACTGCCAAGAGTGATTTTAGAATATCTAATATCTTAATATCATTGGATGTTGCCCTATTGTCAGGTGTCCTTGCTTATTTTGTATCGGGTAAAGCTTTGAAACCATTAAATAAATATGTAGAACAAGTAGAAACAGTTCAATCTAGTAATCTAGGTGATATCAAGTTAGAAGAAGATTCTTTAACAGAATTCTCAAATCTTTCTAAATCATTTAATGATATGTTGGATAGACTTAATCAATCTTTTAAGGCACAGGAACAATTTAACTATAATGTAGCTCATGAACTTAAAACACCACTAGCTTTGATGCAAGCACAGATTGAATCATTTCCTATTGATAATCCTGATATCAAACCTGAAACGGAATTATTTTTAAAATCTTTAGGTGAACAAATTGAAAGATTAAATCAAATGAGTAAAACACTATTGGAGATAGCTAATCTTAATAATATTCCAACCAATGAACAAATTGAACTTAATCCATTAATAGAAGAAATTATAGCCGACTTAAGTTTGTTGGCTGATAAGAAGAATATCACTTTATCTACTAAAGGTAACTCAACTATCACCGGTTCAGATACTCTTATTTATCAAATGATCTATAACTTAGTTGAGAATGCGATTAAGTATAACAAACAAGATGGTAGTGTATCCATCAATATAAACAATGATGATAAATATACTTATATCCAAGTAAAAGATACCGGTAATGGTATTCCTAAAGAGTACCAAGAAACCATCTTCCAACCCTTCTTTAGAATTGATAAATCTAGAAATAGACAATTTGGTGGTGTTGGTTTAGGCTTAGCTTTAGTATATGAGATAGCTAAGTTACATAAGGCTAGTGTCTATGTTAAAGACAGTAATAATAACGGAACTACTATAGAAGTAAAAATGGAACGTTAATGTTCCATTTCTTATTTATCTTCATTATAGATTCTTTTAATAATTTCATATTGACGCTTGAGTTCTTCTTCTTCGGTTATAGGCAAACCCTTTGCCTCTAATATTCTTTCAATCGCCTGGCTTGGATCTAGAGTGTGATAAGGAAGATACACATCTCTTAATTCTTTTGGCTTTACAATTCGATAAACTTGGGCTGAAGACATCTCGTAAGTATATGAATAGTATCTATAGACATAGCCAATCCAATACATCTCATTTGGGCTATATTTAACGCTACCATAATTACTAACACCATATTCTTCTTCTACAAAGTCTAGTACATCTTTCCATTGATAGTTAGTATCAAGTATGCCTTCATTATCAAATAAATCAGCAATTTTACTGTGCATGAATCTTCTAATAAAAACATCAGAACTGCATTCCATTCTATCAATAGAGCGTTCAAAGGCTTGAGCTTGTATTTTACACATTAGTAAACCATTACTATCTATTTTTCTTTTCTTTAACATGCCAAAACCTCATCTATATATTTTCCAATGCCTCTATATTGTGCCTTTGCCAATTTAACTTTATCATTGCCTAGTTTTCTATAATCTTCTTTAATTTTTTTATAATATTCTCTTTCTTTATCACATACATAACAACGTTCCACTATTTTTAACCTAGATGCTGCCTTTTCGGTAAGAAATACATATTGCATACCAAGATTTGTAGCGGCTAAACAATGTTTACTCTGTTTATCAGTTAGATTACCTTCGATAAATTCATTAATTGTCTCAAACATCTTATTATCAGCTATAGGCGCAATTATATAGTCACAATCTCTTGACTCTTTAATAATTTTCTCAATTAAAGGATGATTCTCATACTCCTCTAAAGATTCCCTATAATATGCAATAGTCATCATCCATTCCCTATCAACTGAATATCTTTTACACTTTAAGTCACTATCATCAAAGGACATAAAATATACACTTGGATCATCATAAGTAGATATAAATGATACGGCTTGTTCATAGCTTTCGCCAGTATAGAAGCCTTTGCCAAAATCATTATTTCCTCTACCAAAATTAACATCAATATCACCTTTTATTTCGCCCTTAGAACCATGAAAAAGAAGTTTCTCATTATGACTCAAGTTATCTCTACATAACAATTCCTTTAGTTTGTTGATCTTGACATCCTTTTTAAACGCATAAGTAAAGGCACTTTCTACAATAGTTTTAGAAGGATATGAATCTTTTGATTCGATATTAGAAATTGTTTTTTGTTCAGTATCTAAAACCTTCGCAAATTCTTTTTGCGAAATATCCAAAACGTCTCGAATCGCTTTAAAATCTTTATCAAAATTGTAGTCCATATGCTCACCTCAACTTATTTATACCATTTTATATAAAGAAGTTCAATAAGTTGTTTATACCATTTTACTTAAATAAGTTTAAAAAGTTGAGCTCTGTTTTCATGTGTAGCGTCTTTTATATTATCTTGACGTTAACACTATAGGTCATCAACAAGGGCTGTGCTTTTTGCATAGGCGGTGCTTTTGGCCTCAAAGAAATCTGTTTTAACCATATTGGCGTTTGAATATTGACTAACCCAAGCCATACTATCTGGCTCTTTCTCAAAGCCTGGATAAAGTGGTGAATAACCTAGACTCATCCAACGTAAATTTCCAAGATAATGAATATAGTCACTTATCATATCCTTATTTAAACCTGGAACACCATCTCCTATCACATAATGGCCCCACTCAATCTCTTGACGCACACCTTCTTTCATCATAGAACGAAGCATTTCTATATTTTCTTCTGTAAAAAGCTCAGGATTTTCCTTCTGTAGTTCGCTGATGATATTGCGAAACAACCAAAGATGAGTATTCTCATCACGATTTATATAACGAATTTCCTGTGCTGAACCAGGCATTTTACCATTTCGTGACAAGTTGTAGAAAAACATAAAACCACTATAGAAATAGATACCTTCTAAAATAAAGTTAGCCATCATCACACGCAATAATGTTAAAGGATCTTTTTTAACCTGAAACTCATTATAACAATCACCAATAAAAGTATTGCGCCTTAAAAGATGCTCATCATTTTTCCATTGATACAAGATGTCATTTCTTTCCACAGGCGAACAAATAGTATCTAGCATATAACTATAACTTTGAGAATGGACACATTCCTGAAATGTCTGAATTGATAGACAAAGATTAACCTCATTTGCGGTAATATACTCACCAATGTTTGGTAGGTTGGCCGTTTGTATCGAATCAAGGAAGACCAAAAAGCTAAGAATCTTATCATATGCAATGCGTTCTGTGGGCAATAGGTTTGGATAATCTTTAACATCTTGAGAAAGATTAATCTCTTCTGGCACCCAAAAGTTATTCATAGCCTGACGATACCAATCGCTAACCCATGGATACTTCATATTATTAAAATCATTTAAATTTGTAGTATTGCCACCAATCATCCTACGAAGACGTACATCAATATCTCCATTGGGATTAAAAAGTGGTTTTTTCTTAATTTCTTCCATATTATCCTCCTTATGCCGAACAACTATCGCAATCCTCTACTTCAAGCGATTTACTGCGCACATAGTATATGGTTTTAACACCAGCCTTCCAAGCTTCAATATATAGATTAAGAACCTGACGCATCGTAAATTCATTAGTAATATAAAGATTCATACTCTGAGCTTGATCAATATGACGCTGACGTACACTAGCCGCCTTTATAGACCAGGTTTGATCAATTGTGTGTGCTGGCTTATAATACCACCACGTATTAATAGAAAGCTCAGGAGCAACTCGTGGCAACATGCTACCCTTCTTTTCCTCAAGATAAAAACGTTTCATCACTGGATCAACACCAGCCGTTGTACCAGACAAAACTGAAGTACTAGATGTTGGTGCAATAGCTAAAAGATAAGCATTACGCATTCCATTTTCACAAACACTTCTTTGTAAGTCTTTCCACTTTTCTGAAGTATAGCCACGCTTTTTAAAATAATCACCATTTTGCCAATCACTGCCATCAAATAATTTATAAGCACCTCTTTCAATAGCTAAAGCATTGTCCGCTTTAATAGCAGCAAAATTAATGCGTTCAAACACCTCATCTACAAACTTTAAGTGTTCTTCGCTCTCCCACTTAATATTTCGTTTTGCGAGCATATGATGATATCCACTAACACCAAGACCAATGCTACGATATTTATGGTTAGTTAACTTTGCATACTCTAAGGGATAAAAGTTTAAATCAATGACATTATCTAGTGCACGCACAGCTGTTTCAATTGTTCTTTGCATATACTCATCATCCTCAAGTGGAAGATTACCAAGAGAAAGACTTGCAAGATTACATACTACAAAATCACCAGGTCTTGTAGTGGTTAATAAGACAGTATCCCCATTTTCAACAGAAATATTCGTTGATACATATTCAATAGGAGCCATGTTTTGTGCAATCTCTGTGCACAAATTTGAACAATAAATCATACCAGCATGTCCATTAGGATTCATCCTATTAACAGTATCACGATTAAAAGCGAAAGGTGTCCCTGTTTCAACCGCACTACGAAGAACTAGACGCACAATATCTTTTACAGAAACTGTTCGCTTAGAAATATGCGAATCATTTACACAGTCATAATATCTCTTTTCCCACTCCTCACCATAGTAGTCCTCAAGAGAATAACCCTTAACAGCCAATATTTCATGTGGACACATCAAATACCAAGGAGCATCGATATTTTCATCTGCTAACTTCCAAAACAAATCAGGATAACAGACAGCAGGAAAAACATCATGAGCCTTCATGCGGTCATCACCATTATTAGTACGAAGCTGTAAAAACTCAGGCAAATCCTTATGCCATACATCAAGATAGACAGCCACAGCACCCTGACGCATACCAAGCTGGTCAACCGCCACTGCTGTATCATTAACAAGTCTTATCCAACGAATAACACCACCTGCAGCACCCTTAAAACCACGAATAGTACTGCCGGTTGCTCGCACTTTGCCAAAGTACATTCCCATGCCACCACCAAGCTTAGAAACCTTAGCGAAATTATCAAGGGAACGATAAATGCCATCCAAACTATCCGGAACCATGTCAATGAAGCAACTAGATAGTTGATGATATGGTTTTCTAGCATTTGACATAGTTGGAGTTGCCATTGTAACTTCTAATTGACTTAACATATCATAGGTACGCTTAACCCACTTCATACGATCTATCTTTTCATTCATACAAAGATGTAGCGCAATACCCATAAACATCTCCTGAGGTGTTTCTAGAGGAACATGGTTATGATCATGAATAACATAACGCTTCAATAATAAATCAAGTCCAGAATAAGTAAACAATTTATCACGATCTTTAACAATAAAACCCTCGGCCTCATCTATCTCTATACGAGAGTAATGAGTAAGAATATAATCACCATAAAGTCCTTTGAATATTCCAGTCTAACGGCGCCAGCCTTTCCACTTATTTAGCACCACCAGATTCCAGAATTTAGCACCACCCATTCCGCAAAACAGCACCACCCATATACATTAGTATAAGTGGTGCTTTTATTAATGGATATTGTTA